>DASZYY010000183.1:0-4699 GCA_035545175.1 Mycobacteriales bacterium
AGCGCGCTGGTGGAGTTCGTCTTCCTGGCCGTCCTGTTGCTGGTGCCGCTGGTCTACGTCGTCTTGACCGCGGTGTCGGTGCAACGTGCGGCGTTCGGGATGACGGCCGCGGCCCGAGATGCCGCCCGGGCCTACGCGACCGCGGGCGACGACGATCTCGGTGAGCGCCGCGCGGAGGCGGCGGTGCGACTGGCACTGCACGACCAGGGCGTCGACTGGTCACCGCGCGGCCGGGTCGTCGACTGCTCACCGTGCGACTACGCGCCGGGGTCACGGTTCACCGTCGCGCTCAGCGCGCAGGTCCCGATCCCGCTCGTGCCGTCCTGGATGTGCCGGGACCGGTGCGTCGCCTCGATCGCCGTCAGCGCCCACCACTCGGAGCGGATCAGCTGCTTCTCCGGCACCGGCGTACCGGAGGACACGTGCGAGTAGACCGCGACGACGGATCGATCACCGTGTTGATCGTGGGGTACACGGCGATCGCGATCGCCTTGGTCGTCGCCGGCATCGACATCTCGAAGGTGTTCCTCGCCGAGCGGGCGCTGTCGTCTGCGGCCGATGCCGCGGCGGTCGAAGCCGCGGAGGGCGTCGACACCGGCCGGATCTACGACGGTCCCGACCTGGAGTGCGGCAAGTCGCTGCCGCTCGACCCGGATCGCGCGGCGGCCATGGCGAGGGAGTCGGTCGAGGAGCGAAGTCCCGATCTCGGCCGGGCCTTCCGGCGCCTGGATGCGCCTGACACGACCGTCGACGGCACCACGGTCACGGTCGCGATGCACGGCGAGGTGCAGGTGCCCTTCGGCCGGCTGCTCGAGTGGCTCGGGTTGTCATCGGACGGCACCGTTGCGGTGGCGGACACCGCGCATGCGACGTCCCCCGTGGCAGGCACCGCAGCCGCCTGCCACGGGTAGCCTCGTTGTTCGTGTCTGCCGAGCCTGCCGAGGAGCTGAAGGAGCTCGCGGCGACGCTGACCTCGATCGAGGCGGTGCTGAAGCCGGACGGCATGCGCGCCGAGCTCGCCACCCTCGAGACCGAGGCCGGTGACCCCGATCTGTGGGGCGACCAGGAGCGTGCCCAGCGGGTGACCCGGCGGCTGTCGGCGCTCAAGGCCGACCTGGCGCGCCTCGACGGCCTGCGCGGCCGGCTCGACGACCTCGCCGCCGCGCTGGAGCTCGGGGACGACGACCTGCTGGCCGAGGCGGCGTCCGATCTGCCGACGCTTCGCGCGGACATCGAGGGCCTGGAGATCCGGACCCTCCTGTCGGGGCAGTACGACGAGCGGGACGCGGTCGTCACGATCAACTCCGGCACCGGCGGCACCGACGCGGCCGACTGGGCCGAGATGCTGATGCGGATGTACCTGCGCTGGGCCGAGCGCCACGAGTACGCCACCGAGGTCTTCGACACCTCCTACGCCGAAGAGGCGGGGATCAAGTCCGCGACCTTCGTCGTGCGGACGCCGTTCGCCTACGGCACCCTCGCCGGCGAGCACGGCGTACACCGGCTGGTGCGGATCTCGCCGTTCGACAACCAGGCGCGGCGGCAGACGTCGTTCGCCGGGGTTGATGTGACGCCTGTGGTCGACGAGGCGGACCACGTCGACATCCCGGAGGACGAGATCCGGGTCGACGTCTACCGCTCGTCCGGGCCGGGCGGGCAGGGCGTCAACACCACGGACTCCGCGGTGCGGCTCACCCACCTGCCCACCGGGATCGTCGTCACCTGCCAGAACGAGCGCAGCCAGATCCAGAACCGGGCCCGCGCGATGGAGGTCCTGGCGGCGCGGCTGCTCGAGGAGCGCCGCAAGGCCGAGGCGGCGGAGATGGACCGGCTCAAGGGCTCGCGCAACACGGTCGGGTTCGGCAGTGACGACAAGGTCCGCGACTACGTCCTGCACCCCTACCAACTGGTCAAGGACGCCCGGACCGGCCTGGAAGTGGGCAATACCGGCGCGGTGCTGGACGGCGACATCGACGCTTTCATCGAGGCCGAGGTCCGCTGGCGTCGTAGCCAGGCGGATGCCTAGACCCGCCTTAGACTGACTCCCGATGATTCGCTTCGAGTCGGTGACCAAGGTCTACCCGACGAGCACCAGGCCTGCGCTCGAGAACGTCTCCGTCGACGTCGACAAGGGGGAGTTCGTATTCCTCGTCGGTCAGTCGGGCTCGGGCAAGTCGACGTTCCTGCGGCTCGCCCTGAAAGCCGAGCTCCCGACCAAGGGTGAGATCTGGATCGCCGGCAAGCAGCTGTCGCGGCTGTCCCACTGGCGGGTGCCCGCGCTGCGGCGCCAGATCGGCACGGTCTTCCAGGACTTCCGGCTGCTGCCGAACAAGACCGTCGCCGAGAACGTCGCGTTCGCCCTCGACGTCATCGGCAAGCCGCGCCACGTCGTCGCGAAGGTCGTCCCCGAGGTGCTCAGCCTGGTCGGCCTCGACGGCAAGGAGAACCGCAAGCCCGACGAGCTCTCCGGTGGTGAGCAGCAGCGGGTCGCGATCGCCCGCGCGTTCGTCAACCGGCCGCGCGTGCTGCTCGCGGACGAGCCGACCGGAAACCTCGACCCGGCGACCAGCATCGGCATCATGAAGCTGCTCGACCGGATCAACCGCACCGGCACCACGGTCGTGATGGCGACGCACGACTCCAACATCGTCGACTCGATGCGCCGCCGCGTCGTGGAGATGGACGGCGGGCACGTGATCCGCGACCAGAGCCGCGGCGTCTACGGCTACGCGCAGTAGGGGAGCCGGGGATGCGCACTGAGTTCGTGCTGCAAGAGGTCGGGATCGGCCTCAAGCGGAACGTGACGATGACCATTGCCGCCGTCATGACGGTCGCGATCTCGCTGACCTTGCTCGGCATCGCGCTGATCATCCGGATCGGCGCCAACCAGCTCGAGCGCGACCTCCTCAACAACATCGAGGTCTCGGTCTACCTGGAGCCGGTCTGCGGCACGCCGCAGGCTGGTTCGAACTGTCTCACCGACGCCGACCGCAGCAGCATCCAGTCGACGCTCGCGGGCTTGCCGCAGGTCGAGAAGGTCACCTACATCTCGCAGTCCGATGCGTACAAGCGCTTCCAGGAGGAGTTCAAGGGGAACCCCGAGCTCGTCAAGGTGACCACCGCCGACCAGCTTCCCGAGTCGTTCGCCGTGAAGCTCAAGGACCCGCACCAGTACCCGGTGATCACGAGTGCGGTGGGCCGGGCCAAGGGTGTCCAGTCGGTGCAGAACGCATCGGCGACCTTGAAGCGGCTGTTCTCCTTCTTCCACCACGTCACGCTCGGTGCGCTGCTGCTCACCGTCCTGCTGCTGATCTCGACCTGCTTGCTGATCTACAACTCGATGCGGGTCGCGGCGTTCAGCCGTCGCCGCGAGACCGGGATCATGCGGCTCGTCGGTGCATCCGACTTCTACATCCAGGCGCCGTTCGTGCTGGAGGGCACGGCGGCAGGGGTGGCCGGCTCGGGGCTCGCCGTCCTGCTGCTGGTGGCCGTGAAGTGGTACATCTCCAGCACGCTCGCCACCCGCGTGCTCGCGCCGTTCGGTGAGTGGTCCACTCTGCTGAGCGCGCTGCCCCTCGTCATCGTCATCGGAATCCTGCTGCCGGCGATCGCCTCCTTCCTCACGCTGCAGCGCCACCTCCGGGTTTAGGAGCCCCGCGTTGCCTCAGCGCATCCGGCCGCTTGTCGTGGCGGCGGTGGTTGCGGCGTTCGGTGCCGGCGCGCTGACGGGAGCCGTCGTGCACGGCGGCAAGCCGGCACCGCACCGGGACACCGTGCTCGACCAGGCGGTACGCGCGATCGAGGCACACGCGGCGAAGCCGGTGTCGCCGTCGGTGCTGCAGCAAGCCGCCGTCGACGGGATGCTTCGCGCTCTCGGTGACCCGTGGTCGGCGTACTACGAGCCGGCGGAGTTCGCCCACTACGAACAGACGCTGTCGGGGTCCTACAGCGGCGTCGGAATCTGGGTCCGCCGTACGTCGGGCGGCGTGCTGCGGATCGAGAGCGTGCAGACCGGGTCGCCGGCCGCGCACGCCGGGCTTCGCGCCGGCGACGTGCTCACCGCGGTTGCCGGGCTGCCGGTCGAGGGACGAACCGTGGCCGATGTGGCCGGCGCGCTGTGGGGTCGGCCCGGCACGAGCGTCACCGTCCGAGTGCTGCGCCACGGTCGAACCCTCACCGACGTGCTGTCGCGGACCCGGATCCGCAACGGTGATGTGAGCGCACAGCGCATCGAGCCCGGTGTCGAGCGGCTGCGGATCGCGATGTTCACGCGCGGCGTCGGCGACTGGGTGCGCGCCCGGGTGCGCGCGGCGGCTCGTGATCACCTGCGCGGCATCGTCCTCGACCTGCGCAACGACCCGGGCGGCCTGCTCGACGAGGCAGTCCGGACCGCGTCGGCGTTTCTCGACCGCGGCACGGTGGTCAGCTACGTCCAGCGCGGAAGCCCGCCGGTGCCGCTAGCGGCTCGCGGCGGCCGGGGCGACACGTCCATTCCGCTCGTGGTTCTGGTGAACGGCGGTACGGCGAGTGCGGCAGAGATCGTCACCGGCGCACTACAGGACCGCGGTCGCGCGATCATCGTCGGTTCGCAGACCTTCGGGAAGGGCAGCGTCCAGGCGCCGGACCGGCTTTCCGACGGCTCCAACATCGAGCTCACCGTCGGGCACTACCTCACCCCGGGTGGCCGTTCGCTCGACGG
>DASZYY010000184.1:0-11829 GCA_035545175.1 Mycobacteriales bacterium
TCGCCGACCAGCTCACCGCCGTGCGGACGCAGCCGGGAGATGGTGGCGTCGATGTCTTCAACCTCGAACATCACACTGCGCAAGCCCAGGGCGTTCGGCGGGACCGTGGCCGGGTCGTGGGCGGCCAGGGCCGGCGCGTGAAACCTCGTCAACTCGAGCTTGCCGCTGCCGTCGGGCGTGCGCATCATCGCGATCTCGACAGCCACGCCGTCGATCCGGTTGATCCGGTCGGCCCAGTCACCGCTGACCTGGGTCCGACCTTCGAGTTCCATGCCGAGCTCGGTGAAGAACGCGATCGCCGGCGCCAGGTCGGCAACGACGACGCTGACGTGGTCCAGCCGCAGATCAGCCATGCCGTGCGAGCCTAGGGAACTCGCAAAGGCTGCCGGTCAGAAGGCAGTCTCGGGAAGCTCCATGATCTCGAGGTTGGCGCCCTCGAGGATCACGCGCTCGGCCGCGATCAGCGGGAGCCGGGTCTGGGCGAAGAACTTCGCCGCGATGACCTTGCCCTCGTAGAAGTCGTTGTCCCGGGCGAAGGCCCCAGATGCAGAGTCGTTGGCCGGCCCTGAGGTGAGGGCGTTCAGCGCGACCTCGGCACCGCGCAGCAGCAGCCAGCCGATGACGACGTCACCGATGGCGAGCAGCAGCCGCGAGGTGTTGAGCCCGACCTTGTAGATGCTCGGCATGTCCTCGGCGGCGGCGGTCAGGTAGCCGACCAGCGTCTCGACCATGCTCTGCACGTCGGCGAGGGCGTTGCCGAGAAGCTCGCGCTCGTTCTTGAGCCGGCCGTTACCGGCCTCGGAGTCGGCGAACTCGCGGATCTGCGTGACCAGCGTCGTGAGGGCGGCGCCCTGGTCACGGACCACCTTGCGGAAGAAGAAGTCCATGCCCTGGATCGCGGTGGTGCCTTCGTAGAGGGTGTCGATCTTCGCGTCGCGGATGTACTGCTCGATCGGGTAGTCCTGCAGGAAGCCGGAACCGCCGAGTGTCTGCAGCGACTGCGACCCGAGTAGCTCGTAGGAGCGTTCCGAGCCACAGCCCTTCACGAGCGGAAGCAGCAGGTCGTTGAGGCGCGACGCCTCGGTCGCCTCCTCGCCGCGCGACGCGGCGTCCATCACGGTGTCCTGCTGGCTTGCGGTGAACAGCACCAGCGCGCGCATGCCCTCGGCGTACGACTTCTGCAACATCAAGGAGCGGCGTACGTCGGGGTGGTGGGTGATCGTGACGCGAGGTGCGGCCTTGTCGAGCATCTGCGTCAGATCGGCACCCTGCACCCGGTTCTTCGCGAAGTCGAGCGCGTTGAGGTAGCCGGTCGACAGCGTTGCGATCGCCTTGGTGCCGACCATCATGCGGGCCATCTCGATGACCTCGAACATCTGGGCGATCCCGTCGTGAACGTCGCCGACGAGCCAGCCGACCGCGGGCGTGCCGTTCTCGCCGAAGGTGACCTCGCAGGTCGCTGAGACCTTCAGGCCCATCTTCTTCTCGACGTTGGTGACGAAGGCGCCGTTGCGCTCTCCGATCTCACCGGTCTCGGGGTCGAAGTGGAACTTCGGTACGACGAACAGCGACAGGCCTTTGGTGCCCGGACCGGCGCCCTCGGGGCGAGCCAGCACCAGATGGATGATGTTCTCCGGGACGTCCCACTCACCGCTGGTGATGAAGCGCTTGACGCCCTCGATGTGCCACGAGCCGTCGGGCTGCTCGGTCGCCTTAGTGCGACCGGCACCGACGTCCGAGCCGGCATCCGGCTCGGTCAGCACCATCGTGGCGCCCCAGTTGCGGTCGATCATCAGCTGCGCGATCTTGCGCTGGGTCTCGTTGCCGTTGCGGTGCAGGATCTGGGCGAAGGCCGGACCGGCGGCGTACATGTGGATCGCCGGGTTGGCGCCGATGACCATCTCGCTCGCCGCCCAGGTGATCGAGGGCGGGAGGCCCGGACCACCGAGCTCCTGCGGCAGCGGCAGCCGGTCCCAGCCGGCCTCGATGAGAGCGCGATAGGACTTCTTGAACGACTCCGGCAGGGTCACCGTGTGGTTGTCCGGGTCGAAGACCGGCGGGTGGCGGTCGGCGTCGGCGAAGGACTCCGCGATCGGGCCTTCAGCGAGCCGGCGGACCTCGTCGAGGACCGACTTGGCGGTGTCGACGTCAACGTCGGCGAACGCGCCCTGACCAAGGATCTCGCCGCGCCCGAGCACCTCGAAGAGCGTGAACTCGGCGTCGCGCAGGTTCGACTTGTAGTGACCCATGACTGCTCGCTCCCTGTCGGGCGGGTTGGGGGCCCGGTCTGACGACCTGTATCGGCTACCCACCGGTAACAACTGAAGGTTACCCCTCAGTAACCGGCCATACACAAGGCCGGTTACGGGTGAGTCGGACGGATTCACGCTCAGTTGAGACGTGGATCACAGGAGATCCGGAACCGAAGCGACAGAAGGTGCAGACTGGATCGATGTCCCGAAATTCAGAGGTCGAGCGGGAGCAGGCGCACGTCGCCGTGCTCTACGCACGGCTCGACGAGCTTCGGGAGCAGGCGCGGGACCGCCTCAAGGAGGTCCTCGGTCGCGGTGCGTCGGGCACCCACCAGAACCGCAGCGAGCGGGACCTGTTCGCGGTCATGTACCAGGAGCGGCTCAGCCAGCTGGAGGCCGTCGAGCCGGGCCTGTGCTTCGGGCGGCTCGACACGTCGGGGGGCGATCGCCTCTACATCGGCCGGATCGGGCTGACCGATGAACGCCACGACTCGATGCTCGTCGACTGGCGCGCGCCGGCAGCCGAGCCGTTCTACCGCGCCACTCCGGCGGAGTCCCTCGGCATCGTGCGGCGCCGCCATCTGCGGACGAAGGCGCGTCAGGTGCTCGACATCGAAGACGACGTCTTCGACGTCGACCAGCTGAGCGACGCGGATCGCGACACGCTCGGTGGCGGGGGCGCGTTGCTCGCGGCGTTGACCGAGAGTCGCACCGGGCGGATGCGCGACATCGTCGCGACGATCCAGGCGGAGCAGGACCGGGTGATTCGCGCCGACGCCGCCGGCGTGCTCGTCGTCCAAGGGGGGCCGGGTACCGGCAAGACCGCAGTCGCGCTGCACCGCGCGGCGTACCTCCTCTATACGAAGCGGGACCGACTGGCGCGAAACGGCGTCCTGGTCGTCGGACCCGGTTCGACGTTCCTTCGGTACATCGAGCAGGTGCTGCCGTCGCTCGGCGAGACCGGCGTGCTGCTGTCGACTCTCGAAGGTCTGCTGCCCGGCATCAAGGTCGGCGCTACCGAGTCACTCGAGGTCGCCCGGCTCAAGGCCGACCTGCGCATGGCGCGGGTCGTCGCGGCGGCGGTCGCGGCGCGGCAGCGGATCCCGTCGCGGCCGATGACGGTGGAGGTCGAGGACCTCGAGATCACGCTCGAGCCGTCGGACCTGGCCGCCGCCCGGGCTCGTGCCCGGCGTAGCCGTCGGCGCCACAACCGGGCTCGTTACCTGTTTGCGAAGAACGTCCTGCGCACCGTCATGGGACGCGTCGCCGAGGTCGATCCCGAGCTTGCCAAGGACCGCACGGTTGTTCGCGCGGTGATGCAGTCGGAGGAGTTCAGGGCAGTCGTCGACGCCTGCTGGCCGCGGACGACGATGACCGAGCTGATCACCGAGCTCTTCACCCCGGAGGGCCTCGCCCAGGCCGGGAGGGACCTGCTCAGCCGGCGTGAGCGCGAGCTGCTGGTGCGCGAGCCCGGCACGCCGTGGACCGCGGCCGATGTGCCGCTGCTCGACGAGGCGTGGTCGGTGCTCGGCGATCCCGAAGAGGTGTTGCGGGTCGCGGCCGAACGACGCCGGCTGCGGCTGGAGAAGATCTATGCGCAGGAGGCGATCGCGGCCAGCGGCTACCAGGGTCAGGTCGACCCGGACGCGCTCGCCGAGCGGTTCGGTGCGCCGGGCGCGGGCGGGCGGACGATCAACGAGCGGGCGGCCGGCGACCCCGACTGGGAGTTCGGCCACCTGATCGTCGACGAGGCGCAAGAGCTGTCACCGATGGCATGGCGCATGTTGGTCCGCCGCTGCCCGATGCGGTCGATGACGGTCGTCGGTGACGTGGACCAGCTCGCCGCGCCATGGGGCACGCGACGCTGGGCCGACACTCTCGACGCCGTGGCGCCGGACCGGTGGAGTCTTCGCGAGCTGTCGGTGAACTACCGGACCCCCAGCGAGATCATGGCGGTCGCCGCCGACGTACTTGCCGCCGCTGACCCGGATGCGGTTCCGCCGTCTTCGGTACGAGACGCCGGTGCGCAGCCGCAGGCGCACCGGGTGATGCCGGGTGAGGCTCTCGCCGACGTCGTTCTCGCCACTGTCGCAGCGGCCCGCCCGTCCATCGGTGACGGCCGGCTGGCGGTCCTCACCTCAGCCGAGGACTTCGAGCGGGTCCGATCCGCGCTCGCTGAGCGTCACCCGGGCGAGGTGGGTACCGGCGCGGCAGGTCTCGACGCGCCGATCGCCGTGCTCGAGATCGGGGACGCCAAAGGCCTGGAGTTCGACGGCGTGGTTCTCGTCGAGCCCAATGGCTGGCTGACCGAAGGCGAGCGCGGTCTGCGCGACCTCTACGTCGCGTTGACTCGCGCGACGCAGCGACTCGACGTCGTCCACTCCGGCGCGCTGCCAGGGGTGCTGTCGCGGCTCGCGCCGGGGCGACCCGATCCGGCGCCGTACCCCGGCGCCGCACAGCGCTCGCCACAGAGTCCGGCCGGGCTTTCCTAGCCCGCAGTTCATAGGCTGCCGGCTGTGACTGAGTCGTCCACCCCGGAGTCGTTTCCGAGGTTGCGGGCACGGACCCAGCGGTTCACCCTCGGCGAGGCTCGGAGCTTCACCGTCTGTGCCGGTGGCTCGCGGGTCCTGTTCCTGCGCGCCGCAGCCGGGGACGACCCGCGGACCGGCCTGTGGGTGGTCGACGCTTCCGATCGGGTCGAGCGCGCGGTGGTCGATCCGACGGACGACGGCGAGCTGACGGCTGCGGAGCGGGCCCGCCGCGAGCGGGTGCGCGAGGGCGCGGTCGGCGTCGTGTCCTACGCCGCGGACGATGACGGCCGGATCGCCGCCTTCGCCCAGGCCGGTCGGCTGTTCGTCGCTGACGTGGATACCGCAGAGGTTCGTGAGCTCGGTACGGCGCGGGCCTGCTTCGATCCCCGCCCGGATCCGACCGGGCGTCGGGTGGCTTACGTCGACGGCGGCGAGCTGCGGGTCGTCGACGTCGATGGCAGCAACGAGCAGTGCCTCGCCGGAGAGCCCGTCGACACGGTGAGCTGGGGTCGCGCCGAGTTCGTCGCCGCCGAGGAGATGAATCGCTACCGGGGCTTCTGGTGGGCGCCGGACGGTCGGTCACTGCTGGTCGCCCGGGTCGACGAGGCACCGGTAGCGCAGTGGTGGATCGCCGATCCGGCGCATCCCGATCAGCCCCCGACAGCAGTGCGGTACCCCGCGGCCGGGACCGCCGACGCCGACGTCACGCTGTGGCTGCTCGGTCTTGACGGCGAACGTCGCGAGATCGAATGGGACCGCAGCCGTTCGCCGTACCTCGGAAGAGTTCACTGGAGTGACGGCAAGCCGCCGCTGATCGCGGTGGTGAGCCGGGACCAGCGCGAGGTCCGCATTCTCGAGGTGGATGTCGGCACCGGGCAGACCGTCGAGCGTCACGTCGACTGGAACATGACGTGGGTCGAGCTGTTCGACGGCGTACCCGCCTGGCTCGGCGACCGGGTGTTGCGGATCGCCGACGTCGACGGAGTGCGCGGCCTGTTCGCTGCCGCAAGCCGCCTGACGCCCGACGACATGTACGTCCATGCCGTCGTCGGGATGACTGACGCGGGTCCGGTGTTCACCGCGTCGCGAGAGGACTCGACGTCGGTCGGCGTCTACCGGATCGAGGCCGGGGAGGTCATCGAGCTCGCCGGCGGCAGTGGGGTGCACCGCGCGGTGGTGGGCGGCGACACCCTGGTCCTCGCCGGTTCCGGCATGGCGCACTTCGGCAGTCGTCCCGTTGTTCATTTCGGCGACGGCACGAGAGTCGAGCTGACGTCGCTCGCGCTGGAACCACCGCTCGTTCCCGAGGTGCGGATGCTGTCGCTCGGTGACCGGGCGCTGCGCGCGGGTCTGCTGTTGCCTCGCGGGCACGTCGCGGGCACCAAGCTTCCGGTTCTTGTCGATCCTTACGGCGGGCCGCACGCGCAACGAGTCGTGTCAGCGCGCGCCGCGTGGCTCGAGCCGCAGTGGCTGGCCGACCAGGGGTTCGCGGTCCTGGTGGTCGACGGCCGCGGCACGCCGGGCCGCGGCCCGGACTGGGAGCGCGCCGTTCATCTCGACTTCGCCGGTCCGGTCCTCGACGATCAGGTCGACGCGTTGCGCGCGGCAGGTGAGATCGAGCCCGACCTCGACCTCACCCGGGTCGGGATCCGAGGGTGGTCGTTCGGCGGCTGGTTGGCCGCGCTTGCCGTCCTGCGCCGCCCCGACGTCTTCCACGCGGCGATCGCCGGCGCCCCGGTCACGGACTGGGCGCTCTACGACACCTTCTATACCGAGCGTTATCTCGGCATGCCGCAAGACCAGCCGGCGGCGTACCGCGCGAACTCGCTGCTCGATGACGCACCGTCGCTGTCCCGGCCGTTGCTGCTCATCCACGGTCTCGCGGACGACAACGTCGTCGCCGCGCACACCCTGCGCCTTTCGCAGCGGCTGACCGAGAGCGGCCGGCCCCACACCGTGTTGCCGCTGACCGGTGTCACCCACATGACCCCGCAGGAGACGGTGGCCGAGAACCTCCTGCTGTTGCAGGTGGACTTCCTCAACCGGCAGCTGCGGCCGCAGCCTTAGCCGCGGCCTTCTCGGCGCGCTCTCTCGCGAACGCCAAGGCTTCATCCCACGTGGCGCCGGCCGCGAGCATCCCGCGGTACTTCATGACCTGCGACCGACCTTCGAGCGCGAGCGCGCCACCGAGCCGGTCGCCGCGGCGATACAGCGTGACGAAGGTGTCGCCGTCGACATCACCGGCGACCGTCTTGATCTCGTCGGTGTCCGCCGCGATGCCGACGAACTGGATCCGCTTGCCGTACCAGTCCGACCAGAAGTACGGCACGGTCTCGAAGGCCGTCGCGGTTGCCGGATCCGCGGCGTTGCGGCCCGCGACACCCCCTTGTTCCGCCGCGATCGTCCAGTGCTCGAGGCGCATCCGGGTGTTGAACGTCGGGTTGTGCCAGCGGACGATGTCGCCCGCGGCGTAGATCCCCGCGACGCCGGTACAGAGCTTCTCGTCGCACTCGACGCCGTCGCCGAGCTCGAGTCCGGAGTCGGCCAGCCAGCCGATGTTCGGGGTCACTCCGATCCCGACCACCACGAGCTCCGCCTCGATGCTCGAGCCGTCGGCAAGGCGCACCGAGCGCACCGCGCCGTCGCCGTCGCCGTCGAGCCCCTCGACCCCGACGCCGACGCGAAGCGTCGTTCCGTTGCGCTCGTGCAACGAGGCGAGGACCTTGCCCATGGTCTCGCCGACCGGCCGCGCCAGCGGGGTCGGCAGCGCCTCCACCACCGTCACCTCGCAGCCGCGGGCGCGGGCGGAGGCGGCAATCTCGGACCCGATGAATCCGGCCCCGACGACGACGGTGCGCGCGCGGGCGTCGAGCGCGGCCCTGATCGCCCGCGCGTCGTCGATCGTGCGGAGCACATGAACGCCGCGCAGCTGCTCGGTTCCGGGCAGCATCCGGGGTGATGCGCCGGTCGCGATGACCATCGAGGTGAACGGGATCTCCCCGGCGTCGGTCGCGAGGACCCGACCGTCGGTGTCGAGGCCGACCGCGGTGGTGCCGAGCCGCAGCTCGAGGCCGAGCTCGTCGCGAAGCACCGCCTCGTCACGAAGGATCGTCGCAGCCGGCTCACCCTCGGTGGTCAGGAAGTCCTTCGACAGCGGGGGGCGGTCGTACGGGATGTAGGCCTCAGCTCCGACGAGGGTGATGGCGCCGGTGAAGCCGGTACGACGCGCGCTCTCGACGGCCCGCAGACCGGCCAGTGAGGCGCCGACGACCACGAGGTGCGGGTCGCGGCCCGCTAGATCCGACATCGGTCAGCCTTCGAGGCGCAGCGCGCGGGAGGGACAGCTCGCCACGGCGGATTCGAGCAGCGGGCGCATGTCCTCGGTCAGCTCCACGCCCAGCAGGTGGACGAGTCCGTCATTGCCGACCTCGAAGACCGTCGGCAGGATGGACTCGCAGATCCCGTGACCCGTGCACAGGTCGGCGTCGGTGTGAATCTGCACGCGGCCAACCGTACCTGCGCCCGAAATGCTCGGTTGAGCCAGAATGGGCGGGTGGAGCCGTTCTACCTGGGTGGCACAGGCAGCCCGATGGTCATGCTGCACGGGTTCACGGACACCTGGCGCACCTGGAAGCCGGTGCTCCCTGCGCTCGAGGCGCACCACACCGTGTTCGCGCCCTCGTTGCCGGGCCACCTCGGCGGCGAGTCGTTCGCCCCCGACTCGCCGTTCACCATCTCCGCCAGCCTCGACCTGGTCGAGCGCCAGCTGGACGCCCGGGGAATCGGGCAGGCGCACCTGGTGGGCAACTCGCTCGGCGGCTGGGGCGCGCTCGAGCTCGCCGGCCGCGGCCGCGCCTTGTCGGTGGTGGCGATCTGTCCCGGTGGCGGTTATGAGCACGGCGGCGCCGAGGAACGCGCCGTACTCCGCTACTTCCGCAACAACGAACGCATGTTGCGGCTGCGGGCGAGCAAGGCGTTGCTGCCCCGTATCGCACGTTCGCCGGCGTTGCGCCGCGTTGCGTTCCGTGACCTGATGGCCAGGCCGCACAACGTCGGCGAGGCCGACGCGCTCGCGTTCTTCGAGGGAGCGCTCGGTTGTGAGGTGTTTCGCGACGCGATCGCCGTCAGCGAGTCCGGTGAGGCGTACGGCGAGCTGGGCCCGATCGACTGCCCGGTTCGGATCCTCTACGGAACCCGGGACCGCATCATCCGCTGGCCCACTCACTACCGGCGGCTGAAGCGCCTGCTTCCGACGGCGGAGTACCTGCCACTTCACGGGTTGGGTCATCTGCCGATGTGGGACGACCCAGAGACGGTTGTCCGCAGGATCCTCGAGATTTCGGCTCCCAAGACCTCCGCAGCGGCGTAGGTTGTGGTGTCTCGGGGTTCGCCGGCGGCGCGGTATAGCGTTCCGTCTCAACTACCACCCCAGTTGACGGGAGGGGGATGTGGCTGAGACCAGCCGGGTGATTCGCCCCGCTGCTGTGCTGAAGCAGGCCGAAGCGCAGCTAGTGGTCGACGAGCTTGCCCGCCTCGACGTCGCCAACGGTGGCGTCTGGATCGTCAATCCTGGCTTGTGGCAGCGCTTCGACAAGCCGTGGGACGGTCCAGGCGGCATGGCTGGCTCCTCGATGCTGGTCGGCACCATTGCCACCGCGTACGGCGCCCCGACCCGCTATGACATCACCATCTACCGCGTCACCGTCACCGACCACGGCAGCAAGCGCGGCTGGACGGTCGACTCGCTCTGCAACGACGCGCTCGGCTATGCCGGGCTGACCCTCGACACCTGTTCGCGTGCCGAGCTCAAGGACCCGCCCTCGCGGGACCCGTTCAAGCGGTAGCCGCCGGCTCCCACCCGTGCTGGGATGCAACCGTCCGGCGCGCCACCGCGTCAGACCTGTATCCGACTCAGGAGGGGAAATGGCGCTGAAGCGGGTTCGTGCCGCGACTCGGATCGCGGCGGTCTCGATGCTGGCCGCGGCCGGTCTGTCGGCGACGGCCGCGCTGCCTGCCACGGCGGCGGCCGGCAACGGCTCCAACGACACCATCAGCGTCTCCGGACACGGCAGCGTCAAGGCTAAGCCGGACACGCTGATCAGCTATCTCGACGCGCACGCGCGTCGGGACACGGCGCAGGAAGCGCTCGATGCCGCCGGCCAGGTTGCGACGAATGTGGTCAACGCCCTGGAGGCCAACGGCGTGGACTCCAGCGACATCCAGACGTCGGGGGTTTCGGTCGGGCCGAGCTACGGCCGCCACGGCAAGCGCAACGGCTACCGCGCCGACGAGAACATCACGGCTCGCATGCATCCGCTCGACACGGCCGGCAAGGCGCTCGACGCCGCCTCCAACGCCGGTGGCAACAACCTGGACATCGACGACTCCACGCTGACCGTCTCCAACCGGGCGAAGTACGAGGCCCTGGCCCGAACGAAGGCGTTCGACGCCGCCAAGGCCGCGGCCGAGCAGTACGCCGAGTTGGCGGATCGGCAGCTGGGGCGGGTCGAGAAGATCAGCGCCGTCTCGCACAGCTCGCGGGTGCAGCACCTGCCGAGCGCCGGCGGAGCCGGCGGTACCACCGCTGGAGCGTCCGCCCCGTCCGCGTCGATTCCGGTGAACCCCGGCAAGCAGACCATCAGCGAGTCGGTCCACGTTGTCTGGGCGATGAAGTAAAGGCATACGCTGCCCCCATGGCGCAGGGGGCAGACGCAGGCAAGCCGTACGTCGTGGTGTCAGCGGACGCCCATGCCGCACCTGACGATCTCGACCAGTTCCTCTCCTACGTCGACCCGGCGCACCGCGAGGCTGTCGCGGCGTTCGGTGACCTGTCGTCGACGGCGATGTCCATGCTCGGCGGGAACGACCCTGGGCCGATCGACGATCCGGACCCGGTGCGCGCGACTGCCGCTCGCCGGCTGGCGGGCATGGGCGTGGACATCAAGGCGACGTCGGAGTGGCTTGCCCGCTACAGCACGGACTGGGTGTTCGCCGGAGACGCCGACGGAAAGCGGCTCGCCGTGCTCGAGGAGCAGGGCATCCAGGCCGAGGTCTCCTACCCCGGCCCGATCCTCGTCGGCGGGATCTCCCCGGCGATGTACCTGGGCTCGGCGACCGCCGAGGGCCTCGACGTCGTGTGGCCGGCACTGCACGGCTACAACCGTTGGCTCGCCGACTTCTGCAACGCCGCGAAAGGCCGACGTGCCGGCGTCATGCCGATCGACCTGCACGACATCGACCGCGCCGTCGAGGAGCTGGCGTGGGCCCGCGACAACGGCATCTTCGGTGGCGTGATGATGCCGGCGATGTCGATCCGGGCGAAGCTGCCCGGCTATGCCGCCGACTACTACGAGCCGTTCTGGTCGGCGTGTGAGGACCTCGGCATCGTTCTCAACTTCCACACCGGCGCGTCCGGCATGGCCACCGACTCGAAGTACCTCTACGACGACGAGCACGCCGGCATGCTGGGGCTATACGAGGTCTTCGTCTTCACGCGTCGACCCCTATGGTTCATGATCTTCGGCGGCGTCTTCGACCGTCATCCCAACCTGAAGATCGTGATGGCCGAGAACGGCGTGCAGTGGCTGCCGTCGCTCGTGCGTGACATGGAGTCGTTCTTCGACACCCACGGCGGCGCGCCGGTGCGGTCACAGCTCAAGCTCCGCCCCGCCGAGTACGTCGAGAAGCACGTCTACATCGCCGGGTCGCTGATGAAGCGGTACGAAGCGGAGATGTGTCACGAGGTCGGAGTCGAGCGGCTGATGTGGGGGGCCGACTACCCGCACCTCGAGGGCGCGGTCCCGGTGCATCGCGAGGTGGTACGGCACATCTTCAGTGGTCTGCCCGAGCCGGAGGTCCGGGCCATGCTCGGCGGCAACGCGATGAACCTCTGGGACTTCGATCAGGCAGCGCTTCGCGCGGCGGCCGACCGCGGTGGCATGACGGTCGAGGAGGTCGCGACGCCGATCGGGTTCCAGGACTTCCCGGAGACGTTCAGCTGGAGCCTGGCGCGCCCGGTGCCGCTCTCCGCCCACGCCTGACGATCA
>DASZYY010000185.1:0-12576 GCA_035545175.1 Mycobacteriales bacterium
GACATCGCCATCCAGCGACGGCACCGTTCGGTCCTGCCGTGGGGAACCTTCTGGATCAACGTGACCGGATCGTTCGCGCTCGGCGTCGTCACCGGGCTGGCAACCCATCACGGTCTCGGGACGAGATGGGACGCCGTACTCGGAACCGGGCTGCTGGGTGGCTACACGACATGGAGCACGTTCAGCTGGGAGAGCTTCGCGCTGGCCGAGCAACGTCGACTCGGCGCGGCGGCCCTCAACGTCGGCGGCAGCCTCCTCGTCGGGCTCAGCGCTGCGGCGGCTGGCCTTGCCCTCGCCCACCTGTAGCAGCCGCCGACGCATCGCGCGCCCGCTTGAGATGCTCGGGCAACAGGTGGTCGGGCAGCTCCCGCTCCACCCCGAGATGCTCCTTCAGGTGGCGGATGTGGGCGAGCGCCTCGGCGTGCAGCTTCGCCATGTGCATCGTCGTGAGCGAGGTCGTCAGCAGTGAGAACGTCGCGGCGAACAGCGGAATGACGGTCAGCATCACCAGCACGGCGATCAACCGCCCGGTGTGGGTGTGCGGAGTGATGTCGCCGTAGCCGACGGTCGTTGCGGTCGTCACCGACCAGTAGATGCTGGTGGCCACCGAGACGTTCTCGACCGCGGCGAACCAGACCGCACCGATGAGGTCGAAGACGACCGCCGAGATGATCGTGACGACAGCAGCCTTGCGAGTCATGCGTTCACCCGCCGGGCCAGCGCAGCGTGATGTGCCGCGTGTGCCGCCTCGACGCTGACCGGCCCCGGCTCGGGATGGTGCTTGCGGCACAGCAGGTGGCCGGCGGCCGTGGGGCGGCGCAGGTGGATCCGAAGGCAGCCGGGGATCTCGCAGTTGTGGTGGCGGATCAGCAGGATCAATCCACCGATGAGCGGCAGGTCACCCAGGATCACCGCGCCGGATCCGGAGTCGAACGCGTACCAGCGGCTCGCCTCGTCCTTCACTCCGAGGAATGTGATCACGGCATCCCAGAACACCGTGATGAGTACGACGCTGACCGCTGTCAGGACCACCGTCAGCGTTACGGCTCGTTTGGACATCGGCTCGGACCTCCCCATGCGCCGGCTCGGCGCTGGGCCAATCATGCCGAGGCGTGCATCTCCCAAACGAGGATTTCGGCTGGCGACACGGCGGCGACCCGGCGGGCACCCGCAGCGGTCAGCCGCACCGCGTCGCCCTCCACGAGCGCGCCGGCACCTTCCAGCTCAACCGACCCGACCGGGACGAACAGATGCACGTACGGCGCGTCGGGCAGGTCCACGGACTCCCCCGGCTGCAGCCGCGCGGCGTACAGCGCCGCATCACGGTTGCCGATCCGGATCGCGGTCTCGTCGTGATGACGCGGCATGCCTGACGCAACCGCGGCCAGCTTGCCGCGCATCGCGGCGTCAGGGATCTCGAGCTGCTCGTAGCCCGGGGTGACCCCGGCGGTGTCCGGCAGCACCCACATCTGGACGAAGCGCACCGGGTCGGTCGGCGGCGGCGACTCGACGACGTCGGTCGAGGCGAAGGTGTCGTTCTTCTCCGAGTGCAGGATCCCGGTGCCCGCGCTCATCCGCTGCGCGAGGCCGGGATAGATCACGCCGTGGTTGCCGACGGAGTCCTGGTGCACCAGCGCGCCCTGCAGCACCCAGGTGACGATCTCCATGTCGCGGTGCGGATGCGTCTCGAAGCCGGTGCCCGGCGCCACGATGTCGTCGTTGTTCACGAGCAACAGGCCGTGATGGGTGTTCGCCGGGTCGTAGTGCGGCCCGAACGAGAACGAGTGCTTGGAGTCCAGCCAGGAGATCTGCGTTCGCGCGCGGTCTGCGGCCCGCCGGACGTCAACCTGCGTCATGCCACTCAGAACCCGACGAGCCGCCGCGACATTCCCGGCGACCTCGGGTCAAGTCCTCCGTCGGCTGGGGACAAATGTGCTCGCTTCGCTGCGCGCATTCATCCCACGCCTCCTCCAGACCCGACCCGAGGTCTACTCAGAGAAGTACGCCGGGGTTGAGCAACCCTTGGGGATCGAGCGACGCCTTGATCGAGCGCATGACGGCGATCTCTTGCGGAGAGCGGGACAGCCCGAGGTACTCGCGCTTGTGGCGGCCGACACCGTGCTCGGCACTGATCGACCCGCCGTAGGAGGACACGAGCTTCAGGACTGCCTCGGTGACGGCCTCGTCGTGGTCAAGCGCGTCGAGGACGTTCACGTGGAGGTTGCCCTCGTTCACGTGGCCGAACAGCACGAGGCGCGCGCCCGGAGCAGCAGCCTCGACCGCACCGGGCAGGGCGTCGACCAGCGCGGGGAGCTCGCCGATCGGCACGGCGACGTCGAGCTTCACCGGGACGCCGTTCGCGTTGATCGACTCGGTGTGCGACTCGCGGTAGGCCCAGAGCGCGTGGCGCCCGCGCGCGTCGGTGGCAACCGTCGCGTCGAGCACGACGTGGCCCGCCGCCTCGAGGGCACCGAGCAGCTCGTCGTCCGGGTCCTCGCGATCCGCGCACTCGAGCAGGACGTACGCGGGGTAGGTGTCGGCGAAGGGGGCGGACAACCCGGTGTGCCCGCACACCAGCGCCAAGCCGTCGGCGTAGAACAGCTCTGCCGCCTCCAGCGACGGCAGCGACCGCGCCGCCACGACGAGGTCGACGGCGTCTCGGGTGCTGCCTACGGCGACCAGCGCCACGGCACGGCACGGCAGCAACGGGACCAGCCGAAGTCGCAGCTGGGTGAGAACGCCGAGCGTGCCCTCGGCACCGGCGAGCAACGACACCAGGTCGAAGCCGGTGTTGTCCTTGGGGAGGCCGGCGAGCCGGCTCACGACGCTGCCGTCGGGCATCACGGCCTCGATGCCGGCGACCTGCGCGCGCATCGTTCCGTATCGCAGGACCCGCTCCCCGCCCGCGTTCGTCGAGGCCATGCCGCCGACCGTGCAGGACTCGCGAGCCGCGAAGTCCACACCGACGTCGAAGCCCTGCTTGCGAACAACCGCCTGAACTGCCGACAGTGTCGCGCCCGCTCCGACCGTCACCTGTGCGGACAGCGGATCGACCTCGCCGATCTCGGCAAGCCGCTTGGTGGACAGCACGACCGCACCGTCAACCGGCACCGATCCTCCGACCAGACCGGTGTTGCCGCCCTGGACGCAGAGCTGCACGCCTTCGTCCCGGCAGGCCGACACCACGGCCGCCACCTCTGCGGTGTTCGCCGGCCGTACGACGCAGCGGGCGTCAGCCCGAAACCGTCCGGTCCAGTCCGACTCGTAGGACGCAACGACGTCGCGATCAACGAGGAGATGCGCGTCCCCGACGATGTCCCGAAGCCGATCCTCGAACGACGTCATGAAAGGACGCGCAACCGTACGGTCTCCGGCATCGCCGCGAGGTCGTCGGGCACACCCGCCGGGTAGTCCACGGCGACGTCGGTGATCACGTAGCCCAGATCCCCGCGGGTGCCGAGCAGCTGGCCTTCGATGTTGACCTTGTTCTCGGCGAGCAACCCGTTGATCGTCGCCAGGACGCCGGGCACGTTCTGGTGGAGGTGCACGATGCGGTGCGTCTCCGAACGCGTCGGCAGAGCCAGGTGCGGCAGGTTGACGCTCATCGTCGTGGTGCCGTCGATGACGTAGTCGCGAAGCTTTCCGGCGACGTACCGGCCGATGTCCTGTTGCGCCTCTTCGGTTGAGCCGCCGATGTGCGGGGTGAGGATGACGTTCGGCAGGTCGCGCAGCACCGACACGAACTCGTCGCCCTGTGCCTTCGGCTCCTCCGGGAAGACGTCGATCGCCGCGCCGGCAATGTGGCCGCTCTCGAGGTGCCGGCGTAGTGCCGCGTGGTCGACGACGAAGCCTCGTGACAGGTTCAGGAACAGGCTGCCCTGCTTCATCAGGGCGAACTGCTCCTCACCGAACATGTCGGCGTTGGTCGCACGACCATCGACGTGCAGCGTGACGATGTCGCTGCTGCTCAGCAGCTCATCGAGGCTGTCGCATCGACGCGCATTGCCGAGCTGGAGCTTGTCGGCGGTGTCGTAGTAGGAGACCGACATCCCGAGCGCCTCGGCGAGCACGGAGAGCTGGGCACCGATGTTGCCGTAGCCGATGATGCCGATTCGGCGACCGCGGACCTCGTGCGCACCGGACGCCGACTTGTCCCAGACCCCGGCGTGCATGTCGGTGTTCTTCTGGGTGAGCCGCCGGGTCAGCGCGATGATCTCGGCGATCGCGAGCTCCACCACACTGCGCGTGTTGGAGAACGGCGCGTTGAACACCGCGATCCCGCGAGAGGAGGCCGCCGGGAGGTCGATCTGGTTGGTACCGATGCAGAACGCGCCGATCGTGAGCAGCGAGTGCGCGTGCTCCAGCGACTCCTCCGTGACATCGGTTTTCGACCGGATCCCGAGCAGCGAGACCCCGTCGAGGCGGGCGGCGAGCTCGGTGGGGTCAAGGGCGCCCTTGACCATCTCCACCTCGAAGCCCTCCGCGGTCAGCGCCGCGGCGGCGTCAGGGTGGACGTTCTCCAGCAGCAGCGCGCGCACAGGTGCCTGAGATGTCAACGGATTTTCCTTAGTTATCAGGGCGTTTCGCGGCCCTCAATGCTACCGGCTGGTCCGCTAGGACAGCTCGGCACCCAGCGCCGGATCGACCCGTACGACGCCCGCCAGGTTCGACAGCGGCACCGGCTCATAACGCACGTAGTCACCGGTATGGGGCGCCACGACCATCATCCCGTTGCCCCAGTAGATGGCGACGTGGTCGATGTCGGTCGGGTCCTTCGGGTCGTAGTGCCAGAACAGCAGGTCACCCGGCCGGGCATCGGCGTACGGAATGTGCGGTCCGGTGAACCACTGCTCCTCGGACACCCGCGGCATGCTGACGCCCGCGTAGCGGAAGGCCCACTGCACCAGACCCGAGCAGTCGAACGCGGCCGGGCCGGCGGCCCCCCACACGTACGGCAGGCCGATCCGGCTCTTCGCCGCGTTGAGGAAGTTCGCGATCTGGGTGCGGGTGAGGAACTCACCGGCGTCGCGCACGATGACGACGTCGCGGAGCAGCTCAGCGTGCACGTTGTGATGAAGGGCGTCGAGGGCGGCTCGCCGGAGCTGGAGCGGGTCAGCCTTCGGTGCGCTGATGACTACCCCGGTCCGCGGTGTCATGCCGAGCTGCCGGGCGCGGGTCCCGGAGAAGACCGCGTCGACGCCGGCCATCCCCACCGAGGCGAACGCGCCGACCCGCATGGTGGTGATGCCGCCGCTGTCGCCGACCGGAACGGTCCCGCCGAGCGGCAGGTTGGCGTTCTGACCCATGTCGAAGGACACCGCGATGTCACCGGCGGAGATGCTCTGCCACAGCGCGTTGCTCGCAGCCGTCGATTCGGGCGTCCACGGCCGGAACGTCGTCGGGTTCACGCCGAGGACGAACGCGCGGTGGCCCATGACGCGCGCATGGCCCGCACTGACCGCCTGCACCCGCCGGACGCCGGCGAGGTGGCGCAGCCGATGCACCGCGCGGTAGGACAGCGGGTGGTCACCCGTGACCAGCAGCGTCGCACTGACCAGGTGGTCGCCATGGTGGTGTTTCACCCGGCCTGGAGTGTTCACCGAGAACGGCGCCTGAATCGGGTCCAGCGCATCTGCCGGCGCCGGCGGCAGCGGTCCCGCGGCCTCGGCGGCGGCAGGGTGGCCGTGGTGCTTGACCAGCGCCGCCGTGACGGCCACCGAGCTCGTCCCGAGCGTGAGTACGGCGAGTAGCGCGACGACCAGCCACCCCGAGGTGATGCGCCGGGCGATGGGCGCGGGCAGCACTCGTCGGGCCACCTCCGCGATTGCCTCCAACTGGCGTCGCGGCAGCCTGAACCGGGACATGCTCCGGCCGCCCTCCTCGCTCCCCGGACTGCCTTTCCATTGTTACAACGACACGAACGGCCCCGAGGTTGACGAAACCCGCCGAGGGAAATCCCGCCGGATCAGCCGAGCAGGGCTCCTGCGGCGACCCGCAGGTCGGCGACGAACCCGCCGTAGGCGGCGTCGCGATCGTCTGCCCGGAGCACGGCCGACGGATGAAGCGTGGCCATCGCGTAGGCCGACTCCCGATCGCCGTCGTCGCCGTCGTGCGCGAAAGCCTCCCCGTCGTACGCCGCCGCCGGCCAGGGCATGAGCACGCCGCGAGACTGGGTCACCCGGAAGGCGGGGCCGAACAGCGCGCGGGCCGCGGTCGCACCGAGCGCCACCACGACGTCGGGCGACAGCAGCTCGAACTCGGCCACGAGCCACGGCCGGCAAGCGGCAACGTCGGAGCGGTCGGGGGTCTGATGGATCCGGCGCTTGCCGGCTGCGTCGGAGCGGAACTTGAAGTGCTTGACCGCGTTCGTCGTGTAGATGTCGCCGGGGTCCAGCCCGATCTCGGCGACAGCCCGGTCGAGCAGCTTTCCGGCCGGCCCGACGAACGGCTCGCCTCGGCGGTCCTCGATGTCGCCCGGCTGCTCGCCGACGAACACCAGCCGCGCAGCTACCGGGCCCCTGCTGAAGACGGTCTGGGTGGTGCCCTTGTAGAGCTCGCACCCGGTGCAGCCGAGAGCCGCGGCACGCAGCTTGTCCATCGTCGCGCCGGCCGGCACGAAGTCCGCGGCGCTCATGGAACCGGGTCCATAGCGTCGTACCTCGCGAAAGACGGGTAGCGGGCAACGAGCGCGAACAGTCCCACGATGCAGGCGATTCCCCCGGAGACCACCGAGAACTCCGGGGTCACCAGGCTCGCCACCGTGCCGGACTCGACGTCACCGATCCGGGGGCCCCCGGCGACCACGACGGTGAACACCCCCTGCAACCTGCCACGCAAGGCGTCGGGGGTCGCCACCTGCAGGATCGTGCTGCGGAAGATCGCGCTCACCATGTCGGCAGCACCCGCGATCGCGAGCAGAACGAGCCCAAGCCACAAGACGTGGATCAGCCCGAACAGCGCAATCGCGGCGCCCCATGCCGCAATCGAGACGACGACGGCGAGTCCCTGCCGGCGCACGTTTCCGGCCCAGCCTGAGAAGGTCGCGCCCAGGAACGCGCCGATCGATGGCGCCGCGTACAGCAGGCCGGCGGTCTGGGCCCCGCCGTGAAACGTCCCCACCGCGAGGGCGGGGAACAGCGCGCGCGGCATGCCGAAGACCATCGCGTCGATGTCGACCAAGAAGGTCATCATCAGGTTCTTGCGCGGCACGAGGAACCGCAGGCCCTCCGCCACCGAATCAACCCCGACCTTGTGGCTCGTGCTGTCCGGCTTGATCGGCGGCAGCCGGAAGACGCCGTACAGCACCGCCGCGAACGACACCACATCGATCGCGTACGCCGTGCTGTAGCCCGCGTGGGCGACCACCTCGCCTGCCAGAAGTGGGCCGAGCGTGAGCGCGGTGTTCCACCCGAGCTGCCCGAGCGAGTTCGCCGCCGGCAGCAGCTCGGCGCGCACCAGCCTCGGCAGCGTTGCGCCTCTCGCCGCGGAGTCGACGGAGAAGATGCCCGACTGCATGCCGAGCAGGACGTAGATCACGGAGAGCCGGTCGAAGTGCGCCGCGGCCTGGAGCAGGAGCAACGCCGAGGTGACCAGCGACCCGGTGTCGGTGATGAGCATCAGCTTGCGGCGATCGACCGCGTCGGCGATCGAGCCGCCGAACAGCCCGAACACGATCAGCGGAACCACCGTGACGAGGCCGGTCATGCCGACGTCGAACGACGAGCGGGTGATGGCGAACACCTGCAGCTGTGCCGCGACGATGGTCAGCTGCGTGCCGATGTTGGACACGGCGTAGCCCGCCCACCAGCGGCGGTACGCCGGACTCTCGCGCAGCGGCGAGAGATCGATGACGTACCGACGACGTTGCGGGGCGGCTAGCGGCTCGTCAGGCGGCGAGACCTCCGTCACGGGTTGAGCCGTTCGACGTCCCAGCCACCGCCGCTCGCCACGAAGCGAAGCCTGTCGTGCAGCCGGTCCATCCGTCCCTGCCAGAACTCGATCGTCTCCGGCCGTACGACGAACCCGCCCCAGCCCGGTGGGCACGGCACGTCTTCGCCGTCGTAGCGCGCGGCGACTTCGGCGACTCGCGCCTCCAACGTCGCGCGGTCGGCGATCGGCCGGGACTGCTCGCTTGCCGTCGCGGACAGCTGCGCGCCGCGCGGCCGGGAGGCGAAGTACCGCTCCGACTCCTCACGCGGCACCTTCGTCGCGACACCGTTGACGATCACCTGACGCGACAGCGGGTACCAGGGGAACAGGAGCGCGACGCGAGGATGCGCCTCGATCGCCCGCCCCTTGCGCGAGTCGTAGTTCGTGTAGAAGACGAAGCCACGCTCGTCGGCGCCCTTGCACAGGACCGTACGCACGCTCGGGCCCTCGTCCGGGTCGACCGTCGTCACGACCATCGCGTTGGGCTCGGCGAGCTCGGCTCGTTCCGCATCCGCCAGCCAGCGACGCCACAGGTCGAGCGGATCTGCCGGCAGGTCGGCGCGGTGCAGCCCCGCGCGCTGGTACTCGGCTCGCAACCGGGAGACATCGGTCGCGTCGGGCACCGCCCGACCATCTCACGGGCGCAGCGGACGCTCGAAACGGGTTTGTCCGGCCCCCCCTCGCGGCAACTACCGGCGAGTAGGAGAATGGCGCCGAGCTCAACGGCGAGCCGATCAAGGCGCGAGTCCGCGCACCGTTCGCCCACAAGGCGATGCTTAGCGAGGAGCCGTCATGGCTGACGAAACCGTCTTCAAGCCTGGCCTGGAAGGCGTCATCGCCTTCGAGACCGAGATCGCAGAGCCGGACAAGGAAGGCTCAGCACTTCGCTATCGCGGAGTCGACATCGAGGACCTGGTCGGCCGGGTCAGCTACGGCAACGTGTGGGGCCTGCTGGTCGACGGCCGGTTCGCCCCCGGCCTGCCACCGGCGGAGCCGTTCCCGGTTCCGGTGCACTCCGGCGACATCCGCGTCGACGTACAGAGCGCGCTGGCGACCCTGGCTCCGGCGTGGGGTCTGCAGCAGCTGCTCGACATCGACGACCAGCAAGCGCGTGATGACCTGGCGCGCTGCTCCGTCACCGCGATGTCGTTCGTCGCGCAGTCGGCGCGCGGCCTCGGCCAGCCGATGGTTCCGCAGAAGCGTATCGATGAAGCGGCGACCGTCGTCGAGCGGTTCATGACCCGCTGGCGCGGTGAGCCCGACCCGGACCACACCAAGGCCGTCGATGCCTACTTCGTCTCCGCCGCCGAGCACGGGATGAACGCCTCGACGTTCACCGCTCGCGTCATTGCGTCAACCGGCGCGGACGCCGCGGCCTGCCTGTCGGGTGCGGTCGGCGCGCTCTCCGGCCCGCTGCACGGCGGGGCCCCCTCCCGCGTGCTGAAGATGCTCGACGAGGTTGCCGAGGAAGGCGACGCCCGCCGGTACGTCAAGCGCTTGATGGACTCCAAGCAGCGACTCATGGGGTTCGGTCACCGGGTGTACCGCGCCGAGGACCCGCGCGCCCGGGTGCTGCGCCGTACCGCGAAGGAGCTGAACGCACCTCGGGTCGAGGTCGCCGAGGCGCTCGAGAACGCCGCCCTCGCCGAGCTCGCCGAGCGCTACCCGGACCGGGTGCTCGCGACCAATGTCGAGTTCTGGTCAGCCGTCGTCCTCGACTTCGCCCAGGTTCCGGCCCACATGTTCACGTCGATGTTCACCTGCGCCCGGGTTGCGGGCTGGAGCGCACACATCCTGGAGCAGAAGCGAACCGGGCGGCTCATCCGGCCGTCCGCGAGGTACGTCGGCCCGCCCAACCGCAGCGTCGACGAGGTCGAAGGCGCCGACCAGCTGTAGCGGCCAAAGCGGCTTACCCACCGCACTCGCCGGCCCAGCGCGCGAAACCGGAGGTAAGGCCGCTTTGCCGTCTCGTACCCTTGTCAGGTGACTGACGCCGCGCTGACGATCCCGCCCGACCTTCTTCCGAAGGATGGGCGGTTCGGCTCGGGCCCGACCAAGGTCCGCCCCGAACAGCTGGCAGCCCTGGCGGCGACCGGCACCTCCTACCTCGGCACGTCGCACCGACAGGAGGGCGTCCGCTCGGTCGTACGTCGGGTCCGCGAGGGCATCGCCGCGCTCTACGGCCTGCCGGACGGCTACGAGGTGATCCTGGGCAACGGCGGCGCGACGATCTTCTGGGACATCGCCACGTTGTGCCTCATCGAGCGCCGCTCCCAGCACATGGCATTCGGTGAGTTCTCCTCGAAGTTCGCGAAGGCGACCGCGGCTGCGCCGCACCTCGAGGAGCCCTCTGTCCTCAAGGCCGACTACGGCCAGGCGCCGGAGGCGTTCGCGCCGGAAGCCGGGATCGACGCCTACTGCCTGCCGCACAACGAGACCTCCACCGGCGTGATGACGCGGATCGAGCGGCCGACCGGCGCCGATGCGGGCGCCCTCATGCTGGTCGACGCGACCAGCGCTGCCGGCGGGCTTCCGGTCGACCTGACGCAGACCGACGCCTACTACTTCGCGCCACAGAAGGGCTTCGCCTCAGATGGCGGACTGTTCTTCGCGATTCTTTCGCCGGCCGCGATCGAACGCAGCGAGCGGCTCATCCCCCAGCGTTGGGTGCCGGCGACACTCGACCTCGGGATCCACATCGAGCAGTCACGGCTCGAGCAGACGTACAACACCCCAGCACTGGCGACGCTGTTCCTGATGGCTGAGCAGATCGACTGGATGAACGCCCAGGGCGGCTTGGCCTGGGCAACCGAGCGCACCGGCGAGTCGGCCCGGATCCTCTACACGTGGGCCGACAAGTCGCCCTACGCCGAGGCCTTCGTGACCGATCCCGCCAAGCGGTCGACCGTTGTGGGCACCATTCGGCTGGACGACAAGGTCGAGGCCGCCACGGTGGTCAAGGCCCTCAAGGCCAACGGCATCGTCGACGTCGCGGCGTACCGGGCAGCGGGCTACAACGGCCTGCGGGTCGGCCTGTTCCCGGCGATCGACCCGGCTGACGTCGAAGCGCTCACCGCATGCATCGACTGGGTCGTCGACCGGCTGTGACGCGCTGAGCACCTCTCGCACGTCCGCGCGCCGGGCGTCCTGGCGGAACACGTCGCGCGCGCTCGTCGCGCTCGTGGTCGCCTGGCTGTGCACCGCGACCCTCGTCGTGGCGCCGAGCACCCACGCGTCGGCGGCGGCAAAGGCGCGGCACGGGCTGCACTGGGGGCTCTGCCCGACCTACCTGTACCCCGACATGCGCGGCACCGGCATGCAGTGCTCGCGACTTCGGGTGCCGATGGACTACGCCCACCCGGGCGGCAGCTCGGCGTTTCTCGAGGTGTCCGTGCTGCGGCACACGTCGAGCGCGGCGAACTACCGCGGCGTGATGTTGGTCAACCCCGGCGGCCCGGGCAGCGGCGGCCTTGACCTTCCCGCAGAGCTCGCGCCGTTCGTCCCGCACGGTGTCGGTGAGGACTACGACTGGATCGGCTGGGACCCTCGCGGCGTCGGCGCCAGCACGCCGACCATGCACTGCGAAGACAACTACTTCCATCCCAAGCGGCGCAGCTACACGCCGTCGACGAAGAGCCTGCTGCACTACTGGCTGAAGCGGACCAAGCGTTACGCGGCGGCGTGCGCTCACAAGTACCCGGCGCTGATCAACCACATCACGACGGTCGACTCCGCCAAGGACATGGAGTCGATCCGCAAGGCCCTCGGCGTCTCCCGGATCAGCTACTACGGCTTCTCCTACGGCACATACCTCGGCGAGGTGTACTCGACGCTGTTCCCATCGCACCTGCGCTTCATGGTGCTCGACAGCGTCGTCGACCCGCGCCGGGTCTGGTACGGCGCGAACCTCGACCAGGACAAGGCGTTCGACCGCAACGCGCGCATCTACTTCAAGTGGGTCGCGAAGTACAGCGACGCCTATCACCTCGGCAAGACGCAGCACGCCGTCACGAAGCGCTACTACAACGACCTGGCACGGCTCACCCGGTCACCCGAGGGCGAGCTCGGTCCGGACGAGCTCGCCGATGCGATGACCGGTGCGGCGTACTACCGGTTCGGGTGGGAGGACCTTGCCCGGGCCTGGCACGCGCTCGACGCCAATGGCAAGCCGCGACAGATGATCAACCAGTACGAGGATCTCGATCTGCCCGGCGACGACAACGAGTTCGCGGTGTACTCCGCGGTGCAGTGCACCGACGCGCACTGGCCGCGGAAGTGGGCGCGCTGGCAGAAGGACAACACCGCGTACGCCGCCAAGTACCCGTTCCTCACCTGGAACAACGCCTGGTACAACGCACCGTGTCTCTACTGGAAGGGCAAGCAGCGCACCCCGATCCAGATCCGGGGAAAGCGCACGCCGAGCGTCCTGCTTATCGACGAGACGCTCGACGCAGCGACGCCTTATGAAGGAAGCCTCGAGGTCCGCCGGCGGTACCCGCACGCCAGCCTGATCGCCGAGCCGGGTGGTACGACGCATGCCGACTCGCTGTCCGGCGACATGTGCGTCGACAACAAGGTCGCGGCGTACCTCGAAGACGGCAGCCGTCCGGCACGGCGTTCCTGGGACGGCCCCGACGCGGTCTGCCG
>DASZYY010000186.1:0-11834 GCA_035545175.1 Mycobacteriales bacterium
GCCGCCTGCTTGGATCCGGTGGCGTACTGCCGCGACACGTCGGACACCTGAGTCATCGCCGACACCACCTGGTCGGACGCCGAGCGTTGCTGCTGCGTCGCGACGCTGATCTCCTTCGCGGCGGTCGTCGTCTCCTCGACCATCCCCGATATCCGCTCCAGCGCCACGACCACACCACGGGCGAGTTCGGAGCCGGTCCGCACGTCCTTCGATCCCTCCTCGCTAGCCAGGATGGTGGCGGAGGTCTCGCTCTGGATCTCGGAGACGATCGCCTGGATCTGGCCGGTCGACTCCTGGGCTCGTTCGGCGAGCTTGCGCACCTCGGCCGCGACGACGGCGAAGCCCCGGCCGTTCTCCCCGGCCCGCGCCGCCTCGATCGCGGCATTGAGAGCGAGCAGGTTGGTCTGGTCGGCCAGGTCGTTGATGACGTCGAGGATCCGGCCGATCTCCTGGCTCTTCTCCCCGAGCGAGAGCGCCCGCCCACCGATCTGGTCGACCCGCGAGGCGATCGTGTCCATCGCCTGGACCGACGCGGCAACGGCCTCGCGCCCGTCCTCGGCATGACGCAAGGTCGCCGCGGCGTAGCGCGCCACCGACTCAGACGTCTCCGCTATTTGCGCGGCCGTCGCCGCGAGCTCCTCGATCGTCGAGGTGGTCTGCGTCACTGCACTCGACTGCTCCGTCGCGCTCGCCGCTTGCTGCTCAGCGGTGGCCAACAGCTCATGTGCCGCGGCGAGGATCTGGTCGCCACCCCCACGGATCGATCCGACGAGCGAGCGCAGCGAACCCAGTGTGTGAGACAGCGAGCCACCGAGCGCCTGGAGCGAGTCATCGTCAAAGCTTTCCGCCGATACCCGCGCGCCGAGATCGCCTTCCGCCGCCCTGGACATGGCCGAGGACAACTGCTCGACGCCGCTGCCGAGCCGCTGCTTGTCGAGGACAGCTTGCTCCTGGGCACGCCGGATGCCATCGGTGATGGTTCCGACGTACCACGCCGTCGCCGGCAGCAGGACGCCGACGAAGATCATCGCGCCGAGGTTGTCGTGCGTCGCGGTGCCCGCCACGTACGACGCCAGCACGACGCCGCCCGAGGCCATGAAGCCGAAGACCACGGTCACGTACACCGGCACGCTGAGCGCCGCTGGGATCTGCGCGATGAGGAAGAACAACCAGAACGGCCGGGCAATGCCGTCGGTGATCGCACACAGCCAGGTCACTCCAGCCGTGCTGAAGAACAGCTGGGCGACCGATCCGGCGGCGCTCAGTCGCAACCGCCCCGCAACTCCTTGACGCTGTCCGATCGCCCACTGTGCGATGTAGCCCAGGGCAATGACGCCCGCCAGCCCCATCATCAGGATGTACACCCAGTGACGCAGCGGGTGACTCGAGTGGTACTGGTCGACCGTCAACGTCCCGGCCAGCGTGACAGTGGTAATGCCGGCGACGATGATGCCGACCCGGTCGAAGGTCTGGTGGAAGTCGAAGTCGTTCATCGGCAGGCGCCTCTGGTGGGGGGTAGGCCTATCTCATCGGTGGGTCATGCGACTTTGAACTGTGCGATCGACGCACGGAGCTGAGCTGCGAGGTTGTTGAGCTCCGCCGCCGCGGCCGCCGACTGCTTGGACCCTACGGCGTATTGATGCGAAACGTCGGATACCTGGTTCATCGCGGCGACGACCTGGTCGGAGGCGGTCCGCTGCTGTTGCGTCGCGACGCTGATCTCCTTCGCGGCGGTCGTCGTCTCGTCGACCATCGCGCTGATTCGCTCGAGGGCGTCGACGACCCCGCGCGCCAGCTCTGAGCCGACGCGCACCTCTTTGGCGCCTTCCTCGCTGGCGATGATCGTCGCCGAGGTCTCACTCTGGATCTCGCTGACGATCGCCTGGATCTGTCCGGTCGACTGCTGTGCACGCTCGGCCAGTTTGCGCACCTCGGCAGCCACGACCGCGAAGCCCCGGCCGTTCTCACCGGCTCGTGCCGCCTCGATCGCCGCGTTGAGCGCGAGCAGGTTGGTCTGGTCGGCCAGGTCGTTGATGACGTCGAGGATCCGGCCGATCTCCTGACCCTTCTCGCCGAGCGACAACGCCCGTCCGCCGATCTGCTCCACCCGCGAGGCGATCGCGTCCATCGCATCGACGCTCTTGGAAACCGCGTCCTGACCTTCCTCGGCGTGCCGCAGCGTCTCCGTGGCGTAGCGGGCGACCGCCTCTGAGGTCTCGGCGATCTGTGCGGCGGTCGCCGCCAGCTCCTCGATCGTCGAAGTCGTCTCGGTGACCGCCGACGACTGCTGCGTCGCGCTCGCCGCATGCTCCTCCGCGGTCGCGAGAAGCTGATGCGCGGCCGTGACGAGCTGTTCACCACCGATGTGGATCTGCCCGACCAGGCCGCGCAGGTTGCCGAGCGTCTCGTCGAACGAGGTGGCGAGCCGCGCGAGGATCTCCTGTGCCATCACCTCTGAGTCGACCTCGACCGACAGATCGCCCTTCGCCGCCTGCGCCAGAGCGAGTGACAGCTCCTCGACGGTGCGGGTCAGCTGGTCGCGCTCGGTGTCGGATTGCACCCGCTGCTGCTCCAGCCGGGTGGCCACCGCTGTCCCGAGGATCGCGATGAGAAATATGGAGATCCCGACGAGCGCGATGATGCCGGCGCTCTGCCGGTTCAGCGTGTGGGCGATGGCGGTCGCCGCCACCAGCGAACCGGTGTAGAAGGTCGCGGCGGCGATCGCGAGCAGCCGGTTCGGCGCGATCACGGCGGCCGCCGTCGTGTTGACGAGGATCAGCGCCCAGAACGGCCCCGACGCTCCGCCGGTCAGCGAGATCACCGCGAACAACGCCGCGAAGTCGACACCGGCGATCAGCGCGAGCATCGGGATGTCGAGGGCCGGGGTCGCCGCCACGATGCGGGGGTAGATCGGGACCAGGATCGGCGAGATCAGCCCCACCGCGATCCAGAGGTAGATGACGTTGCGGTGGTCGTGCGTGGGGCCGTGCCCGAAGTGCGCCAGCAGCGCGACCGCGATAGCCGCCCCGACGAACTTGCCGCCGGAGGAGAGCGCGCTCTCTCCGCGCATCCGTTCGATCATCGCCAGCCCCCTTGCACCCGGCCCGCGCCCGCGTGCCGCGACTGAAGTTCACCAGGACTTCGGCGGGTGCCGCCACGATCCTTCGCCACGCTGGAGCAGCCCGGAGCCGCCGCTACCTCGGTTGACCCTTGTGTGAGAAACAGTCATCCTTGACTGTTAGCGGGGTCGAGCGACAAGCCGGCAACCGCCAACGCGGTCTCCCAGCAAGACCGCGTGCCTACGTCTCTAACGAGCTTGAGGAGAGCAATGCCTGCAAAGACCTACGTCGTCGGGGTCGGGATGACGAAGTTCGAGAAGCCGGGCAGCCGGGACTGGGACTACCCCGACATGGCACGGGAGTCCGGGACCAAGGCGCTCGAGGACGCCGGCATCTCTTACGACAAGGTCGAGCAGGCCTACGTCGGCTACGTGTACGGCGAGTCGACCTGCGGTCAGCGGGCCGTCTACGAGCTGGGACTGACCGGGATGCCGGTCATCAACGTCAACAACAACTGCTCGACCGGCTCGACGGCGCTCTACCTCGCGAACCAGGCGGTGCGCAGCGGAGTCGCGGAGTGCGCCCTCGCGCTAGGCTTCGAGAAGATGCAGCGCGGCTCGCTCCAGTCCACGTTCGAGGACCGCGAGAACCCGATGCAGAAGCACGTGCTGGCGCTCAACGAGAAGCACGAGATGGCGCTACCACTCGCACCGTGGATGTTCGGCGCGGCAGGCGTCGAGCACATGGAGAAGTACGGCACGACGCCAGACCACTTCGCCAAGATCGGCGAGAAGAACCACCGCCACTCCGCGAACAACCCGTACGCGCAGTTCCAGGACGTCTACACCCTCGACGAGATCAAGGAGTCGAAGGTCATCTACGACAAGCTGCCGCTGACCAAGCTGCAGTGCTCGCCGACCTCTGACGGTTCCGGGGCCGCTGTCATCGCCAGCGAGCGGTTCGTCGAGGAGAACGGTCTCGGTGACCGGGCGATCGAGATCGTCGGCCAGGCGATGGTCACCGACATGCGCAGCACGTTCGAGAACAACTCGGCGGCGACCCTCGTCGGCTACGACATGAGCAAGGAAGCGGCGCGCAAGGTCTACGAGCAGTCGGGCATCGGCCCGGACGACGTGCAGGTCATCGAGCTGCATGACTGCTTCTCGGCGAACGAGCTCCTCACTTACGAGGCGCTCGGCCTGTGCGCCGAAGGCGAGGGCGGCAAGCTCGTCGACAACGCCGACACGACGTACGGCGGCCGCTGGGTCGTCAACCCCTCCGGCGGGCTGATCTCCAAGGGCCACCCCCTCGGCGCCACCGGGCTCGCTCAGTGCGCCGAGCTCACCTGGCAGCTGCGCGGAACCGCGGACGCCCGCCAGGTCGCCGGCGCGAAGGTGGCGCTGCAGCACAACATCGGCCTCGGCGGCGCCGCGGTGGTCACGGCCTACCGGCCGGCCAACCGATGAGCACGGTCGAGTTCAACCCGGCCGGCGTCGGCGTCTGGAGCGACCCGAAGCAGTTCGACGTCACCGATGAGCGGATCGCCGCCTACGCCGCGGCGACGAACGACCCGATCGCGGCACACCTCTCCGGCGCCATCGCGCCGCCGGTGTTCGCCGTCGTACCCGTCTTCGACATCCTGCTCAGCCAGCTGTTCGCCGTGGCACCCGACACGATCGCTCCATACGTGCTGCACGGCGAGCAGGACTTCCAGTTCCACCGCCCGATCCTGGCCGGCGACAAGCTCACGTCGCGCGGCAAGGTGATCGGGTACGCCGGGAAGTCCAGCGGCACGGTCGGTTGCGTCTACATCGAGACCCACGACGGCAACGGTGACCTGGTCAACGAGCAGTATGTGTCGACCTTCATCCGCGGGATCGACGCCGGCTCTTCGGCCGGCGAGCTCGCCCCGTCGCATGCATTCGACGAGGCAGCCCGCGCGCAGGCACCGACCGCCAAGACGGTGCAACACGTCGACGACGACCAGACGTTCCGGTACTCCCCGGCGTCCGGTGACCCGATGCCGATCCACCTCGACGCGGAGTTCGCGAAGTCCGTCGGGCTGCCCGGCATCATCGCGCACGGACTGTGCACGATGGCCTTCACGTCGTGGGCCGCACTGACCGAGCTCGGCAACGGCCACACCGCAAGGATGCGCCGGCTCGCGGTCCGCTTCTCCAAGCCGGTGCTGCCGGGCCAGGACATCGAGACGACCTTCTACGCGACCGGTTCCTCGGCGGGCGCCACGAGCTACGCCTATGAGACCCGGGTCGGCGAAGACGTCGTCATCAAGGACGGCCTCGCCGTCTTCTCGGACTAGGAGAGAGAACTGTGGGAGCACTCGACGGGCGAGTGGCCGTCATCACCGGCGCGGGCCGCGGCATCGGGCGCGAGCACGCGCTGCTGTTCGCGCGCGAAGGGGCGGCGGTCGTGGTCAACGACCTCGGCGGCGCGAACGACGGCAGCGGCGCGGACGCCGGCCCGGCCCAGGAGGTCGTTGCCGAGATCAAGGCGTTCGGTGGACACGCGGTCGCCAACACCGACAACGTCGCAACCTGGGACGGCGCCAAGGCGCTCGTCGACCAGGCGATCGAGGAGTTCGGGACGCTCAACGTCGTCGTGAATAACGCGGGCATCCTCCGGGACAGCTTCATCGCGGGGATGTCCGAGCAGCAGTGGGACGACGTCATCTCGGTGCACCTGAAGGGTCACTTCTGCGTGCTGCGCCACGCGGCGGAGTACTGGAAGGAGCAGAGCAAGGCTGGCGCGGACGTGAACGCAGCGATCCTCAACACGTCGTCCGGTTCCGGCACGACGCTGCCGAACCCGGGCCAGGCGAACTACGGCGCCGCGAAGGCCGGCATCGCAGCGCTGACCCTGGTCGCTGCTGCCGAGCTCGGTCGCTACGGCGTCCGCGCCAACGCGATCACCCCGCTTGCGCGTACCCGCCTGACCCTGGCGACGCCCGGCATCGACGCGGTGATGGCGAAGCCCGAAGCTGACGCCCTCGACAGCTTCGACCCGGCCGCGATCTCCCCGCTCGTGGCCTATCTCTGCTCGGCCAGCTGCAGCCTTACCGGCAAGGTCTACGAGGTCTCGGGCGCGTCCATCTCCGAGCTGTCGGGCTGGACCTACGGCCGCAAGGCGGAGGCCGACAAGCCGTGGACCATCGCCGAGGTCGAGCAGCGTCTCACCACCTGGGCGGACTGAGATGTACGAGTGGTCTGACACGGAGCTCGCGATCCGCGATGCCATCCGCGACTTCGTCAACGCCGAGATCCGGCCGAACGCCGATGCGCTCGAGTCGGGCGAGCTCCCGCCGTACCCGCTGATCCGCAAGCTGTTCTCGACCTTCGGCATCGACACGATGCTCGGGGACAGCTTCGACAAGCGGATCGCCAAGGAGAAGAGCGGCGAGACCGCCCCGTCCGGCGAGGCGGACACCGCTGATGACGCGATGCAGCTGCTGCTGTCGATCGAGCTCACCAAGGTCGCGATGGGCATCACCGCGGCGATGGGCGTCAGCATGGGCCTCGCCGGCGGCACGATCATGTCCCGTGGCTCGATCGAGCAGAAGGAGCGCTGGGCGCGCGACCTGCTGACCTTCAACAAGGTCGGCGCCTGGGCGATCACCGAACCGAACTCCGGCTCGGACGCGTTCGGCGGCATGATGACGACCGTTCGCAAGCAGGGCGACGGCTACGTGCTCAACGGCGAGAAGACGTTCATCACCAATGGCCCGTACGCCGACACGGCCGTCGTGTACGCCAAGCTCGATGACGGCAGCACCGACGACAAGCGCCGCCGGCCGGTGCTGACGTTCGTGCTCGACAAGGGCATGGCGGGCTTCACCCAGTCGAAGCCGTTCAAGAAGATGGGCATCCACTCCTCTCCCACCGGCCAGCTGTTCTTCTCCGACGTCTACCTCGAGCCCGACCGGCTGCTTGCCGGTGGCGGCGAGGGGGCATCCGACGGCCGGGAGAGCGCCCGGTCGAACTTCACCACCGAGCGCGTCGGCATCGCCGCGATGTCGCTCGGCGTGATCGAGGAGTGCCTGTCGCTCTGCATCGACTACGCGAAGAACCGCGAGCTGTGGGGCCAGAAGATCGGTGAGTTCCAGCTGATCCAGCTGAAACTCGCCAACATGGAGGTCGCGCGGCAGAACGTCCAGAACATGGTGTTCCGGACGATCGAGCTTCGCCGGGCCGGCAAGACGCCAACCCTCGCCGAGGCTTCCGCGATGAAGTACTACGCCTCGCAGGCCGCGACCGAGGTCGCCATGGAGGCGGTGCAGCTCTTCGGCGGCAACGGCTACATGTCGGAGTACCGGGTCGAGCAGCTCGCCCGCGACGCGAAGTCGTTGATGATCTACGCCGGCAGCAACGAGGTGCAGATCACCCACGTCGCGCGCGGCCTGCTCAGCTGAGCCGGCCGAGATGACGACGGTGGTGGCTCGGCGCACCCAGGCCGAGCGCAGCGCCGCCACACGGTCGCGGATCCTCGCCGCGACCGTCGACTGTCTCGTCGAGGTCGGTCACGCCGGTACGACGACGCTCGAGGTGCAGCGTCGCGCCGAGGTCTCGCGCGGCGCTCTGCTGCACCACTTCCCGTCACGCGCCGAGCTGCTGGTCGCCGCGGTGTACCAGCTGTTCGAGGCGCAACGAGACGTCGTCGGCCCCGAGGTGTCGCGAGCCCGCGAGGTTGGCGGCATCGACGGCGGGATCGACGTGCTGTGGATCTCGTTCAACAGCCCGCTTGCCGTCGCGATCGACGAGCTGTGGTCAGCCGCGCGCAACGACGACGAGCTGCGTGAGGCCATCGCCAAGGAGGACCGCCACGCGCGCGCCGAGATCCGCCGGCTGTGCGACGCGCTGTGGCCGGACTACGTCAAGCACCCCAACTACGAGCTCGCCCTGCCGATCGTCATCGACGCGATGCACGGCGCGGCCAGGGCACGCGTCGTACGAAGCGATCGCGCCACCGCCAAGCGGCTGGCAGGCTGGAAGCAGCTGCTCCACGAGCTCTGGGACTGAGCAAACAGGGTCGAAAGGCCCTAACGGGTCCATGATCATCTGACCAGGCCCGCGTATCTGGCGTGACCAAATCCGGGCCATTTGCCCTCCGCGGGCTATGCACGCGAATCGCTCGCATCCACACTGACACCTGCGCCGAAGTCGGCGCGTTGTCGGCCATCCCAGACAACCGACAAAAAGGGTGCTAACCATGGCAAAGCGCGTCATTCGCTCGCTGTCCGTAGGCGTGGTCATCTTGATCGCCGGGCTGTCGGTGATCGGAACAGTTGCGATGCGGCGCGTGGTCGCCGCGGACCAGCACAAGCTGCTCAGCGAACGGGGCGAGCAGGTGACTGCGATCCTCGAGAACACCTTCCAGCAGGAGATCACCTCGGCGCGGGTCCTCGGTGCGGTCGCGCTGGCCGATCGGGTCGACGCGCAGCGGACCCTTGCGGCGGGCTCGAAGTCACTCCTCGAGCAAGGCGTTGAGACCTTCGGGATCGCCCACAAGACCCGGCACGGCTTCGTCGTGCTCGCCCGGGTGGGCACCGGCCCCGGACCCGGTGCGGTGATCTCCGGACGCGACGGCGCCCTGCTGCGGAAGGGCTCCAAGTCCGTCGCGGGCATGACGGCGCTGGTGGACGAGGGATCGAAGAGCCGGATCAGCCTGTACCTGGCGTTCGGAAACGACGTCGTCTACCTCTACTCCGCGGTCACCCCCACGACGCCGATCCCACCGGTCTTCGGTCCGTTCGCCTCCCTGCGCGGTGCGGTCTACGCCTCGGCGACGCCGAGTGCCGCGAGCCTCGTGATGACCACGGAGCGGCAGCTGCCGCTGACCGGCCAGACCGGCGTCGAGACCTTCATGGTCGGAGACGACGTCTGGTCGCTCGTGTACGGCGTGCGCGGACCGCTCGTCGACAGCTGGTCGGCAAACCTTCCGTGGCTCATCCTGGGCGCCGGCCTGGGCTTGGCGCTGCTCGTCGCCGCGATCATCGCGATGCTGGGACGGCGCCAGTCCTACGCGAACAACCTCGTGGCCGAGCGGACCCGATCGCTCACCGAGGCCAACGAAGAGCTGCAACGCGCGGAGGAGGCCGCTGATCGGGCGAACCGATCCAAGAGCGAGTTCCTGTCTCGGATGAGCCATGAGCTCCGCACGCCGTTGAACGCTGTGCTCGGGTACGCCCAGATCCTGCAGATGGACCCGCTCCGCGAGGACCAGGAGCAACCCGTCGCGCAGATCCTGGCAAGCGGTCGGCATCTCCTCGAGCTGATCAACGAGGTGCTCGACATCTCGCGGATCGAGGTCGGGAAGCTGACGCTGTCCGTCGAGCCGGTCGGGATCGCGGAGGTGATCGACACCGCCCTCGACATGGTGCGACCCCGCGCGGACGAGAGCCACATCTCGCTGATCGTGGGCGAAGGGATCGAGGGAACGACGGTTCAGGCGGATCGCCAGCGGCTTCGTCAGATCCTGCTGAACCTCCTGACCAACGCGGTCAAGTACAACCACGAAGGGGGGTCGGTAACCCTCGCCTGCAACGTGAGCGCAGACCGAACCACGGCCCGTATCTCCGTCACCGACACGGGCCCTGGCATCAGTGCCGAGAACCACGAGCGGGTCTTCGCCCCGTTCGAGCGGCTCGGCATGGCTCAGGCCGACGTCGAGGGCACGGGCATCGGGCTCGCGCTGTCACGCCATCTCGCCGACGCGATGAACGGATCGATGGGGGTGACCAGCAAGCTCGGCAGCGGCAGCACCTTCTGGGTCGACCTTCCGCTTGCGGCGTCGCTCGAGCCGGACGTGGTGGAGCCTGCCGACGTCCCGGACCAACGTCGGCCCGAGGCGAGCTGCACCGTGCTACAGGTCGAGGACAACCCGGCAAATGTGAAGCTGATCGAGCGGGCGTTGTCCCGGCTCGGCGACGTCCGGGTCATGACGGCGACCAGCGGAAGAGACGCGCTGGAGATCGCACGGAGCACGGCGATCTCGCTCGTCCTGCTCGACGTCCACCTGCCCGACCTCACGGGCGAGCAGGTTCTTCGTGCCATGCGGGACCACCCGGCCACCGCTGAGGTTCCGATCGTCGTGGTGAGCGCCGATGCGACAGAGGGTCAGATCAGCCGCTTGCTCGCGGCGGGCGCGACGGCGTACCTCACCAAGCCCATCGAGATCAGCGAGCTGCTCGACATCGTCGCGTCGACGACGGCGGTGTCCTCCCGATGACCAGCTTCGGGGCTTCGCCGAACGAGAGCCGCGGCGCGGGTGCCGCGCGCATCGTGGTCGTCGACGATGTGAGGGCAAATGTCGATCTGCTCGACCGGCTGCTGTCGAAGACGTGCTCAGCTCGCATCGAGGGCTTCACCGACCCGCTCGCCGCACTCGAGGTGTGCAGCACCGACCCGCCGGACCTGATCCTGCTCGACCTTCACATGCCGGTACTCGACGGAGTCGGCTTCCTCAGCCGGCTGCGCAACGTCATGGGCTCGCGACAGTTCGTCCCGGTGATCGTCCTCACCGCCGACATCGGCGTGGAGGCTCGACACCGCGTGCTGGAGGCCGGCGCCAAGGACTTCCTCACCAAGCCGTTCGACACCGCCGAGGTCGTGCTTCGGGTCCGCAACACGTTGGAGAGCACGTACGCCTACACCTTGTTGCGCCGGCATGCCGAGTCCCTGCAACGCGCCGTTGACGTGCAGCGCGCGCAAGATGACGAGGAGAACGAACAGCGAGCCCTACAGGTGGACCGCATCGAAGCGGCGATGCAGCCGCACGGGATGACGATCGTCTACCAGCCCATCGTCTGTCTCGCCACTGAACGGATCGTCGGGGCTGAGGCACTCGCCCGCTTCGCCGGCCCACCGCAACGGCCGCCGAACGAGTGGTTCGACGAGGCGGCGGAGATCGGGTCACTCGCGAGCCTCGAAATCCAGGCGATTCGTCGCGCGCTCGACGGCATCGCCGAGTTCCCCGACGGCACCTTCCTCTCGCTCAACGTCTCACCGAGCACCGCGATGGCCGCAGAGCTGCACGAGGCGTTGCGCGGCGTGCCCGCTGACCGGATCGTTCTGGAGCTCACCGAGCACAACCGCGTCGAGAGCTACGGTCCACTCAACGCGCGGCTCCGGCCGTTCATCGAGGCGGGCGGCCGGATCGCGATCGACGACGCCGGAGCGGGATACGCAGGTCTGCAGCATCTGGTCCAGCTCCGCCCGCACGTGATCAAGCTCGATGCCGGCTTGACGAGAGGAATCGACGTCGACCTGCCGCGGCGCGCGCTCGTCATGTCCCTGGTCAGCTTCGCCGCAGACATCGACGCGACGATCATCGCGGAGGGAATCGAGACGGCAGCGGAGCTGCAGGCTCTGCAGGACTTCGGGATCCGCTGGGGGCAGGGGTTCCACCTTGCCCGGCCGGGACCGCTCCCACTCGGTCTGGACCCGAAGGCCACGCCGGCTGCGGCGCCATCGATGGCGCCGCGAGCAAGGCTGCCCGAACAGCGAGGCGGGGCACAGCTCGTCAGGGACTGACCTCTGCCTGGTACGGCGGCCCGAAGTGCGGACTGGTTTGATTCCGGTACCGCACGAGGGAGGGCACGTGACCGCGACCGCCGTCGGCACAGATCACGGGTACACCGCACCCGGGTTCGAACCGGTTCGTGATCTGCTGGTCGCGAGCCCGCTGAAGGGCGAAGGTGGTGCCGCGTTCGCGGCGTACGTCGACGGTGAGCTCGTCGTCGACGTACATGCCGGGAACGCC
>DASZYY010000187.1:0-4660 GCA_035545175.1 Mycobacteriales bacterium
CGAGCCGATCCGGGTGTGGCACCTGTTCACGCACACCTCCGGCATCACCGCCGGGTGGATGCACAACTCGATCGTCGACGAGGCCTACCGCAACGCGGGGTATGAGTTCGGTGCGCCGGAGCACGCGAAGAGCATCGGCGAGTGCGTTGAGGACTGGGCGACGCTGCCGCTGCTGTTCCAGCCGGGCAGCGCGTGGGGCTACGGCAACTCCCATGAGGTGCTCGGCCGGCTGGTCGAGATCTGGAGCGGGCAGCGTCTCGACGACGCGCTGCGCAGCCGGGTGCTCGACCCGCTCGGGATGAACGACACGGTGTGGTGGTGCGACGAGTCACGGGCGCCCCGGCTGGCGGCGCTCTACATGCCGGACGGTCAGGGCGGCGCGATGCGGTTGCCGGCCTGGGAGTCCCTGACGCCGCCGGACATCCTGGCCGGCGGCGGCGGCCTGCTGTCGACGACTGCGGACTACATCCGCTTCATGCAGATGATGCTCAACGAGGGCGAGCTCGACGGCGTACGCATCTTGGCGCCCGCGACGATGCGGCTGATGACGTCCAACCACCTGCGCGGCGACCTCGAGGAGCTCTCGACCGGTGGGTTCGCCGAGACCTTCCTGGAGGGTGTCGGGTTCGGGCTCGGGGTCGCCGTCATGGTCGACCCGCTCGCCTCGCACAACATCGCGAGCAAGGGGGAGTACTACTGGGGCGGCATCTTCGGCACCGCGTTCTGGTGCGACCCGGTGCAGGACCTGTCGTGCGTCTTCATGACGCAGCTGATGCCGGCCAGTGCCTACCCGGTGCGGACCCAGTTGCGACAGCTGGTCTACTCCGCCCTGCTCGGCTGACCATGCAAGACCCGGCAAAGGTCGACCGCGCCGAGATCGAGCGGGTCGCGGCGCTGCCAGGCTTCGACGAGCTCGCCGCCGAGGTCTTCCCGGCGATGACCGCGATGCGGCAGTGGATGAGCGAGCACCCGCAGCCCGGGCCGCCCACCGCCGCGACGGTCGGCACCGCCTCGGTTGACCTGCCGCAGGAGCTTGACGACCAGTTCAACGGGATCGGCCATCGCGCCTTCGACTGGGCGCAAGCCAACGGCGTTCCCTGGCACATCGCGATGAGCGCGATCGTGACGCGAATCTGGAACCTCAGAGACGACCAGCTCGACATCGCCGCGCAGATCGCCGAGGAGCTGTGGAACCTCGAGGAGCGCGCCGAAGCCGTCGAGGACGACTTCCGCTCCTAAGAGAACACAAACGTTGCGCCAGTCCGCGCGTGGAGCGGCGCACGACCTCAGGGCGTGACCCCCGCAACGTTTGTGTTCTCCAACGCGCGGGTGAGAGTCGGTACGCCGCGGCGGTACTTCTGAGCGCGATCTTCGTTGTGCTGAGGGGGTGAATATCGGTCGCCTGGCGGGTACCGGGTGGCCGGAAGTGCCGGTTTGGGCGATCATTTGGGCGCTCAGGTCTGAGACGGGGAGTGGGGCGCGATGGCGGGGGATGGGCCGGCGCAGGCGGTGCCGCCGCCGAGCGACGGGCCTCCTGCGGTAGACCACGACGCGCTGTTCCGGACGCTGGTGACCTCCGCACCCGACCTGACGGTCTTCGTGTTCGGGTCGGACCTGCGACACAGCATGGTCGGTGGCCTCGCCGTCGAGCGGCTGGGCTGGCGACTCGACGACATCGTCGGGCGCCGCCCGAGCGACCTGCTCGCCGATGGCACCGGCGCGGAGCTCGAGGAGCACATGCGCGCCGCCCTCGAGGGTGAGACGCGGGTGTTCGACCATGCGGGCCTGCGCGACACGACCGGGTTCTGGCGCTCGACGGTCGTGCCGGTTCGCGATGCCCACGGCAGTGTTGTGGCGGGGATGATCATCTCTCGCGACGTCGCGCCGGTGCTCGCGGCCGAGCGCCGCCGACAGGTCGCCGACGAGCGCTTCACCGACGCGCTCGAAGCGATGCTGGACTCGGTCACGATTCAGATGCCGGTGCGTGACGAGGTCGGTACCGTCACCGACTTCCGGATCAGCTACGCGACCGAGAACGCGGTCGACTTCGCGGGCCGGCGGCGCGGGGAGCTGGTCGGCCACACGCTGCGGGAGCTGTTCCCCGACCTGGGCGACGGCTTCATCGCGGCGTACGCCCATGTCCTGCAGACCGGGCAAGGTGTGCACTTCAACGCCTTCCCGTATCCCGATGCCGACGGCAACGAGCTGATGTACGACCTCGCGGTCAGCCGGATCGGTGACGCTCTTCTCGTCACCTGGCGCGAGGTGACCGAACGCGAGAACAGCCGGGTCCTGGTTGCGCGCGCCGCGGCGGTCCGCTCGGTCAGCGAGGCGCTGCAACGTGGCCTGCTCCCGCCGGCACCGCCAGAGATCCCCGGCTTGCGGTTCGCCGCGACGTACCACCCGGCGCTCGAGAGCGCCGAGGTCGGCGGCGACTGGTACGACGTGGTGCCGCACCTGCTCGACGACGGTGCCGCCGCGACCGTGGATGTCATCGTCGGTGACGTCGAGGGGCACGACGGCCACGCGGCGGCGCTGATGGCCCGCTACTCGACCTTGGCGCGCGCGGCGTGCTTGCGGGGTGACTCCGTCGACCTCGTCATCGACGAGCTGCGGCAGCTGCATGACAGCTTGGACGGGGAACGGCTCGTCACGGTCGCCATCGCGCGCCTCGACGTCGCGTCCGGAGGCCTGACGGTGGTGTCGGCTGGCCATCCACCTCCGGTCATCCGACGTGCGACCGGTGAGGTCGACGTCGTCGATCTCGCGATCGACCCGCCGGTTGGTTGTGCGCCGCAGACCGGTGGCGTGGGGCACACGCAGCTGGAGCCGGGCGCGACGCTGGTGATGTTCAGCGACGGATTGCTGGATCCGCAGGCGGATCCCGACGACGCATACGACGTCATCGCGTCGATGGTCTCCGGCGCCGAAGCCGGACAGTCGGAGGTACTCGTGCAGGTCCTGGAAGATCACGCCAGGAATCACCAGCCATCCGATGATGTCGTCGTCGTTGTTGCGCATCGTCCGGTGTGAGCGCTCGCAGGGCGTGCCGGTCGAAGAGTTGAACGAAGCGGGCGCTACATTTCTGGCGTGCAAGAGTCGCGCGAGTTCACCGCAGCGGCCGAGAACGTCGCCGCGGCTCGCAGGTTCGTCGCCGACATCGCCGATCGGTGGAACCTGGGCGAGGCGGAATGGGCGCTGGTGCAGATCGTCTCCGAGCTCGCCAGCAACGCCGTCATCCACGCCGGCACGGCGTTCACCGTGCGGCTGACCCGCCACGACGAGGGGACGAGAATCGAGGTCGTCGATGCATCGGCGCGTCGGGCTCTCACCCGGGGCTATGACCTCGACGCGACGACCGGTCGGGGCCTGCGACTCGTGGCGCGGCTGTCCCGGGAGTGGGGGGTGTCGCGCGCGGCGGACGGCAAGTCCGTCTGGGCGGTCGTCGACAACTCGGGGTTCGACGAGCGCGATGCCGAGTCCTTGATCGAGCTGTTCGCCGACCTCGATGACGACGAGCACCTCGCCTCCGGACCGGTCGGCGCTGCGGAGGCGACGGACGACATGCGCCCGATGGACGCGCACACCCCGTTGGCCGCGTGATGACGCCGGACGACCTCGGTCCGATCGTCGAGGTCCATCTGCGGCAGCTTCCGGTCGCGGTGTGGGCACGTACCCAGCAGCACACCGACGAGCTGCTGCGCGAGTTCGTGCTGCTCTCCCAACAGCTTCGTCACGAAGCCGAGGCGGCCGCGTCGGTGCCGCTACGCCTCGTCCAGCTGGTGGAGGAGCTGAGCGGAAGCTACGGGTCGTTCTCCGAAGAGCAGGAAGCACGGCTCTTCGAGGCTGCGGCGGCCGGCGAGACCACGCTCGATCTCACCTACCAGGTGCCCTCGGGCGCTGCCGCGGCCGCGCGTCACCTGGGCGATCTGCTCAACGAAGCCGACGAGTACTGCCGCACCGGGGAGCACCTGCTCACGCTGGAGACGCCGGCCGATCTGGTCCGCTTCCGGGAGTGGTTCCTCGAGGAGTTCCGCCGTCAGATCGGCGGGCAGCCCCCGATGCCGTGGCCGGGCGAGAGCGCCTAGCTCTCAGCCGGTGAGGCCGGCGACGACCAGCGCGCCGAGCGCTACAGCTGGGCGAGGACGGTCTTGGTCTTGAGGTAGCCCTCGAGGCCTTCCTGGCCGTTCTCGTAGCCCCAACCCGACTGCTTGAAGCCGCCGAACGGCATCGCCGGGTCCCAGCTGATCCCGCAGTTGAGCATGATCATCCCGGCCTCGAGCCGCTTCGCGAGGTTGTGGGCATGAGCGATGTCTCGCGTCCACGCCGACGCCGCAAGGCCGTAGGTGCTGTCGTTGGCCAGCGCCACGACCTCGTCGTCGTCGTCGAACGGCGTGACCGCGACGACCGGCCCGAAGATCTCCTCCTGGAAGACCCGCATGTCCGAGCGGACCTCCGCCAGCACGGTCGGATGCACGAACCAGCCGGTGCGGTCGAGCCGGTGCCCGCCGATCACGACCTCCGCGCCGTCGGACCGGCCGCTGTCGATGTAGCCCATGACGCGGTTCATCTGCCGCTCGCTGATGATCGGCCCGCTGTGCGGCTTCTTGCCCTCCTCCTTCGGGCCGCCGTACCGCAGCTTGCCGGCGAGCGCCGCGAT
>DASZYY010000188.1:0-10472 GCA_035545175.1 Mycobacteriales bacterium
AAGGTGAGGGAGAAGCTCGGCCGCAAGGAACTGCAGGAGATCGGCGCCCGGATGCAGGAGCTTCGGGAGAAGGCACCGCGCCGCCCGTCGAGCCCGCGAGCCCTGAAGAAGGCCGTCAAGGCGATGGTGTCCTGACCGCAGCGCCGCCACGCTGAGTTGTTCCCCCGGTGGTAGTCCCGCCGCCGCGACCTGATATTTGTTCCAGTGTTAGGCTGCGGCGCCCTTTCGGAGGGGAGCGGGATGAGCATCAGCGTGGACCTCACCGGCCGACGAGTTCTCGTCACCGGTGCGTCGAGCGGCCTCGGCGCGGCGACCTGCCGGTCGATCGTTGCCGGCGGCGGGTCGGTTGCGATGCTCGCCCGCCGCAAGGAGCGGCTCGACGAGCTGGCAGCCGAGCTCGGCGACCGCGCGGTCGGCGTTCCCGCCGATGTCACCGACGGCGCGGCGCTCGAGGCCGCCACTGCTGTCGCCGCTGAGCGGCTTGGTGGGCTCGACGGGGTGGTCGCGGTCGCGGGCAAGAGCATGGTCGGCGCGATCGAGACCGGCACTCCGCAGGCGTGGCGCGATCTGATCGAGCTGAACCTGATCGGTTCGCTGAGTGCGGTCCACTACGCACTGCGCCACTTCGAGGGCACCGGCCGCCGTGACGTCATCGTCGTCGGTTCGGTCGCCGCCGTGACCCCGATGCCGGGCACCGGCCTCTACAGCGCGACCAAGAGCGCGCTGCTCGCAGCCTGCGAGTCCATGCGCCACGAGCTCGCCCCAGCCGGAATCGGCGTCGGCGTCATCATGCCCGGCATGTTCGAGACCGAGGGCCTCACCCTCGAAGGCCTCGTCATCGATGGGCCTTTCCCGGCGAACGACTTTCCGCTGGTCACGCCGGACACGGTCCCGCAGCCGGCACACGTCGTCGGTGACACGATCGCCTTCATGCTGGGTCTCCCCCAAGGCAACACGATCAACGAGATCGTGCTGCGCCCCACAGGTCAGCTCAACCCGTAAGCCCCGATGCGGCTAGTGCGGCACCGAGGTGGGGCTGCACTTTCCTGACGGTGCCGTCGCCACGTGAGGGCGGCCGGACTGCAAGGACTCCCAGCCGTCCCAGTTGCCCGGCAGGTACGGGCCGGGCTGACCGGCCTTCGCGTAGAAGCCTTGCGGGTCGTACACCTTCTCCTGCGGGTACGGCCACGGACACGCGAGTGAGGTCGAGACCTTCGACCACCGCATGATCGCGAAGCCCAGCCCGTAGGTCAGGTACGCCACGTTGAGAACCGCGAACATCACCACGAACAAGCCCATCGCGGGCCGTCTCGGAAACAGCCGTGCGCGCTGCGTCAGCTTCTCCGCGACCGTCTTCCCGGTGTCGTCCCGATAGAGCAGCACCGCGGCGGGAATCATCACGAGGGTGACCAGCGAGGACTCCCACAGCAGCGGGAACTGATACGGCTTGCCCGTGAAGACCGACCCGAACGGCACGACCTGCGAGTAGACGTAGAGCCCCGCCCGGATGCAGAAGATCTCGAGGAACGCATCGAATACGAAGCCCACCGCATACGTGATCAGCCCGAGGCTGATCAGCGGGTGCCGCCATACGAACGACGTCACCGGCCTGCTCCGCTGGATGCGTCGCAGGATCCAGATGGCCGGGAAGTACGGGCCCAGGTAGAACGTCACGTACCCGACGACGATGAACGGCTCGACGGTCGGAGCGAGCGATGCGAGCGGCCAGGTCTCCGGCCAGTGCCACAACTGCGGGTTGTAGACCGCGTACGGCGCCCAGTTCATCACCGGGTCGAGCCAGACGATTCCCTCCGCCGCAATCGCCATGAGCAGGATCGGATGCTTCGGGTGCCGACGCCAGATGACGACGCAGGCGACGACGAGAATCGCCATCGCGACCCAGGTCCCGGCCTCGAGCCGAGCCATCCAGTGGTAGTTGAACGCAGGCGACGCCATCGCCGGCACGGCCTGAGGGTTCTTCACCCGATCCGCGAGATCACCCGGTGGCCGCGCGTTGTGTGCGGCGCCCAGGATCAGCGCGAGCAGTCCGACCCAGAAGACGCCCCAACCAATCCCGGAGCGCAGACTTCGGGGATCAGTCTCGCGCGTCCGCGGCACGGCGGCCTCGGTTGCCACTGCCATCAGACCTCCCCGAACCGCGCGACTCTGGTCGAGGTCTGGCCGTCGTCGTTGAGCTTTCGGGCGACCAGGTAGCCACTACCCATCCAGCCGCGGCGGGTCCACTTCCCGAACGAGATCCGCGTCCCAGGCGCGCCTGCGGCCGACGGCACCATCTTCACCCGCTCGAGGGCATCCTTCACCCCGCGCGGGCTCAACGGATGAGCGTCGGCGAACGCGTGAAGCAGCGCCGTCGCCACATCACGGTTCATCACCGGCACGCACCACTCGGGACGCCGGCCGTGCTCCTTCGCGTAACGATCGAGGAAGTCGTTGCCGACGGGGTTGTCCTCGTCGTACTGGTCGACGCCGACCCAGCCGAGCATGGCCTGCCATACCGCGTCGTGGAACCAGGCGTTCTGGAACGCGGTGCCCATGTAGCGCGGCGGATCCCAGTCCATCGTGGCGAGCACCGAGTTGACCATCATCAACCCGAACCCGAAGCCGCAGTGCACGAAGGCCGTGGCCCCCGCGTCGCGCACGGCATGAACCGCTGCGTCGACGTTCTCAGCAGTCTGCGCGATCAGCTGCTCCGCGACGATCCGGATTCCCTTCGTGTGGGCGGCCTTACGGAAGTTACGGGCGTAGGTGTCCCCGACGAGTGACTGCTCGACCAGCATGCCCACCTGCGTGTGACCACCGGCGGCAAGCAGGTCGGCCCAGAAGATCGGCTCGTCGGTGAGCGAGCCCTGCGGCAGCGCGAACGTCCACTCGCCCAGCCAGTCATCGGAGCCCGAGACGCCGATCGCCGGCACCTGGAAGCGCTCCTCGATCGCCTCCTTCACGACCACGCAGTTCTCGCTGATGCTCGGCCCGTAGACCGCGAGACAGCCCTCGTCGACCAGCTCCTGGTAGGCGTCGAGGACTGCCTTGACGGTGCCCATCGGCAAGCCCCAGGTCTGCCGTACGACGATCTCGACCGGCCGATCGATCAGTCCCCGCTCGCGGCCCTCGCGGAACACCATCTCCATCGACGCGAAGTAGTCGTCGATTCGCTCCTGTGGATGGTCCTCCGGGAACTGCCAGTCCATGAGGACGCCGAGCTTGATCGGCGCTGCACCGCTTTCGAAGGACACGTCCGTCTACCTCCGAACCTGAGATTTGTTCCGCACCCTAGTCGGAGCCGAGATAAGCGTCCACCATCTCAACGAGGCCGGATGTGATGGCCGGATCGTCGGTGAGCGGACCGGCAACCGCCGCCTTCGCGGCCGCGGCGAGCGGCAGCCCCTCGTTGGTCATTCGGGCGGCCGCGATCAGGACGCGGGTCGAGGCGACCTCCCGCAGCCCGGCGGTCTCGAGTCGGCGGATCGCCTGCCCCAGCCGCACAAGTCGGGCGGCGAGGTCAGGCGCGACCGCCGCCTCGGTCGCGACGACCTTCTCCTCCACCTCGCTCGGCGGGAAGTCGAGCTCGATGGCGACCATGCGTTGGCGAGTCGAGTCCTTCAGGTCCTTCAGGACGCTCTGGTAGCCCGGGTTGTACGACACGACCAGGCAGAATCCCGGCGCCGCCTCGAGGGTCACACCCAGGCGGTCGATCGGCAGCTGCCGCCGGTGGTCGGCGAGCGGGTGCAGCACGACCGTCGTGTCCTGCCGGGCCTCGACGACCTCGTCGAGGTAGCAGATTGCGCCTTCCCGAACCGCCCGCGTCAGCGGCCCGTCGACCCAGACCGTGTCGCCCCCTTGCAGCAGATGACGTCCCACCAGGTCGGCGGTCGTGAGGTCGTCGTGACACGCGACGGTGATGAGCGGGCGTGCCAGGTCGTAGGCCATCGTTTCGACGAACCTGGTCTTGCCGCAGCCGGTCGGTCCCTTGAGCAGGATCGACAGTCCTTGCCGGAACGCCGCTTTGAAGACCTGCTCTTCGTTGCCGACCGCAACGTAGAAGGGTCGCGCTGACGCTGTCACGCCGTTCTCCGATCCAGCTCTTGCCGCTGCCGGCTTCTGCTGCTGTGCTGCCATGTCCGACGCCGGTGATCCGCTGAACGCAAGGCCGCCGGGAAGAGCGTTGCCGCGATCGCCGGGAGCTCGTCGAGATGAGCGATCGACGCGTGCGCCGCCGTCCCGAAGACCCGCGTCAAGGCCGCCGCCTCGGTGACGGCCCCGATGCTCAGACACAGGCAGCCGACGCCATTGCGACGCGCCTCGGCGAGGGCCCGACGGGCGTCAGCCTCGCCGTAGCGTCCTTCGTAGCCGTGGTCGTAGGCGAAACCATCTGATACGACGATCAGCAGCCGACGAGCCGTGCCGGCCTCCGCCTCGAGGGTTGCGCAGCCGTGACGGATCGCCGCACCCAGTCGCGTGTAGGCACCCGGCACCAGCCCGGCGATCCGGCGAAGGACTGCGTTGCCGGCGGGCTCGTCGAACCGCTTGACCGCCACGACCTCGACGTTGTCGCGACCCATGGAGCGGAACGCATCCACCGCGACGCGGTCTCCGAGATCGTGCAGCGTCATCGCCAACGACGCCGCCGCGGCGAGCTGGTGCTCGTGCACGGAGCCGCCCGTCGCGCTCGGCTCAGCCGCAGACGCCGACACGTCGAGCAAGATCAGAACGGCGAGGTCGCGGCGTCGCCGAACGCTGTCGACGTACACCGCCTCGTTCGGCGTGACCCCGGCGGCGAGGTCGGCGCGCTCGCTCACCGTCGCGTCGATATCGAGCTCGTCACCTTGTAGCTGGCGGCGCATCCGTGTCAGGTCCGGCATGACTCGCCCCAGCGCCCGGTGAAGGGCGCGGCTCGGGCTGGCCGGTAGCGGATGCGGCGCCGGGATCGCCTCGCGAAGCCGGACGGTGCACCAGTCGCCGCGATAGGCACTCCGGTGGCAGTCCCACTCCGGATACGTCAGTACGGCAGCTCGGGCGAGTCCGGCGCGGTCACCCGGCTGCGCGGTCGCCAGCACAGCGCGCCCGCGGTGCGACGACTTCGCGGCACCGCGCGCCACGTGGGTTGCCGCGGGCGCCCCGGCCGTGCCGGTGTCGCGCGCCCGTCCGGCACTTGTGAGGCGCTGCAGGAGCCGGCCGATCGCTCCCCCGCCGCCGACCGGGCTCGAAAGGTCCGCACCCTCACCGTCATCCGCTTCCGCCGCGTCGACCATCTCCTGCAGCGTCGAGCCGGCCCGGAGTGGCAAGTGCGCCGATTGGTTCCTCGTAGCGACCGCCGCAATCCGAAGCGCCCGCGGCCGGATCTGTCCGAAGACGACGGGCGGCGCGGCAATCGGAACGCCACTCATCGCGATGTCGAGCGACTCAGCCGCCGTCGCGGGCGGTCGCGAAGGTCCCAGCAATGACAAGGCGTGGGCCGGCAGGAGTGCTTCGAGCGAGGCAAGCGCCCGCTGCCCCTCCACGGCGAGGTAACGCGCACACAGATCACCACGACGCCGCAGCGAAGCCGTGATCGTGGGCTCGAGGCTGCCGGCGCCGATCAGCGCCGCCTGGACGACAACGGCCTGCTTGGTCTGCTGGGCGTTCAGCTGACGGTCGACATAGACGGTCAGGCCGTCGGTCCACGTCGCCGTCCCGGGCTCGGCGTGGGTGACCGACAACCGGCGACCCGCGAGTGCAGACGCCAACAGACCGAGCCGGCGCACCTCGACCTCGGAGCTCATCGCGATCTCAGCGCTTCACGATTCCGCGTAGCAAGGTGTCGCGCGAGTGCTGCAGCGCGCCCCTCGCGCCGAGTTCGTCGACGATGTTCTTCGGCACCCAGGTCAGGTCGATGACGGCGCGGGCCACCAGATCACTCGATGGCCGATCGATCCGGACGTCACCGGCTTCGACCCCTGATGCGAGCTCGGCCCGAAGAGCTTTGAGCAGCTGGGGGAAGGACCAGCCCAGACTCGGGATCTCCGGCGGCACCTGACGCAACCAGGCGAGCTGGATCCGGAACTCGTCATAGAAGCGCTCGATCACGTTGATCTGCAGCCAGCAGACGGCATCGAGCTTCTCGATCGTGGTCGCACTGGAGCCGAGTGCGGCCGTCCAGCCGGCGATCGCCTTTTCGGAGAACTCGCGCATGATCGAGGTGAGCAGCTCCTCCTTCGAGCCGATCACCCGGTACACGCTTCCGGTGCCGAGTCCGGCTGCCGCCGCGATGTCGCGAACCGTCGTGACCTCGTAGCCACGTCGGCCGAACTCCGTACGAGCGACCGAACGCAGCCACGCCGCCCGGTCGGTCGGGTCGGCCGCCATCGTGCGAGGCCAGGACCGGACGACCTCCTTCACCGCGACCAGCGCGTTCGACTTGTCGAGGTCGGAGGTTCGCGGCGGGCTCGCCGCAATCCCGTGCAACAGGATCTCGGACAGCGTCGCTCCGACCTTGTCGGGCTGCGCGTTGTGGAACAGGCCGATCCCGACGTGGAGCATCGTCTGGCAGAACCGGTCGCTGACCACCGACAGATCCAGCCCGGGTCGCAGGACGCCGGCGAGTTCAGCTGCCTGCAACGCGGTCAACATCGCGGCACGCAGTGCCGTCGGCTCGCGCTGAGCGAGCCTGATCAGCTCGTCACCCGCGGCGCCGGGTGGGTCGTAGAACGTGAAGTGCAGCGCCGCGCTGTGCCGGGTCGCACATCGGGCTATGGCAAGGGCAAGGCTGCGAATCGCCATCTCGGGACCCGAGGAATCGGTACGCCGAGTCTCGGCGAAGTCTGCAGCCACCCGATCGATGTCGGCGTGGTAACGCTGAACCAGCTCGACCAGGATGGCTTCCTTGGAGTCGAAGTGGTGGTACAGCGAGCCGGGCTTGATGCCACACGCCGTCGCGATCTCCTCCAGGGACACCCGCAGCCCGTTCGACCCGAACAGCTGCGATGCCACGTCGAGAATCTCGTTACGCCGCCGCGTCTCGAGAGCGGCAGGCGACTCGGCGCGCACAGCCCCCGCGTCGACCACGACTCGCCTCCCGCGCTCGGATCTCCCCCGCGGTCCGAATGCTAGCGTCCGGAACAAATCTTCGGTTTGCATTCTTCCGAGCATGGAGAAGCGGCAGATGATCGACTTCACGGACCAGGTCGCGATCGTCACGGGGGCGGGCCGCGGCCTCGGCCGGCTGTATGCGCTGGACCTCGCGCGCCGCGGCGCGTCGGTCGTCGTCAACGATCTCGGGACAACGACGGGCGGCGAAGGCAGCGACCGAAGTGTGGCGGGCAGCGTGGTCGCGGAGATCGTCGAAAGTGGCGGCCGTGCAGTCGCGTCCTACGACTCGGTCGAGACCGCGGAGGGCGGTGCCGCCATCGTCGCGTCGGCGGTTGACGCGTTCGGACGCGTGGATGCCGTTGTGAGCAATGCCGGCATCTTCGGCACGATCCCGTTCGACGAGCTGACCGTCGAGCAGTGGCAGCGGATGCTAAGCGTTCACCTCGACGGTGCGTTCCATCTGAGTCAGCCCGCGTTCCGCGTGATGAAGGCGCAGGGCTACGGCCGGTTCGTCTTCATCTCTTCGTCGGCGGGGATGTTCGGGCAGCCCGCGTCGGCGCACTACGCCGCGGCGAAGGCCGGAGTCATGGGGCTGGCGAACGTCGTGGCGATCGAAGGCGCCGAGCACGGAATCCGCGCGAACACCGTTCTCCCGTTCGGCTTCTCCCGGATGGTGACCGACACGGTTGGCGGCGAGGACGAGTCAGTGCGGGCAGCGTCGGAGTTCTTCCAGGCAATCGGGCCGGAGCGCGTTGTGCCAGCCGTGACGTACCTCGCCAGCCGCGACTGCGGCTTCACCCACCGGGTCTACTCGTCATGCGCGGGCCGGTTCGCGCGCGTCTTCGTCGGACTGGCCGACGGCTGGACGGCAGACCGCGAGGCCCTGCTCGCTGCGGAGGACTTCGCGGCCAAGATCGACGAGATCAGCGCGACCGAGCCCTACATCGTGCCCGACTCCATCTTCGACGAGATCACACAGCTCGTCTTGCGGCAGGGCATCAACAGCTGACTCGGTCGTTGACGCTCCTCGGGGCGGGCATTACGGTTCGGAACAAATATCAGGTTCGATTCCACCAGCACTCGAGGTCAAGTTCGGTGGCATGCCCCGTCGGGTAGGCGCGACAGCGGTCGCGGTGATCTGTCTCGCCGCGACGGCCTGCGGTGCACGGGTGCCCCCATATCTGCCCCCGGCGCAGAGCGCGGCCGGCCAGGTCGGCGCGGCGCCGACCGACGCGCCGGGCGACGGCAACTCGCTACCGGCTCCAACGAGCTCACTCCCCGGCGCGCAGCCGACGGAGCCGACCGTGACCGGCAGCCACGCCACGACGCACACCGCGGCGGCCGCCCCTCCCGTCACCTCCCCGACGATCCGGTCCATGACGGCCTCGACGTTCAACTTCGACCCGCGCGCGGAAGCGAGCTACTGCACCGGACGAGGGGGCAACCGGGCGTCGGCGCCCGGCGTCACCAAGACCAGCGTCGCGGTCGGCAACGTCAGCGGCATCACCGGACCGGTATCCGGCGAGTTCGCTCCAGCCGTCGATGCGGTCCGGGCGGTGTTCGACGCCGTCAACCAGTACGGCGGGATCTGCGGTCGGAAGATCGTGCTGAAGGTCGAGGACGACGGGCAGTCGTCGAGCGCGCACACCTCTGACATCCAGTACCTGATCCCGAAGGTGCTGGCCTTCGTCGGATCCACCTCTGACGCCGACAACGGCGGCGTTCCGCAGATGACGGCGGCGCACGTGCCGGACATCGGACGCGCCGCCAACACCAACCGGAGCAACGCCCCCAACCTGTGGTCCGCCGACGGTGCCGCGGTCGTAGTCCGGCACGGCACGGCGTACGAGGACGACACCTTCGTCAACGGCCTGCGGCAGTATCACCACCTCCCGAAGTCGATGGCGTTCCTCAGCTACGGCATTCCGATTGCCGCTGACATCGCCCAGCAGAACGCGACGATGTTCAAGGCCAAGGGCGTCTCGATCTGCTACACGAACTACTCGATCCCGCCCGCACCGGGCGCCACGATGGCATCGGTCGTCGCCGCGATGAAGTCACGCGGATGCGGCGGCATCTACACCGTGATGGACGTCGTCGGCAACGCCGACATGTTGCGTGACATGAACGACGAGCACTACAAGCCGCAGCTGGTCATGACCACGCAGGCGGCCTATAGCGAGGACCAGATCAACCTCGCCGGGTCGGCCGCGGCGGAAGGCTTTGCCGTCTACATGCCCTCCGCGCCGTTCGACGAGACCGAGCCGGGCATGCTGCTGTTCAAGCAGCAGCTTGCGACCTACGCACCCGGCAAGGTGACGAACGAGTTCGGGATCGAGGCCTGGTCCGACGCGCAGATGTTCCTCTACGCGCTGCTCAAGGCCGGCCGGAACCCAACCCGCGCCTCGCTGACCAGGGCGCTCGGCGGGATCCGCGACTGGACCGGTGATGGCGCCTTCGGGCCCTACACGCCCAACACCCACGAGGGCACCAAGTGCTACACGATGATCCACGTGGTCAACGGGCAGTGGGAGCGATGGTGGCCCTCGAGCGGCTTCTACTGCAAGGGAGGAGAGTTCCCCGTCGGCAAGGCCTGAGGCCCGCTACCCGACGTTGAACTGGGAGATGCTCGCGCGCAGCTCCGCGGCGAGGTTGTTCAGCTCGCTGGCTGCGGCAGCGCTCTGCTTGGAGCCTTGGGCGTACTGCCGCGAGACGTCGGACACCTGGTTCATGGCGGCGACGACCTGATCCGACGCGCTGCGTTGCTGCTGGGTCGCGACGCTGATCTCCTTGGCGGCGGTGGTGGTCTCCTCGACCATGCCGGAGATCCGCTCCAGCGCGTCGACCACGCCGCGAGCCAGGCTCGAGCCGGTGCGCACTTCTTTCACGCCCTCTTCGCTGGCGATGATCGTCGCCGAGGTCTCGGACTGGATCTCCGAGACGATGGCCTGGATCTGACCGGTCGACTCCTGCGCCCGCTCGGCCAGCTTGCGCACCTCCGCGGCAACGACCGCGAAGCCGCGACCGTTTTCCCCCGCTCGGGCGGCCTCGATGGCCGCGTTGAGGGCGAGCAAGTTGGTCTGGTCGGCCAAGTCGTTGATCACGTCGAGGATCCGGCCGATCTCCTGCCCCTTCTCCCCCAGCGACAGCGCCCGCGTCCCGATCTGGTCCACCCGCGCCGCGATCGCGTCCATCGCGCTGACCGACGCCGAGACGGCTTCGCGGCCTTCCTCGGCGTGCCGCAGCGTCTCGGCGGCGTACCGGGCAACCGACTCCGACGTCTCCGCGATCTGCGCCGCCGTCGCCGCCAGCTCCTCGATCGTCGACGTCGTCTCCGTCACCGCCGACGACTGCTGCGTCGCACTCGCCGCATGCTGCTCCGCACT
>DASZYY010000189.1:0-10255 GCA_035545175.1 Mycobacteriales bacterium
CTCGGGTTCACGACCTGGCTGAGCGCCTCGGCGAGCGGCCCGAGCGCGTCGTTGGCGAGCGCCTGCATCAACGGGTCGGTGTCGCGGTTGTCCAGCCACACCCGGATCACCGGACCGTCCTGTTGATACAGCGCGACGAACTCAGCGACCCAGGCCTCGAGGTCGTGCTGGCTCACCGGGCGCGGCAGCGCCTCCAGCCGGGCAGCCAGCTCGCGCAGCTGCGCCGCGCAGTCGACCGCCAACCGGTGCAGGAGCTCTTCCTTGTTGCGGAAGTAGAGGTAGAAGGCCCCGTGCGACGTACCGGCGACCGCGACGATGTCGTCGATGCGGGCAGCTGCGTATCCATAGCTACGGAAGCACTCCCGGCCGGCGGCGAGGATCTTTCGCAGTGTCGCCTCGCCGCGTCCGCGCGCGGCGCGGCTCGGTGCGGCGGCTCCCGCCGTGATCCACTTCGGAGGCTCGGGCACCGCGGCAGCGTAACGAGGAGCCGCCTTGTCCGTCACTGAGTCGACAGTTGCTCCGCCTGGCGGCGACCGCAGGCGCAGGCTGCTCGAGTCCTCGCTGACCGTCTTCACCCGACGGGGCTACGCCGCGAGCCGGGTGGAGGACGTCTGCACCGAAGCCTCGATCTCACGCGCGACGTTCTACCGCTACTTCGAGAGCAAGGAAGAGGTCTTCGACGCGCTCATCGACCTGATGTGCACCGAGGTTCTCGACACGGCAGCGCACCTGGGCGCGGTGACGCCCGACGCGGGGGGCCGCGCGACACTTGCCCGCTGGATCGCCGATCTCGTCGCAATCACCGAGCGATGGGGAGCGCTGGTCGACGAGGTGAACGTCCCGCGCGCGAGCAACCCGGCCGCGCGGGAGCGCGCTGTCGTCCTGACCTCGCGGTTTGCCGACGTCTTGTCCGACCGGTTCACCGAAGGCGGCGTGACCGGAATCGACACCAAGATGGCAGCGCTCGCGATCATCGCGATGGCCGAGCGCACCGCACATCAGGTGCGCATCTGGGACGTCGACATGGACCGCGAGGCGATGGTCGCCTCCCTCGCCACCCTCGCCATGAAGATGCTGCACCCCGTGGGACGCTGACCGCCATGTCGAAGGAACCCACGCCCGGCTGCGAGCACGCTCCCATCACTGAGCAGGACGGGATCCTGACTGTCACGTTCACGCGCGAAGCCAAGCTGAACGCGATCACGCCGGAGATGACCGCGGCACTGTGGGAGGCACTCAACCTGCTGTCGCTGCGTGACGACCTGCGCTGCCTCGTGATCACCGGCACCGGCAAGTACTTCACTGCCGGCATGGATCTCGGCACCCAGGTCGGGTCGAGCCCGGGCAACCCCGAGACCGAGGCGCAGCACCCTGGCTGGAACTTCCGGCGCAACTACCGCAGCCACCACCTGCTGTACGACGAGATCGAAGCCATCGAGAAGCCCGTCATCATCGCCGCGCAGGGGATCTCCCTCGGCGCCGGCGTGGAGATGGCCGTGTCCTGCGACTTCCGGTTCGCCTCGACCAATGCAGCCTTCGGGCTGCCCGAAGTGAACATCGGCGTGATGGCGGGGAGCGGCGGGACCAGCCGCCTGACCCGGATCGTCGGCCCCGCGTGGGCCAAGTACATAGCGATGGCCGGGATGCGGGTGAGCGCCGAGCGGGCCCTGCAGATCGGCTTGGTGCACGACGTGTTCCCGGCCGAGACCTTCCTCGACGACGTGTACGCGTTCTGCCGGCGGCTGATCGCCATCTCCCCCGACGTGCTCGGCGTCACCAAGCTCGCAATCGACATGTACGCCGACGTGGACCGGACCACACAACGCCATATCGACCGCATCGCGGTGCACGGCCTCGTGCAGTCGGGTGAGTTCGACAAGGCACGCGAGAGATTCAGCAAGGACTGAAGGCAAGCCGTTTACCCGCCTGAGATTGCGGGAGGTTCTCCGTAAGATCGGGAGGACATGGCTGGTACGGCAAGCGTCGCGGTAGCGGTGCCGTGCGCGCTGGGAGCGGCTGTGGCGTTCGCGATCGCGAACGTCGAGCAGATGCGCGCGGCCCGGGTCACCGAGGCGCCCGCAGAGGTCAGCGCGACCTTGCTGGTCCGCCTTGTCCGCAGCCGGAAATGGCTGATCGGCCTCGCCACCGCTGTCGGCGGCTTCGGGTTGCAGGCCGTCGGACTGTTCCTGGCACCAGTCGTCCTGGTGCAGCCTCTGATCGTCACCGAGCTGCTGTTCGCGCTGCCGCTGGCCGCTTGGTATGCCGGAGCCCGACTGCACTCTCGGGAATGGATCGGCGCCGCGCTCGTGGCGGGCGGCATCACCGCGTTCCTCATCGTGGGCAACCCCTCCGGCGACAACGCCCACATCACGACCTTCGCGACGGTCGCCATGACGTTCGCGTCCGGCGTCACCGTGATCCTGCTGGTCCTGGTCGCCGAGTCCTTCGCATCGCGACCCATGATCCGGGCGAGCGGCCTCGCGCTTGCCGCCAGCGTGTGCTTCGGGATGCTCTCGGTGATGACCAAGGTGGTCGGCCGGCAGTTCCAGCACGACCGGCTGGCCACGTTGACGCACTCGCAGTGCTACGTCCTCGCAGTGTTCGCCATCTCCGGGCTGCTGCTGTCGCAGACAGCGTTCCGGATCGCCCCGCTGTCGGTGTCGTTGCCGCTCATCGACATCTTCGAGCCGACGGTGGCATCACTACTCGCCGTGCTCGCCCTCCACGAGCACCTCGACCTCGGCTCGGGGACGGCGGTCGGCGTGGCGCTGTCCGCGACGGCCGCAACGGCTGGTGTAGCGCTGCTCGACTCATCCCCCAACGTCCACGCGATGCAGGAGCAGGTCACCGAGATCGTGCTCGAGCACACCGATCGAACCGTGCCTGCGGACCGGCCCGGGCAGGAGGCCGAGGAGGTTCCGGAGAAAGCCTGATCATGAATCGGCGCCTCATCGTCGCGGTTGTGTCGGCGAGCCTCATCGGAACAGCAGGTGGCACCGCCGCAGCAACCATGGCAGGTCGCCCCGCCCGAGCGATTGCGCCGAAGCCGCACTCCGCGACTGCCGCGCACTACGTGGCGAGCTCGCTCCCCCACGTCGCGAGCGGCCACCAGCCCGGACCGTCGATCCTCTACGCCAAGCCCGCCGTCGCGCCTCAGCTGGAGAACCGCGGCGTCTGGCAGGCGCCGCCGACGCTCGTATCGGGAACCCAGGCATATCGCGACGGCGAATGGATGTACCAGGACTACCTGTACGACGACCACGGCGCGATCGGTGCGCTCGATCCCACCACCCCGTGGTCGGAGACCGACTTCCTGTTCTCGCCGACCGCTGGCACCTTCACCTACCCGACCGCGCGGAAGTACGCCGACAACGCCGCCGACCTGGTCGAGTTCCGAACCAAGCCACTCGCCTCCTCCACCGCGTTCCGCGTCACGCTCAACAGCCTCACGAACCCGGCGCTGGTCGGCTTCACGATCGCCCTCGGCGACTCCGCGCAACCGCAGGAATGGCCCGCCGAAGCGGACGTGACCTCGCCGGCGGCGTACTTCGTCACCGTGCACGGCGCCAACGCGACGATGACGAGAGCGGCCACCGGCGCCGTGCTGCTGCCGGCACCCAAGGTCTCGGTGAGTGTGAAGCGCCGGCAGTTCACCGTCGAGATCCCGCACCGGACGTGGAACCCGCGCGAGAGCACCGTGCGAATGAGCGTGGGTGTCGGCCTCTGGGACCAGGACCACAACAGCTACCTGCTTCCCGCCGTCGGGCCGGCAACCGCGAGCACTCCGGGCGGCGGTGGTCCGGCTCCGGTCGGGATCGTCAACATCGGTCCCCGCCTCAACGAGCCGTGGCCCTCGCTTGCTCAGCCCACCGAGACGATCGCGGACAGTGCGGCCGGAGAGCTCGTCCAGCCGTACATGTGGCGTGAGCACGAGCAAGCCCTGGAGATGGCGACCGGCTCGGTGCAGCCATTCTTCGCGAACGTGAGCTTCGCAAAGCTTCATCACGACGTCACCGACGACAGCGACATCCCGGCGTCGGGATCGACCGACCGCATCTTCGCGAGCCACTACTCATTCGGCCAAGGACTGGATCCGGACAAGGTCTGCTCGCGGATCGCGCCACCCGTCAGCACCGGCGCGAGCTGCGAGGGGCGGATGGCCGGCCAGCTGCAGCCGTACAACCTGTACGTGCCGAGGGGCCTGGTGCCGAGCCACGGCTACGGGCTGACCCTGCTGCTGCATTCGTTGTCGGGCAACTACAACCAGTACGCGACGAGCCACAACCAGAGCCAGCTCGCGCGGCGCGGCGTGGGCTCCATCGTCGTGACGCCAGGTGGCCGCGGGCCGGACGGCGGGTACGCCGGCATCGCGGAGTCCGACACGTTCGAGGCGTGGAACACGGTCGCGCATCTCTACCCGCTGGACCCGAGCTGGGTCGACGTCAGCGGCTACTCGATGGGGGGGTTCGGGACCTACCGCCTGGCCGAGCGCTACCCCGACCTGTTCGCCCGCGCGTTCTCGGTGGTCGGCGAGGCCAGCCCCCCGTCGGGACTGCCGTCGCTGCGCAACGTCCCGATGCTCGCCTGGAACGCCACCGCGGACGAGCTGGTCCCGATCGACGAGACCGTGCAGAACACCCAGGAGATGACCGCGGACGGGCTGCGGTACATCGAGGACGTCTTCATCGCATCAGACCATCTGACGCTCGCGACGAACGACCAGTACGGCCCGGGCGTCCGCTGGCTCGGCACCCACCGGGTCAATCGCAACCCGGCACACGTGACCTACGTCGTGAACCGCGGCGAGGACTCGCGGCTCGGCAAGGTGGTCGCCGACCACGCGTACTGGCTGTCAGGCATCGTGGCGCGCAGGGCGACCGCGATCGGGACGATCGATGTGCGGTCACGGGGCTTCGGAGTCGGCGACCCGAAGCCGTCAGGAATGACAGAAGGCGCCGGCGCGCTCACCGGGGGCACCAAGGCGGCGATCCCCTACGCCGAGTTCAGCCAGACGTGGGGTGCGGTTCCCAAGACGGCAAAGCGCGACGTGATCGACGTAGTCGCGACGAACATCGCGCGCGTGGCCGTCGACGTGACGCGGGCGCACATCGACTGTCACGTCAGGGTGAACGTCAAGAGCGATGGGCCGGTTCGTGTGGTCCTCACCGGGTGCCACCGAACGGTCAGGCGGGGCTAGCCGTCACCTTCGCCGGACGCACCTTAAGGTGTGCCAGCAGGTGGGCCGTCGCGGCGGCAACCTCATCGACCGCCGCATCGAAGACCTCCTGATTGGCCGCGGACGGCGCCCGCATTCCTGCGATCTTGCGCACGTACTGGAGAGCGGCCGCGTGCACATCGTCGGTCGTGGCGTCCTCCGTGTACGGCGGACGCAGCGTCTTGATGCTTCGGCACATGCCCCGAACGTAGTCCTTCCGACGACTAGCCCCGCTCGGCGTGGAAGGCAGCCGCCGTCGCGACGTCACGCGGATAGGTGCGCAGCGCACGGAAGAGGTAGAGCGCCGAGATGCCGAGCGGGACCAGCATCACGAGGAAGGTCCACCGCAGCGCGCCGTCGCGCCCGCCGAACACGTAGTCGGAGGTGAAGCCGAACAAGATCGGCGCGAGCGCCTGGCCGCCGGTGCGCAGGAACGTGCGAACACCTTCGGCTCGGCCCCACAGCGGCGCCGGCATGATGTCGAGTCGCGCCGCGTTGAGTGGCGGGTTCTGTGCCGAGAGCCCGAACGCGGCGAGCATCAGGTACGGCAGCGCGTGCAGCGGATGGTGGGTGGTGAGCGCCGGGACGAATGCACCCGCCGCGATGGCAGCGGCCACGGCCGCGACGAACACCCGGGCGTTGAGGAACCGCCGGCGCAGCAGTGAGTCACCCAACCGGCCGCCGACGAGGACGCCGATGACGGCGCCGAGACCGACCACCAGGATCAGCAGGTTGGCGACGGCGGTGTTGATGCCGTACTGCTGATGCACCATCTCGGCACCGAACGTCTGCACACCGGTCAGGTAGAAGTAGCCGAGCGCACTCGCGATGATCATCGCGACATTCGTGCGAATCGACATGATGTAGCGCATCGCGGCCCAGAAGCCGAGCAGTCGCGGGTCGACGTCCAGGACCTGCTCCGGCTCCGGCTCGACACCCTTGCTGCGCGAGACGTGATGCGCCACGTTGTCAGCGGCGTCGTCAACCTCGTCGAGCGGATCCTCGGCGACCACCGGCTGCGTCGGGATCTCGGTGGCTCCGGGAAGGATCACGCCTCGCCCGCCGCGCAGCGGTTCCGGCAGTCGCAAGACCATTCGCGCCAGCAGGAAGGCGGGAATCGCGAGCAGCAGGAACGACAGCCGCCACGACAGGGCCGAGACGTCACCGGTGATCGCGAAGCCGACGCCGCCACCGAGCAGCTCACCGGTGAGGACATAGCTGTAGATGCGCCCTCGCTCCGCGCTGGGGAACCAGTCGCCCAGCATCGACGCGATGACCGGACCCGCTGAGGCGGTCACGACGCCCAGCGCGAGCCGGCTGATCAGCAGATGGTCGAAGGAGTTGACCATCGCGCTCCACACCATGCAGACGCCCCACAACAAGATCGAGACGCCGAGCACCGTCTTGCGCCGCAGCCGGTCGGCGATCACCCCGAACGGCAGGCTCGCGATCGCGGCCACCACGCAGTTGACGCCGACGAGCAACCCGAGATCGGCGTTCGAGATGTGCAGAGCGTTTCGAAGCGGGGTGGCGGATGCGCCCACCGTTGCGGTATCCGCGCTCGACAGCGCCAGCACCCCACCGAACACCACGACGACCCGGGTTCGGGCCGGGCCACCGAAATACGTCTCGATCTTTCGGCCCACCGCGCCGGCCGCGCGCCGCGTCAGGCCCCGCTTCGCGGGCGGGAGTGGCAGCGTGCTCACGGTCACAGTGTTCGCGATCTTGGACACGTTTGTAAGCGGCGCGCTGTTAGTGTCACCTTGATGGCCCCGCCGCGGGGGAAGCCGGTGCGAGTCCGGCGCTGACCCGCAACCGTGACCCGACGCGCGATCGCGACGGGAAGCCGGAGCACCTACGACGGAGCCGACCACTAAGTCTCGTCGTGGTGAGCGAGAGGTCAGAGTGCACAGCAGAGTTCCGCGTTCGCTCCATCCTCTGTCGAATGGACGGATTCCGCGTTCGCTCCATCCGATGGCCTGGTGGGTGTGGGCGATCGGCCTCGGCGCTGCCGTCAGCCAGACCGACAACCCGCTGCTTCTGCTGGTCGCGCTCGCGGTTCTTGCCTACGTGGTCACCGCCAGGCGAACCGACGCCCCCTGGGCCCGCGGCCTGAAGTACTACTTCGCGCTCGCGCTCATCGTCGTAGTGCTGCGCGTCATCTTCCGCTCCGTGTTCGGCGGCGCGATCGCAACCCACGACCACATCCTTTTCCGCCTGCCACAGGTTCCACTCCCCCATTGGGCCGCCGACGTGCAGCTCGGCGGACAGGTCTCGCTGGAGAACACCGTCTCGGCCGCCGCCGACGGGATGCGCCTCGCGGTTCTGCTGTGCTGCATCGGCGCCGCAAACGCCCTGGCAAACCCACGCCGGGCGTTGCGGGTCCTCCCGGGCGCGCTGTACGAGCTCGGCGTCGCGGTCGTCGTCTGCATGAGCGTGGCGCCCCAGCTCGTCGAGAGCATCGGACGGGTACGGCGGGCCCGGCGGCTTCGCTCCGCCGGAAAGTCAGGGCTGCGCTCGCTGCGAGCGATCGCGATTCCGGTGGTGGAGGATGCCTTCGAGCGCTCACTGCGTCTCGCCGCCGCGATGGACTCGCGCGGGTACGGCCGACGCGGGGAGGTCTCCGCGCGGACTCGAGCGGTCACGACCGGCTTCCTGCTCGCCGGAATGGCCGGCCTGTGCGCCGGCGCCTATGGCCTGCTCGACCGCTCGACCCCTGCCTTGCTGGGTATGCCCACAATGCTCGCCGGCGGCGCACTGTGCTGCGTCGGTCTCGGGCTCGGCGGTCGCCGGATCACCACCACGCGCTATCGCCCGGATCCCTGGTTGGCGCCCGAGTGGCTGGTCGCCGGGTGCGGCCTGCTCGCAGCCGGCGTCCTGATCGGAGCTTCGGCGACCGGAGTGACCGACCTGGCGCCCTCGTTCTCGCCGCTGGCCTGGCCGAGCCTTCCCCCGGTCCCGACCGTCGCCATCGTGCTCGCGGCGCTTCCCGCACTGGTGGCTCCACCGCCGCCGGTCGAGCAACGCCCGATGCGGACCGGAACAACCCCGGCGCGACTGTCGGCCCGCGCGACCGGGGTGGCAGCGTGATCGAGTTCGACCACGTCTCGGTCACCTATCCGGATGCTGCGGCACCCGTGCTGCGTGACGTGTCACTGCGCATCGACGAGGGCGAGCTCTGTCTCGTGGTCGGCGCCACCGGCGTCGGAAAGTCGACGCTGCTCGGCGCGGTGAACGGTCTGGTGCCACACTTCACCGGCGGCCACCTGGCCGGCGAGGTGCGCGTCGCCGGCCTTCGTACGAGTGAGCACCCCCCACGTGACCTCGCCCACCTCGTCGGCGTGGTCGGGCAGGACCCGCTGTCGGGGTTCGTGACCGACGTCGTCGAGGACGAGCTCGCCTACACGATGGAGCAGCTCGGCATCGCACCCGACGTGATGCGCAAGCGAGTCGAAGAGACCCTCGACCTGTTGGGTCTCGCCGAGCTGCGCCGCCGCGCGTTGCACGACCTCTCCGGCGGCCAGCAGCAGCGAGTCGCCATCGGTGCGGCGCTGACCGGCCACCCCAAGGTTCTGGTGCTCGACGAACCGACGTCGGCCCTCGACCCCGCAGCCGCCGAAGACGTCCTCGCCGCCATCACCCGAATCGTGCACGACCTCGGGGTCACGGTCCTGCTCGCCGAACACCGCCTCGAGCGGGTCGTGCAGTACGCAGACCGGGTCATCCATCTGCCTGGCGACGGCACCGCGGTCTGCGGTGACCCCGCGGAGATCTTCGAATCGACGTCGATCGCACCGCCGGTCGTCGAGCTTGGCCGGCTGCTCGGCTGGTCACCGCTGCCGATGTCGATCCGGGACGCGCGTCGCAAGGCCGGACCGGCCCGCGACCGGCTGGCAGATCTCGTGCCGGTACCCCGTGTCGCGGCGGCTCCGGCGGGCAACGTGCTGTCGGCGCGCGATGTCGTCGTCCGGTACGGCGACACCACCGCGGTTCGCGGTATCGACCTGGACCTCGACGGCGGGACCATCACCGCGCTCATGGGGCGGAACGGCTCAGGCAAGTCCTCGTTGCTGTGGGCGGCACACGGCGCGGGACGACGGCAGGCGGGGACGGTCGAGGCGGCGGGCGGAGTCGGCCTCGTGCCGCAGACGCCGGCCGATCTGCTCTACCTGGACACGGTTCGCGCCGAGCTGGACACCGCCGACCGCGAGGCGAAGAACGACGGCACGTCGGCGCGCGCACTGCTCGATCGCATCGCGCCGGGGATCGGCGACGACCCGCACCCGCGTGACCTGTCCGAAGGCCAGCGGCTGGCACTGGTCCTGGCGATCCAGCTGCGAGCCGACCCGCAGGTCGTGCTGCTCGACGAGCCGACCCGCGGCTTGGACTACACCGCCAAGCGCGCGCTGCGTGACGTGCTTCACGACCTGGCTCGGCGCGGCCACGCGGTTGTCGTCGCGACCCACGACGTGGAGTTCGTGGCGGCGACCGCCGACCGGGTCATCGTTCTGGGCGACGGTGACATCGTGGCCGACGGGCCGACCGCGGAGGTCGTCGTGGCGTCGCCCGCGTTCGCGCCGCAGGTCGCGAAGATCCTGGCGCCGCTCGAGTTCCTCACGGTCGAATCCGTCGAAGCCGCCCTTGAACAGGCGGCGAGCTAGTGGCCGCGCAGGTCTCCGCCATCCCACTGCGGGGACGGTCGACCCTGGTCATCGCGATGGCGACGTTCGTGGGGTTCGTGGCCTTCTTCTGGCCGTTCGTCGTCGCACCGAATCATTTCGGTACCTCGTACACCCCGTTGCTGATGTTCGGTGTGCTGCTGTCCTTGGTGCTCGCGGTTCTGTTCGCGGAGGTCGCGAGCGGCAACATCGACGCGAAGGCGATCGCCATGCTGGGCGTCCTGTCGGCGATCGGCGCCGCACTGCGCCCACTCGACGCCGGGACTGCCGGGATCGAGTTCATCTTCTTCACCCTCATCCTCGCCGGCCGCGTCTTCGGTCCCGGCTTCGGCTTCGCGCTCGGCTGCACCACGCTGTTCGG
>DASZYY010000190.1:0-6988 GCA_035545175.1 Mycobacteriales bacterium
GCGCGCGACGCCTACCGCCGTGCCGCCGTTGCCACCGGACTGCAGATCCCCGCCGGGATGCCCGTCAACCGGTGATCCAGCGCGGCTGAAGCCGCGTCAGCAGCAGTGGAAGTCGCCGAGCGGCGTGGCGATGGTGCCGCCTGCGTTGCCACCGGCATAGGCGGGAGCGGTGCCGGCTGTGGCGGCCATCAGCACCGCGATCACGATCGTTGCGACCCGACGAAGCATGGGATCTCTCCTCTCGACAGCGCCGATCCGGCGTGGCGTGAGTAAAGATTCGTCAAATTAGGAAGTCAAGCCACTCGCCCACGGTTAGGCGTGAATTCATCGATCTTGCGAAGATCAGCCACCCGAATGGCGGAACGCACAATCGGCAACCGGCGCGGCCATTGCCAAAATTTGACATGTCCTGACATGACGGTTTGAATCGCCCCGCCGTCGAGAGGACACGGGAGATGAACCGGGTAGTTCGGCGGGGGGTAGCACGATCGCTGGGCATTGCGCTGCTCATTCCTGCCGTACTCGGTTCCGTGGAACCGGCGGCCGCGGCGCGTCGAGCTCCTCTCCGACCCCCGGAGCTCGGCGCGCCGCTGCGCGTCGGAGGTCTCGTGACTGCCGCGGCGCACCCGAAGCGCAACCTGGCGCCGCACCCGGACTACCTGCCGGTGTGCGCGACCCAAGGCTGGCGCAGCGCCGTGTGCACCCGGATGGCGCTGGCGGCGATCAGGTACGCCCGCGCCCACGAGGGGGTGCGGCGGCCCGCGATGGTCCTGCCACGCAACTACCGCAAGCTCACCGTCGCCGAGCAGACATTCGTCGTCACCGACCTGGAGCGGGTGGCCCGCGGCCTCAGGCCGTTCGCCGGGCTGACCACCACCCTCAACACCGCGTCACACACGGCGGCGGTGATGCGGGTCGATCCGACACCGGTCATCTCCTTGCTACGGCGGCTCGGCGTCTACCAGTACGGCTCGAACTGGGCGGGCGACTTCGGGCCGCTCGCCTCGGACTACGACTGGATGTACAACGACGGGTACTCGGCCCAGGACGGCATCAACATCGCTTGTCTGGCCCCTGGCGCGAACGGGTGCTGGGGACACCGCGACAACATCCTCGGCACATACGGCCACCTGCCGACCTTGCTGGCCGGTGCCGGGACCGGGTCACCCGCCGGTGAGTCGATTGCCGAGGTCATGACTGGCGGGCGTGGCGCTGCGCCGCACTTCACCTACACCTGGCGGCAGGCGAAGCGGCACGGCGCCAACGCCCACGGCAAGTAGATCGCGGCTACCTGCGCGGCCGCCTTGGTGGCAACGGCACGAAGCCCGACGTCTTCGCCATGTACTCGGCGTACGCCGGCTTGCGCTTTGCCATTCCCTTCTCGAGCAGCGGTTTGCCGGTGGCGAACCCGACCAGGTAGGTCACGACCACCGGCGAGATCACGGTGACGAGGCCGCGCCAGTCCCCGGCCGCGGGCAGCCACAGACCGAACCACAGCAGCGACTCGCCGAAGTAGTTGGGATGGCGGCTGTAGCGCCAAAGGCCGCGATCCATGACCTCGTGGCTGCCGCTTCGGGTGCGCATGAAGCGGGCGAGCTGGGCGTCCGCGATCGACTCGAATCCGAAGCCGGTGATGAAGACGAGCGCTGCGATCACATCGAGGATCGGCCGGCTCCCACGCTGGAACATTGCGACCTGCTGCGGCATCGAGATCGCGAACGCGATCACCGCTTGCGGTACGAACACGCGTCGTACGGCGTAGAGCGGCACCGAGCCGGGGGCCTTTCGAAGGATGGCGGCGTAGCGCGGATCCTCGCCGTGACCATGGTTGCGGCGGCCGATGTGGGTCGCGAGGCGGATCGCCCACAGCGCGGTCATCGCCAGGACGAGCGCGCGTCGAGCCGAGTCCCCGCCGGTGCCGGCCGACCAGCCGTACGCCGCCGCGGTGATCGCGAGGATCGACAGCCCCCACGTGATGTCGACGATGTTGTAGCGGCCGATGCGCCGGGCGATCAGCCAGGTGACGGCGAAGATCGCGACATCGACGACAGCGGTGACCGCCAGGCCCGTCGCGAAGTGGTTGCCCCCGAAGTCGCTCACAGGCCGGCGGCGCTCCTTGTCATGACCCTCGGGTCATCGTGACTTGCACGACATCCAGGTGGCCGGCGCGGAAGCCGGCCTCGCAGTAAGCAAGATAGAAGATCCACATGCGCCGGAACGTCTCATCGAACCCGAGCGCGTCGACCGCGGCCGAGGCAGCGACGAACCGTTCCTGCCATTGCCGCAGAGTCTCCGCGTAAGACTGCCCGAACCGCTTCGTTTCGATGATCTGCAGCGCGGTGCGCTTGGCAACGATGTCCTCGATCGCCTCGAAGGACGGAATGATGCCGCCGGGAAAGATGTACTTGTGAATCCAGGTGTAGGACCGGCGGGCGGCGAACATCCGCCGGTGCGGCATCACGATCGCCTGTAGGCCGATCCGCCCGCCGGGCGCGAGCCGTCGATCGAGGACCTCGAAGTACGTCGGCCACCATCGTTCGCCGACCGCTTCGATCATCTCGACGCTGAGGATCGCGTCGTAGGTGTCGTCGACATCGCGGTAGTCGCACAGCCGCACGTCGACGAGTCCCGCGACGCCTGCGGCCTTGGCGCGGGCGACAGCGAGCGACGCCTGTTCCTGCGAGAGCGTGATCGTCTTGACGTAGGCCCCGCGCCGCGCGGCTCGGATCGCGAGCTCGCCCCACCCGGTGCCGATCTCCAGCACCCGGCTGCCCTCGCGGACGCCGGTCTGGTCGAGCAGGCGGTCGATCTTGCGATGTTGCGCCGTGGTGAGCGACTCGGTCGTCGGGTCGTCGAAGAGTGCGGCCGAGTAGGTCATCGTCTCGTCGAGAAACAGGCCGAACAGGTCGTTGGACAAGTCGTAGTGGCGGTGAATGTTGCTTCTCGCGCCGGTTCGGTCGTTGTCCTCGGCTGCCGGTTGGCGCGCGTCGTAGATCGCGCGGATCCGTTGCAGCCACGACGGGATCAGTGAGTCGATGTTGCGGGCGAGCGGCTCGATCGCCGCGGCCAGGTCGGGCGCGTCCCAATCGCCGGCCATGAAGGCCTCGCCGAACCCGATCTTGCCGTCGCGGCCGAGACGGGTGAAGAAGGCCTCGGGGGAGTGGATGCGCATGATCGGTGCGTAATCGGGGCCGAGATGAGAGCCGTCGGGCAGCTCGACTCGCAGCCCGGCGTGATCGGCGATGTGGCGCATCGCCGCCCGTGCGATCACGGAGCGGACGGGTGCCGACCGTGGCTGCGCCATGGCAGGCCACCGCTCGAGGCTGGTCGCGCCCCGCAGGCCAGGTGAAGTCGAGGTAGACGTCACGTTGGTGATCATCGACCCGCTGCTGGCCCGTCCGCCAGCCTTGGTCCTCACCTGTGCGATGTAGCCCGCCTGGACCGAGCCAAAACGCGTCGAGATCGAATGTCCGATCTCGGTAGCGTCGGCGGGTGGGGTGGCGGGTGTGAGCGAGGAGCGGCGTGGCACGGCCATGGGCCTGGCGGCCTACCTCATCTGGGGGTCGTTCCCGCTCTACTGGCCGCTGCTCAAGCCCGCCGGTGCGGTCGAGATCCTCGCTCACCGGGTCGTGTGGTCGCTCATCAGTGTGGCGCTGTTGCTCCTGGTCACCTCCGGACGCTCGGCCTGGCGGTCGCTGCCCCGCGATCGACGCTCGCTCGGGCTGCTCGGCTTCGCCGGCGTGCTGATCGGCATCAACTGGGGCGTCTACATCTGGGGCGTCAACCACGGCCACGTCGTGGAGACCTCGCTCGGCTACTTCGTCAACCCGCTCGTCACGGTGGCGTTGAGCGTCGTCGTCCTGCGTGAGCGGCTTCGGCCGGGGCAGTGGGCCGCAGTCGGCGTGGCGGCCGCCGGGGTCGTCGTACTCACGGTGCAGGCGGGGCGGCCCCCGTGGATCGCGTTGGTGCTGGCGTTCAGCTTCGGTGCCTACGGACTGGTCAAGAAGATCGTCGGTGTCTCGCCCGTGAACGGGCTCGTTGTCGAAGCGGCGGTCCTGGTCCCGCTGGCGGCGGCCTACCTGATCGTCATGGCGGCGCGGGGTGAGGGCACGTTCACGACGCACGGCGCCGGCCACGCGGCGCTGCTCGCGAGCTCGGGCGTCGTCACCGTGGTACCGCTCCTGCTGTTCGCCGGTGCGGCACCGCGCATCGCGCTGTCACGGCTGGGGCTGATGCAGTACATGACCCCGACGATCCAGTTCCTGATCGGCGTGACGATCCGGCACGAGCCGCTCGGAGCGGTGCGGCTGGTCGGCTTCTGTCTGGTCTGGCTGGCGCTCGGCATCTTCACCGCCGATCTGGTGTCGCTCCCGGCCCGGGAACGTCAGGTCTTGGGCGAAAGGCTCTTGAGCGCGAGCGAGTAGCTCGACGAGTAGTGCACGCTCTGCTGGGTCGCGGTGACCTTTCCGGTCTCCTTGACGAGGATCGGCTTCTGGGTGTCGATCCAGTAGTCCTGCGACGACGTACCGCTGTCCTGGCCCTTCAGCTTCGTGTCGACGTGCACGTGAAGCGTGCGCACCGAGGTTCCGCCGACGTCGACCTTCTCGAAGCCGATCACCTCGGCTCGCTGAACCGCGGTTGCGTCAGGCGACGTGCACTTGAACTTCCAGGTATCGCCGGGAGCGACGCTCTTCCGGTCGATGTACGACGGGCCGGAGCACTTGAAGTCCTCGCCGCTACTCACGCCGTAGAAGCTGATCGTCGTCTGGTAGCGCCGGATCTTGATGCCGTCGCTCGCAGGACAGAGCAGCTGCTTCTGCACGTGTTCGGGGATCGGCTTCCAGGTGCTCGAGACGCCGCAGCCCTGGAGCTTGTTCTTGATGGTGGTGGTCTTCGGGAAGTCGCGCTGCGTGCCGGGGATGTTGGTCCCCTCCGAGCCGGTGGTCGCGTAGGTGAAGGTGCCGAGGACGCCCGGCGGCACTGCCTGCGTCGAGGCGGGGGGCGAGCTGGCGCTGTTTTCGTTCCCGCCCTCGGAGGACGCCGTTGCCGACGTCGCCGCGCCCGGCTCGGTGGACGTCACTGCGCCGGTGCCACCGCTGCCTGCGCTGCCGCCGTGGTGGCTGTGGTGTGGCTTGGGTGCGCTGGTGGTCGACGAGGGGCTCGGGGTCGGCGACTCGGTGGGCGGATTCGGCACGGCCGTGATCGACGGCCCGGCCGCGGGACTCGATTTCGACGAGCTGTCGTGTCCGGCTGCCGCGTCGATGATGCCGACGACCAGTACCACCGCGAGGCCGGCACCGATCAGCGATTCGCGTGCGCTCATGAGAGGAGATCCAACCAAACCAAGATCAGTGCCGCCTCACCGGTGCTGGGCAATCGGTGCGGTGATGAGCTCGTCGGGGATGCCGAACGCATCCACCAGGACGCTCGCGTAAGGCCGAAGCTCCTGGCACAGCTCGTTGACCGTCGCGGTCACCGCCTTGCTGCGGCTCGCGGTGAGTCGGTTGTGCTCGAGGAACCAGGCCCGCTCTCGCTCGATCACCGACAGTGCGTGCAGGTCGCACACCCGCCGCAGCAGGCCCGCGATGGCCTCGTCCTCGACGGCGCTCAGCGCGGTGTCGAACGCCTCCAGCACGCGGGCGTCGATGTGGGCGCGCGCGGCGAGCAACAGGTGGTCCTGGGCGGAGTTGAACGCCTCGAACATGTCATCGCCCGCCTCGAACCCCTTGCGCAGCCGTCGCGCGACGCCCTCGAGGACGTGCTTCTCGCGCCACGCCAGAAGCGAGATCTGGTACTCGCGGTCGAGCAGACTCGTCTCGTCGTCCGCGCTGCCGGGCAACGCGTCGATCAGCCGTTGCACGATGCCGCGGGCACCACTGCGTTCGATGACGATGTCTCGGACCTGTTCGGCGACGAACCGCGCGGTGCCGATCGTGTCGAGCTCGCCGAACTCTGCCTGATAGTCCGTGAGGAGCGTCTTCGCCACCAGCTGCAACAGCACGGTGTTGTCGCCCTCGAAGGTCGTGAAGACGTCGGTGTCCGCCTTGAGGCCGACGAGCTGGTTCTCCGACAGGTAGCCGGCGCCGCCGCAGGCCTCCCGGCAGGCCTGGATCGTCGCCGTGGCATGCCAGGTCGAGGTGGCCTTGAGGCCGGCGGCGAACGTCTCCAAGCGGCGGCGAGCGTGGTCGTCGGCGGCTTCGGACTGTACGTCGTGCAGCTCGCTCACCAGCTCGGCCTGGGCGAAGCTCAACGCGTAGGTGGTCGCCAGCGCCGGAAGCAGGGCTCGCTGATGTGCCAGGTAGTCGAGGACCGCGATCTCCTCGTCGGAGTCCGGCGCTTTGAACTGGCGCCGCTGGTCGCCGTACCGGACGGCGATCGTCAATGCGTTCTTGGTCGCGGACAGCGCCGAGCCGGAGATGCTGATCCGCCCTTGCACCAGCGTCCCGAGCATCGTGAAGAAGCGGCGGTTCACGTTGTCGATCGGGCTGCTGTAGGTGCCGTCGGCGGCCACCGACCCGAACCGGTCGAGCAGCGCCGTGCGGGGGACCCGCACTTCGTCGAACCACAACCGTCCGTTGTCGACGCCGTTGAGCCCTGCCTTCGGTCCGTCGTCGGCGATGCGCACCCCGGGCATCGGCTCACCCGCGGCGTCGCGGATGGGCACGAGCACCGCATGGACCCCGTGGCACTCCCCGTCCGTGATCAGCTGCGCGAACACGACCGCCATCCGCCCGTCGCGGGCGGCGTTGCCGATGTAGTTCTTCGACGCCTCGTCGTCCGGTGTGTGGACGACGAACTCCTCGCGCGAGGGGTCATAGGTTGCCGTCGTTCGAAGTGACTGGACGTCCGAGCCGTGGCCGGTCTCCGTCATCGCGAAGCAGCCGAGCAGCTCGGCGTTCATGACGTCGCGCAGATAGGCCTTGTGGTGCTCGGCGGTGCCGAGATGGCGGATCGCACCGCCGAACAGCCCGAACTGCACGCCGCTCTT
>DASZYY010000191.1:0-5334 GCA_035545175.1 Mycobacteriales bacterium
GGGATGCCGAGCTCGTTGGGCGCGAAGGGGACCTCGTCCTTGCCGAGGCGCACCACGACGTACTCGCCCTCCTTCTTCGGGTCGCCGACCCGGATGACGTTCCCCCGCGTGCCGGCGGCCACTGCCGCCGAAGCAGCCCGAATCACCACGCGCGGCTTCTCGCCCGCCTTGACTCGTTCGCGCAGTGACGCGACGTCGTCGTCGGTGAGCGCGGGCGGCGTGGCTGCGGTTCGACGCGTAGGCACGCAGAAATCGTAGGCGTACGGTTCGACCATGGGCTTCTACCGACGTGTGGGGGACGTTCCGCCGAAGCGCCATACCCAGCACCGGGACCCGACCGGCAAGCTCTACGCCGAGGAGCTGATGGGCGAGGAGGGGTTCAGCTTCGACTCCTCGCTGCTGTATCACCGCGGCATCCCGTCCGCGATCACGGCGGCGCGACCCTGGCCGCAGGAGAACGACGCGACCACGCCCAACGAGCCGTTGTTGCCGCGCCACTTCCGGCTGCACGAGCTGTCCGATGGCTGGGAGTCGCGCGACGCGGTGACCGGGCGTCAGCTCGTGCTCGGCAACGCCGATGTCCGGATCCGCTACGTCGTTGCCGGCACGGCGTCGCCTTACTACCGCAACGCGATCGGCGACGAGTGCTGCTTCGTCGAGTCCGGCGCTGCGACGGTCGAGACCGTGTTCGGCCGGCTGGCCGCGCGGGCCGGCGACTACGTCGTCATTCCGCGCGGGACGGCTCACCGGTGGCTGCCCGACCCGGATGGGCCGCTTCGCGTCTATGCCATCGAGACGGCAAGCCACATCAGCCCGCCTCGGCGCTACCTGTCCCGCAACGGTCAGTTCCTCGAGCACGCGCCGTACTGCGAGCGCGACCTGCACGGGCCGGACGAGCCGTTGGTCGAAGACGGCACGGACGTCGAGGTGTTCGTGAAGCACCGTGCCGGCGGTGGGGTCGGTGGCACCGTATACACCCAGCCGACGCATCCGTTCGACGTCGTCGGCTGGGACGGCTGCCTGTATCCGTACACGTTCAACGTCGCCGACTTCGAGCCGATCACCGGGCGGGTGCACCAGCCGCCGCCGGTTCACCAGGTTTTCGAGGCGACGAACGTGGTGATCTGCAACTTCGTTCCGCGCAAGGTCGACTACCACCCCCTGGCCATCCCGGTTCCGTACTTCCACTCGAACGTCGACAGCGACGAAGTGATGTTCTACTGCGGCGGCGACTACGAGGCGCGGAAGGGTTCGGGCATCGCGCTCGGCTCGGTGTCGTTGCATCCCGGCGGTTTCACCCACGGGCCGCAGCCGGGCGCGGTCGAACGAAGCATCGGCATCGAGTCCTTCGACGAGCTCGCCGTGATGGTGGACACGTTCCGGCCGCTCGAGATCGGATCGGGCGCGACCGCGTGCGAGGACACCGGCTACGCGTGGAGCTGGGCTCGCTAGATGAGCGAGTGCTACCCGCTCGGCATCTTCAGCCGCGGCTCTGGAGCGAGGCGGGTCGGGGTCCGCGTCGGCTCCTACGTCCTCGATCTGACGCGCACCGCCAAGCAGCTCGCCCTGCCGTGGGCGGAGCTGGTCAGGGGTCCGAGCCTCACCCCGCTGCTCGCGGCGGGGCCCGCCGTGTGGCGCGACGTGTACGACGCTCTGCCGTCGCTCGAGGGTCCTCGGTGGCCGAGCTCGTCGGTCCGCCTTCACCTGCCGTTCGAGGTTGCCGACTACGTGGACTTCTACGCGAGTGAGCACCATGCCGCCCGGCTCGGCCGGATCCTGCGGCCGGGGCAGGATCCGCTGCCGCCCGCCTGGCGGCACCAGCCCATGGGCTACCACGGGCGGTCGGGCACCGTCGTCGTGTCCGGTACGCCGGTGCGGCGGCCGTGCGGCCAGCACCGGACGCCGCACGGCGATGTCGTCACCGGCCCGAGTGAGCGCCTCGACGTCGAGGTGGAGATTGGCTTTGTCGTCGGAACCGCGACGGAGCTCGGCGACTCGCTGCGCGTCGAGGACTTCGCCGACCACGTCTTCGGTGTCGTCCTGGTCAACGACTGGTCGGCGCGCGACCTCCAGTCGTTCGAGACCGTCCCGCTCGGCCCGTTTCTCGGCAAGTCGTTCCAGACCTCGATCTCACCGTGGTTGATCCCGCTGCGGGCGCTGGAGGCGGCCCGCCGGCCCGTGCCCGCGTCAGGCAGCGAGGTCCCCTCACACCTTCTCGAAAGCTCGCCCTGGGGGCTCGACATCGACCTCGAGCTTCGCGTCAACGGTGATCTGCTGGCTCGCCCGCCGTACCGGTCGATGTACTGGTCGCCGGCCCAGATGCTCGCGCATCTCACGTCGAACGGCGCGTCGGTTCGGACCGGCGACCTCTTCGCCTCCGGCACGGTGAGCGGGCCGGAAAACGGCCAGGTCGGCTCGCTGATCGAGCTGCCGAACCAGCCGTTCCTGGCGGATGGCGACGAGGTCGTCATCTCGGCAACCGCCCCCGCCGTCGGCGGCGGGCGGATCGATCTCGGTGAGGTCCGGGGGACGGTCCTTCCGGCGGCCTAAGCCCTCGAGCGGACGATCGCCCGCAGTGCGGCATCGACGTGGTTGTTGCCGGTGGTGAGGCTGCCGACATGGCTGAGCAAGAAGCTGAAGGTCACGAACCGCCCGCCCCGGGTCTCGGCATAGCCGGACAGGCTCGTGATGTGCGTCAGCGTGCCGGTCTTGGCATGCACCGCCCGTCGCATGAAGGTCGGACGGCACATCCGGTACTTCAGCGTGCCGCGCGGGTCGCACGACTCGGGCAGCGCCGAGTAGATGACGCGGTAGGCAGGCGGCAACCGGGTCAGCGTGCTCAGCCACGCGCGGTAGATGCCGGGCGACTCGCGGTTGCGATACGACAGACCCGAGCCGTCCTCGAGGCGTCCGATCGGCAGGCCTTGCCCGTCGGCGAAGTGGTGGATGGCGTTGATTCCGGTCGTCCGGCTGCCGTGCCCGGCGTACTGGTACCCGAGCTCGCGCAGCATCATCTCGGCGTAGTAGTTGATCGACTCGCGCAATGTCATCTGCACGATCTTGGACAGCGGTCGTGAGCTGTGGGAGGCCAGCGGGAACAGCGTCGTCGGTGCGGGTCCGATGTGCGTCCCGCCAAGGACGTGGATCCCCGCGGACTTGAGCGCGGAGCGCCACAGTCCGGCGTTCGCGCGGCTGGGATCGGCGAGGAACGTGGAGCTCGATCGCCAGTTGTCGTTGTTGACGCTGAACGCGTCGACGGCCCCCGACTCCTCCGGAAGGAACTCGTGCTTCCACCCCGGCGCTCGGGTCTGGTGGGAGTAGCGCGTGTCGTCGACGACGAGCTTGCCCGTCACCCGGCGCAGGCCGGACGAGCGCAGCTGGCCGGCGAGGCTGGCGAGGTTGTGCCGGGTGAGGGTCGGATCGCCTGAGCCGACGAGGACGAGGTCGCCGTCGAGCGTCCCGCCGATCGGTGTCGACGTTCCCGAGACGTTCGTCGTGTAGCGGTAGCCGGCACCGACCTGCTCGACCAACGCGATGGTGGTGAAGAGCTTCTCGTTGCTCGCTGGTGCGCTCGTGGCGTTCGGGTGCTTCGCGATGCCGCCGAGGCCGGCGATCGTGATCTTGTAATGCAGGTGACCGGCGGTACTGCCGCGCAGCGCGTCGTGCACCCGCGCCGTGATGCGGTCGAGCGCGGTGCCCGGCGTCGGCGACGTCGACGGAGTCGGGGTAGGGGTCGGGGTCGGCGTGGGGGATGAGGACGGTGTGGGCGTCGGCGACGGCGAGGGCGTTGCGCCGAAGCCGTAGGAGGCGCCGAGCGCGCCCGACAAGATCACCGCCGCCGCGGGCAGTGCCAGTCTGGGGGAGGCCATCAGGCCCTTACCGTATGTCCACATGGACGACGACGTCTCCGATCCCGAGGTTGGCGTCGGCCCCCACCCGCAGCCATGGCCCGAGGATCCGAGGTACGACGCCGGCCTGCTCCGCCACGGCGACCGCCGCAACGTGGTCGACCGGTACCGCTACTGGACAAACGAAGCGATCGTCGCCGACCTGGCGTTACATCGACGCGACTTCCACGTGGCTATAGAGAACTGGCAGCACGACTTCAACATCGGCACGGTGGTCCGCAACGCGAACGCGTTCCAGGCGGCCGCCGTACACATCGTCGGCAACCGTCGCTGGAACCGTCGCGGTGCAATGGTCACCGACCGCTACGTCGACGTGCGCCATCACGCGAGCGTCAGCGAGCTGTCGGACTGGGCGGCAGGCGAATCGCTGCCGTTGATCGGGATCGACCTGTTGCCAGGTTCGCGAAGCATCGTCGAGGCAGAGCTCCCGCAGAAGTGCGTCCTGATCTTCGGTCAGGAGGGTCCCGGTTTGTCCGAGGCTGCGCGGCAAGCCTGCGAAGCCGTCCTGCACATCCCGCAGTTCGGCTCCACCCGGTCGATCAACGCCGGTGTCGCGAGCGGCATCGCCATGTACGAGTGGCTTCGCCGCTACGGCTGAGTCGCGGGGCTCAGAGCCGAACCGTGCAGCGGGTGGGCAGGACGTTGATCGCGATCGGGTAGGCACGGCAGATCGGGGGCCGCTCGTCGTGCGCCGTGCACAGCCGCGACTCCCGGTCGAAGCGGTCGCACTGGTAGGCGTGCATCCCGTCGCGTCGTTCCCCGGTTGCGGTCCAGTGCGCAGCAGCGAACCCGAGGTCGGCCGAATGGGTCGTGCCGGCGGACTGGCGGATGTCCGCGGGGCCGAGCGGGTACCAGATCGGGTCGCAGCAGTCGCCGCACGCCGTACAGGTCCCGGACACTCCGGCAGGATAGAGCGGTGACCGAACTTCCGGACTGGCTCGCGAGCACTGTCGCCTCCGACGCGACGGGTGGCGCCGGCGTGCTCGACGACACGATCCGCGCCTTGTCGCCGGAGCGGACTGTCGCCGGCCCAGCGCTCGTCGTCGAGGTCTCGCGCAACGACAACCTCGTGATGAAGGAGGTTCCGGCGGCCGTCCCGGGCCCGGGGACCGTGCTGGTCGTCGCCGGTGGCGCCGAGTCCAGGACCGCCGTGCTCGGAGACCTGGTCGCGCGCGAGCTGCTCGCCGCCGGCGTGGTCGCCGTCGTCACCGACGGTCCGATCCGTGACTCGCAGGCCGTCGCCGAGCTCGGACTCGCCGTGTGGGCGAAAGGTACGACGCCCACGGCCTCGGCCAAGAACGGGCCGGGGCGGGTCGGCGGGTCGGTGCAGATCGCCGGGGTCACCGTCAACGACGGTGATGTCGTCGTCGCCGACGCGGACGGGGTCGTGGTCTGGCCGGCCGCCGACGTCGCGGCGCTGCTGGCC
>DASZYY010000192.1:0-2359 GCA_035545175.1 Mycobacteriales bacterium
GGTGATCAGGGTGAGGTCGCGAACCGCGCCCTCGATCAGCTTGCCGTCCTTCGCCGCGTCACCGACACCCATGTTGACCTTGACCTTCACCAAGGTGGGCACCTGCATGACGTTCGAGTAGCCGAACTGCTCACGCAGCGACGCGACGATCTCGTCGCGGTAGCGCTGCTTGAGCCGCGGCAATGCCGTGCGCTCAGCGGTAGTTGCTGTCATCTCAAACCCCTCAGATGTCCTGGTCGCACTTACGGCAGACCCGGACGCTGTGGCCGTCCTCAGCCTTGCGGTATCCGACGCGGGACGGCTTGCCGCACTGCGGGCACACGACCTGCACGTTGCTCACGTGGATCGGCGCTTCCTGGTGGACGATGCCACCCTCCTGCGCGCCGCGGGTCGTGGCCTGCACCTTGGTGTGCTTCGTCACGCGGTTGACGCCCTCGACGATGACCTTCGAGGTCTTCGGCGAGGTCACGAGCACCTTGCCCTGCGCACCGCGGTCCTTGCCGCTGAGCACCCGGACGGTGTCGCCCTTCTTCACGAACAGACCGGCCATGGTTAGAGCACCTCCGGAGCAAGCGAGATGATCCGCATGAAGCGCTTGTCACGCAGCTCGCGGCCGACCGGCCCGAAGATGCGGGTGCCACGCGGGTCACCACCATCACGGATCAGCACGGCGGCGTTCTCGTCGAAGCGGATGTACGAGCCGTCGGGGCGGCGACGCGACTTCGTCGTACGAACGACGACCGCCTTGACGACGTCGCCCTTCTTGACGCCCGCACCCGGCAGCGCGTCCTTGACCGTGCCGACGATGATGTCGCCGATGCTCGCGTAACGACGGCCCGAGCCGCCGAGCACGCGGATGCACAGGATCTCCTTGGCGCCGGTGTTGTCGGCGACACGGAGCCGTGACTCCTGCTGAATCATTTGCCTACTTCGCCTTCTCGAGGATCTCGACGACCCGCCAGCGCTTGGTCGCCGACAGCGGCCGGGTCTCCATCAGGAGCACGCGATCACCGACGCCGGCCGTGCTGGCCTCGTCGTGCGCCTTGACCTTGCGGGTGCGACGGATCGTCTTGCCGTACAGCGCGTGCTGCACGCGGTCCTCGACCTCGACCGTGACGGTCTTCTCCATCTTGTCGCTGACCACGTAGCCTTCACGGGTCTTGCGGAACCCGCGCTCGGGGGCAGCGTTCGTTGCTTCGCTCATCGTTTCCTCACTCACCGACCAGCTCGCCGGCGGCCGGGGCGGTGGTCAGCCCCAGCTCCCGCTCGCGCATGACGGTGTAGATACGGGCGATGTCGCGCCGCACCGTCTGAAGTCGCTTGTTGTTGTCCAGCTGCCCGGTTGCCGACTGGAAGCGCAGGTTGAACAGCTCTTCCTTCGACTCGCGAAGCTTCGTGACGAGCTCGTCGTCCTCGAGGCCGCGCAGCTCAACTGCAGGGATCGCTGCCATCACGCCTCACCCACTTCACGGGTCACGATCCGGCACTTCATCGGAAGCTTGTGGATCGCACGAGTAAGAGCGGCACGTGCCGTCGCCTCGTTCGGGTAGGAAAGCTCGAACATCACGCGGCCCGGCTTCACGTTCGCGACCCACCACTCGGGCGAGCCCTTACCGGAACCCATGCGCGTCTCAGCCGGCTTCTTGGTCAGCGGACGGTCGGGGTAGATGTTGATCCACACCTTGCCGCCACGGCGGATGTGCCGGGTGATCGCGATACGCGCCGACTCGATCTGGCGGTTCGTGACGTACGCCGGCTCCAGCGCCTGGATGCCGTACTCGCCGAAGGTCACGCGGGTGCCGCCCTTGGCGGCACCGGAGCGCTTCGGGTGATGCTGCTTGCGGTGCTTGACCCGCCGCGGAATCAACATGACTTACGCCTCTTCCGTGGTCTCGGTGGCCGGGGCGTCCGCCGTGGCGGTCTCCGCCACAACGTCGGCGGGTGCCTCGACTGCGGCCTCGACAACCGGCTCCGCCTCGACGACCGGCTCCGCCGGCGCCTCTACGGTTACGCTCGCGCCGGGGCCACCGTTGACCGCAGCGCTGGCTGCTGTCGACGGCCGATCGCGGCGCGGACCCTTGCGGTTGCGCTGGTCACGAGCACGCAGGGCAGCGGCCGCAGCCTGCTCCTCGCGGGTCATGACCTCGTCGCCGGTGTAGATCCAGACCTTCACGCCGATCCGGCCGAAGGTGGTACGCGCCTCGTAGAAGCCGAAGTCGATGTTCGCGCGAAGCGTGTGCAGCGGCACCCGGCCCTCGCGGTAGAACTCCGAGCGGCTCATCTCGGCGCCGCCGAGACGGCCGCCGCACTGAACCCGGATGCCCTTCGCGCCACTCTTCATCGCGGACTGCATCGCCTT
>DASZYY010000193.1:0-3906 GCA_035545175.1 Mycobacteriales bacterium
CGGCGTGCGGACCGTCGTGCCGAACAGCGGCTGGTAGCGCTCGTCGTTCGGGTGCGCGACGAGCGCGACGCACGCCGGGAGCAGCTCGGGCCGAGTGGTCTCGATCGAGATCACGCCGTTGCCGTCGGAGCGTGGGAAGCCGATCCGGTGGTAGGCGCCGGGCCGGTCGCGGTCCTCGAGCTCGGCCTGCGCGACCGCGGTGCGGAACGTGATGTCCCACAGCGTCGGCGCCTCGGCCTTGTAGGCGTTGCCGCGAGCGAGGTCGCGGAGGAATGCCTTCTGCGAGATGGCAGTCGACCGGTCGTCGATCGTGCGATACGGGTTCGACCAGTCGACCGACAGCGCAAGGCGGCGCCAGACCGCCTCATACGACTTCTCGTCCTCAGCGGTCAGCGAGTCGCACAGCTCGACGAAGTTCCGCCGGGAGATCGGCGTCTGTTCCTTCGCCGTACCGCCGCCTTCCGGCGCTGTGTACGACGGGTCGTAGGGCAGCGACGGGTCGCAGCGCACGCCGTAGTAGTTCTGGACCCGCCGCTCGCTCGGCAGCCCGTTGTCGTCCCACCCCATCGGGTAGAAGACCTCACGTCCGCGCATCCGCTGGAAGCGGGCGACGAGGTCGGTGTGCGTGTAGGAGAACACGTGCCCGACGTGCAGCGATCCGCTCGCCGTGATGGGGGGAGTGTCGATCGAGTAGATCTCGGCCCGGCTCTTCGAGCGGTCGAAGCGGTAGGTGCCGTCGGCGTCCCAGGACGCGGTCCAGCGCTCCTCGAGGCCGTCGAGGGTCGGCTTGTCCGGGATGCTCACAGCGCGCCAGTCTAGGAAGTGCCTCCTAGGCTGGGCACGTGAGTTCCGAGCCGGATGCAGCCGCTCTGCTTGCTCGCGTCGACAAGGCGCTCGAAGATCGCTACCCGACGCGGATGGTTCCGGACCTCGACCGGATCGTCGATCTGCTGAACCTGCTCGGCGATCCCCAGCTGGCCTACCCGTCGATCCACATCACCGGGACGAACGGCAAGACCTCGACCGCGCGGATGATCGACCAGTTGTTGCGCGAGCTGGGGATGCGCACCGGCCGGCACACGTCACCGCACCTGGAGCACGTCACCGAGCGGATCTGCGTCGACGGCGAGCCGCTGTCCGCGCAGCGCTTCGCGGAGCTCTACGACGAGGTCGCGCCCTACGCCGAGCTCGTCGACGGCCGTCACGCCGACCGGGTGACGTTCTTCGAGCTGCTCACCGCGATGGGCTTCGCCGCCTTCGCCGACGCCCCGGTCGACGTCGCGGTCATCGAGGTAGGCCTCGGCGGGCGCTGGGACGCGACCAACGTGATCAACGCGCCGGTCGCGGTGGTGACCCCGATCAGCCTCGACCACGTCGGGATCCTCGGGTCGACGATCGAGGAGATAGCCGCGGAGAAGGCCGGCCTGATCCACCCCGGTGCGACCGTGATCTCGGCACCGCAGCCGGAGTCCGCCGGCCTGGTCCTCGCCGAGCGGGTCGCGCAGGTCGACGCGCGAATCGTGCGCGAGGGCCTCGACTTCGGGGTTCGCTCGCGCAACGTCGCGGTCGGCGGGCAGATGCTGGAGCTGCAGGGGCTCGGCGGGGGCTACGAAGAGGTCTTTCTTCCGCTCTACGGCGAGCACCAGGCGAGCAACGCTGCCTGCGCGCTGGCCGCCGTCGAGGCCTTCGTCGGGGCGCAGGACCACGGCACGCTGGACATCGACGCGGTCCGTACCGCGTTCGCCGCGGTCCGCTCGCCCGGGCGGCTCGAGGTGGTGCGGCGCAGCCCGACCGTGCTGATCGACGGTGCCCACAACCCGGCGGGCGCGGCGGCGCTGGCTGACGCCCTCGAGGACGCGTTCGGCTTCGACCGGCTGGTCGCGGTGGTCGCCGTCCTCGACGACAAGGACGCCGCGGGCCTGCTCGAGCAGCTCGAGCCGGTGGTCACCGAGGTCGTCGTCACGACGAACAGCTCCCCGCGGGCGCTGCCCGCGGGCGCGCTCGCCGACGTGGCTCGCGAGGTGTTCGGCGACCACCGGGTGCAGGTGGCGGAGCGGCTCGACGACGCGATCGAGATCGCGGTCGCAGTGGCCGAGTCCCAAGGCGCGCTCGGCGGCGCAGGCGTCGTCATCACCGGCTCGATCGTCACCGTGGGCGAGGCCCGTCACCTGCTCCGTCCCGGCGCATGACCGAGGCCAAGGCCGCCCCGCGCGGGCTGTACGCGATCGGCACCGCGGGGCTGTCGATCGAGGCGCTGGTCGTGCTGCTCGCCGTGCCCGCCGTCGCGAGCTCGGAGCGCGGGCACGTCTCCGCCGGGCACATCGCCTATCTCGTGGGATTGGTCGTCGCACTGATCGTCGCGGCCGCGGTCCTGCGGCGTCGCGGCGGCAAGGTGGTCTCGAGCGCGGTGCAGGTGCTGGTGATCGCCGCCGGGGTGGTCAGCTGGCCGATGTACGTCGTGGGGGTCGCGTTCGCGGGCATCTGGGTCTACTGGCTGCGGCAGTTCCACCTATGACCCGGGGGTCGCGCGCGGCGGCCGGGCTAGCCTCTGCACGTGGCTGAACGCACCCTTGTCCTTGTCAAGCCCGACGCCGTCCGCCGCGGCCTGATCGGGGAGATCGTCGGCCGGCTCGAGCGCAAGGGCCTGACCATCGTCGGGCTCGAGCTGCGCACCCTCGACCGTGAGACGGCGAGCCAGCACTACGCCGAGCACGACGGCAAGCCGTTCTTCGGCGAGCTGGTCGACTTCATCACCGGCGGCCCGCTGGTGGCGATCGTGGCCGAGGGCCACCGCGCGGTCGAGGCGGTCCGTGGGCTCATGGGCGTCACCGATCCGGTCGCGTCCGCCCCGGGCTCGATCCGCGGCGACTTCGCGCTGGAGATCGGCCAGAACCTCGTGCACGGCTCGGACTCCCTCGAGTCGGCCGCCCGCGAGGTCAAGCTGTTCTTCCCTGACCTGGGCTAGGTGCGCTCGCTCGACCGGTCGGCCTGATCGGGCAAATCCCGGCATTTCGGTCGGGGGCGATCGACGGTAGAGTTGGTTGCTGCCCCTCGAGAGCGCCGGTTTTCCTTGCCAGTGCTCGTTTTCCCCGTCTCGGAAGGTTCGCGCCGCATGGCGAACAACAGCGCAGGGTTCCTCGGCCGTGACATGGCTGTCGACCTCGGCACGGCCAACACGCTCGTCTACGTGCGCGGCCGGGGGATCGTGCTCAACGAGCCGAGCGTCGTGGCGATCAACACCAATACCGCCGGGATCCTCGCCGTCGGCACCGAGGCGAAGCGGATGATCGGCCGTACGCCGGGCAACATCGTCGCGATCCGGCCTTTGAAGGACGGCGTCATCGCCGACTTCGAGACCACCGAGCGCATGCTCCGCTACTTCATCCAGAAGGTGCACAAGCGCCGTCGTACCGCCCGTCCGCGGCTGGTTGTCTGCGTGCCCAGCGGGATCACCGGCGTCGAGCAGCGCGCGGTGAAGGACGCCGGCTACCAGGCGGGTGCCCGCAAGGTCTTCATCATCGAAGAGCCCATGGCAGCCGCGATCGGCGCCGGGCTCCCGGTCCACGAGCCGACCGGCAACATGGTCGTCGACATCGGCGGTGGCACGACCGAGGTCGCGGTCATCTCTCTCGGCGGCATCGTGACCAGCCAGTCGATCCGTACCGGTGGCGACGAGCTCGACGCGTCGATCATCGCCTACGTCAAGAAGGAGTACAGCCTGATGCTCGGTGAGCGGACGGCTGAGGAGATCAAGATGGCGATCGGATCGGCGTTCCCGGCGCCGGACGAGCCGCACGCCGAGATCCGCGGCCGCGACCTGGTCACCGGTCTGCCGAAGACGATCGTGGTGAGCGCGGACGAGATCCGCAAGGCGGTCGAGGAGCCGGTCAACGCCATCGTCGACGC
>DASZYY010000194.1:0-1712 GCA_035545175.1 Mycobacteriales bacterium
CTCCTCGGGGTCGACCAGGAGATCCAGGGTGCGGGCAGCCACGTCGAGCCGGATCCGGTCGCCGTCCTTCACGAACGCGATCGGTCCGCCGTCGGTCGCCTCCGGGGCCACGTGACCGATGCACAGCCCCGTCGTACCGCCGGAGAACCGGCCGTCGGTCAGCAGCAGCACATCCTTGCCGAGGCCGGCACCTTTGATCGCGCCGGTGACCGCGAGCATCTCCCGCATGCCCGGACCACCGCGCGGGCCCTCGTAGCGAATGACCACGACGTCGCCGGCCTTCAGCTCGCCATTGGTCACTGCGTCCATCGCGGGCTGCTCGGTGTCGAACACCCGCGCGGTGCCCTCGATCACCGACTGGTCGAAGCCCGACGTCTTGACGACGGCGCCGTCAGGGGCGAGCGAGCCACGAACGATCGACATGCCACCGGTCGCGTGCAACGGGTTCGACAGCGCGCGGATCACATCGCCGTCGAGCTCGCCGGGTGCTAGCTCGGCCAGGTTCTCCGCGACGGTCTTTCCGGTGACGGTGAGGCAATCCCCATGCAGCAGGCCCGCATCGAGCAGCGCCTTCATCACGACCGGGATGCCGCCGACGCGGTCGACGTCGGACATGACGTGACGGCCGAACGGCTTCACGTCGGCCAGCAGCGGCGTCTTGTCGCCGATCCGGTTGAAGTCGTCCAGCGTCAGCTCGACCTTCGCCTCGTGCGCGATCGCCAGCAGATGCAGCACCGCATTCGTCGATCCGCCGAGGGCCATCACGACCGTGATCGCGTTCTCGAACGCCTGCTTCGTGAGGATCGTCCGCGCGGTGATGCCGGCCCGCAACATCTCGACGACCGCCTCGCCGGATCGCACCGCCGCCTCGTCGCGGCGACGATCGACCGCCGGCGGAGCCGCGCTGCCGGGCACCGACATGCCGATCGCCTCGAACGCGCTCGCCATGGTGTTGGCGGTGTACATGCCGGCGCACGCGCCTTCACCCGGGCACACGTTGCGCTCGATGGCATCGAGCTGCTCCCGCGTGATCCGGCCGAGCGCGCACGCCCCGACACCTTCGAAGGCGTCGATGATGGTCAGGTCCTGACCGTCGAGGTGACCGGGGAGCGAGGTACCGGCGTACAGGAACACCGACGCGAGGTCGAGCCGTGCCGCGGCCATCAACATGCCGGGTAACGACTTGTCGCAGCCGGCAAGCAACACCGAGCCGTCGAGCCGCTCGGCGAACATCACGGTCTCGACGGAGTCGGCGATCACCTCACGCGACACGAGCGAGGCATGCATGCCTTCGTGGCCCATCGAGATGCCGTCGGAGACGGAGATGGTCCCGAACTCGAGCGGTACGCCGCCGGCCTGGCGAACGCCGTCCTTGGCCCGCTGCGCGAGCCGCGCCAGGGAGAGGTTGCAAGGGGTGATCTCGTTCCAGGACGAGGCGATGCCGATCTGCGGCTTGTCCCAATCGGCGTCGGTCAGCCCGACCGCCCGCAGCATCCCGCGCGCCCCCGCGCGCTCCGCACCTTCGGTCACGTCCTTGCTACGAGGCTTCAAGTCCACGTAGGGACTCTAAACGGCGGCCGGAACAGCTGATGGCATGATCCGCGCGTGACGCGGTTCAACGTGACGAGCTCCGACGGGACCGCGGTCGCCGGATGGCGCAACAACGGCGACGGTCCGCCGGTCGTCATCTGCAACGGGCTGGGCACTCCCCC
>DASZYY010000195.1:0-4970 GCA_035545175.1 Mycobacteriales bacterium
TGTCGTTCACCAACTCGACGGCGTTCAGCCCGACCGACACGATGCCGCTGTCGAGCTGGGCGAAGATGGCGATGCTGCTGCAGTCGGGGTCAGCGCTGGTGACTATCGGCGTGATCGCTGCCCGCGCGGTCAACATCCTGCAGTAGCGGCCTTACTGGCTCCGCCGCGTTCGGCGCGGTCAGGTACGCGCGTGCCGCCTGAGCGAACTTGGCCGCCTGGAGCCCGTCCGTGTAACGGTGGTCGAAGGTGGCGGTCAGCGTGAGTACGGGGCGCGCGACGATCATGCCGTTGACCACGACCGCCTTCTCGTGCACGGCACCGACGAGGATGAGCAACGGCACTCGGTAGTACGACGCCAGCGGCGAGTAGGCGTGAGTGATGCCCGTCATTCCGATTGAGCTGACCATCGCGGACCCGAATGCCTGTCGCGGCAGGCCGAGTCGCGGCAGGTTCAGGTTCAGATCCGAGGTCAGCCAAGCCGACAGCCTGATGCCGTGCCGAAGCAGCCTCGGGGGGAGTACCTCGAGCATGCGCTTCGTCCGGCCGAACTCCGCATCGCGGCCGGCGCGGATCGCAGCGCTGCGACGCTCGAGCTCCGCGGCGATCTCGCTGAGGGACTTCTGGTCGGCGTTCGCGATCTTGATTCCGGTCAGCTCGTCTCCGGTCGCGACGATGACGAGCACGTCGATGGACTCCCGCGGGTGCTCCCGCCCTCTGGCGAGCCGGCTGTTGAGGGCGGGAACAGCTGCGAGCCCGCACGCGACCGCCTTCACGACGGCGTGGGTGATCGTGACGTGCTCGCCGGTGTGGCGGCGAATGTCGTCGATCGTCGCGAGCAGGTTCGCTGCGTCGATCTCCATGTCGCCGAAGAACTGCGGATCGCAGGGAGCCGACCAGCTCGAGCCGGCCAGCTTGCGCCAGCCATGCACTCGGCGGCTCGATGCCGAGCGATGCCGGAGGGCGGGTGTGGTCACGCCTCCAGCGTGGCCCCGCCGACGACGTAGCCAGCAGAGGCGGAAGTCCTGCACAACCCGGCCGAAAGATGGCGCTTCGCGAAAAGGAGTCACCTTGTCCCGGTCGATCGAGGCGAAATTCCATGGCACCGTATCCGGATGCCCCAGCCACGTCTTCTCGCGCTCTCGGCTGCCCTGATGGCGGTCGGCGGGACGGCCGTCTTCGTCGCAGTGAACCCGCCGTCGACGGCATCCGTGGCGGCGGTAGCCGGTCCGCTCGCGGCGGCCGGTGCGCCGAGTCCCGCACCCACCGTCGCCCCGATGCCCTCACCGACTTCCACCATGCCCGCGACGCCACCCAAGGCCTTGGTCGCTGTATCTGCCGCGCAGGTGTGGGGCGGGCGACACAAGGTGCGCGACTTCGATGCCCCGGCGCTGCAGCGCCCGGCGCGCGTCGCGGCCTGGCTGCGAGGCATGACGTTCTTCCAGCGCAGTCACCTCTACAAGCGGCTGGCGACCGAGGTGCGGTACGGCGAGGAAGTCGAGGTGCTCGGCACCTGGGGGACGCTCAGCCACATCCAGATCCCCGACCAGACCGGGGGACGGTTCCCCGACGGAATCATCGGATGGGTCTCCTCCGCCCAGCTCGTGCCAGAGCCCGACGGCTGGGGCTCCGCGACGAAGGTTGCGACTGTGACGGCGAAATGGGCGTCACTGCAACGCACCGTCGCGGGAGCGACCCGGTCGCTGGCGATCAGCTACGCCACGACGCTGCCGGTGGTCAAGGTTCGTCCGCATCGGGTCGTGGTCGCGGTACCAGGCGCTGCAGTCCAGGGCTACCTGCCCCGCGGCACGGTGCGGGTGCATCAGCGCGGCACCCCGGCGATCCGCCCCAGCGGGCGCGAGGTGGTGGCTCAGGCCAAGCGGTTCCTCGGGTTGCCCTACCTGTGGGCCGGCATGACCGCCTGGGGCTTCGACTGTTCGGGCCTCACATCCGCGGTGTACTCCGAGCTCGGCATGACGTTGCCGAGAGATGCGGCCGATCAGTCGCTCGTCGGCCGGGGCGTACCTCGTGGGCAGCTCCGACCGGGTGACCTGCTCTTCTTCTCCCACACCAGCCAGCGCGGTGACATCCACCACGTCGCCATCTACGCCGGCCGGGGCCGGGTGCTGCAGTCGCCCTACACCGGCGCGCGGGTGGAGATCGTCAAGCTTCGTCACTCTTACCTTGATCGCGAGTACTGGGGCGCGAGCCGGCCGCTGACATCGAAGGTGTCCTAGCCCCCGGCTCCGCCGAACCATCGGGCGATCCGGGCCGGTCCGGAGTCCTCCTTCTCGCGACCGATCGTCAGTGACGGCTCGTTGAACGGGCCGCCTTTGACGGTGCCCGCGGACATGAACGTCACTTCGACGCTTGCAACCCGGCCGCCGCCGAACTCGATGTAGCACGAGCCGTACCCGTCGTACGGCGCGACCGGGCGGTTGTCGAGCATTGCCAGGACTCGCTCCGCGACGAACACCGCCGCTCGTTCGGCGAAGGCGCCGGCTCGAGGAACGGGTGCGTCGGCGCAGTCGCCGATCGCATAGACGTCCGGATGCGCGGTGAGCAACGTGTGCGGATCGACCTGCACCCAGCCGTCGTTGCCCGACGGCAGGCTCGAGAGGACATCCGGCGCCGTGTGCCGGGGGATCGCCAGCAGTAGGTCGTAGCCGACCTGTTCGCCGTCGTCGAGCGTGATGATCTTCCGACCACCGTCGACCGCCGTCATCCGGGTCGATCCCCGGAACGTGATGCCGCGTTCCTCGAAGGCTGACAGCAGCGCAGCCGAGGTCTCGGGAGACGGCGGGACCGGCGACGGCAGCGGGCTGACGACCGTGATGTCGGTGTCCTTGCGCGTGCCGCGCTGCGTCAGCACGTGGTGCAGCATCAGCGCCACTTCACTCGGTGCCGGTGGGCACTTGTACGGCGTGGCGGCGACCGCGACGACGGCATGACCTTGGTTGAAGTCCCGGATCCGGTCGACGAAGCGCTCGGCGCCGGCGACCGAGTAGAACTCGTCGTTGTCAGTGAGACCGGGTGTGGCCGCAACGTCGAGATCCGCGCCGAGGGCGATGACGATCACATCCCCGCGGTACTCGCCTTCGGTCGTCCGCACCGTCTTCGCCACCGGGTCGACCGCGATGATGCGTTCCTGGCGGAACGTCACCGACGGCCGGTTCAGGTCGCGGTAGTAGGTGCGCCACGTCTCGCGCGTGATGCCGAACATGACATCGAGCTTCGAGTAGCCGAACACGAACGAGTCGTTCTGATCGATGATCGTGACGTCGATCTGGTCGGCCGCGGCGTCGGAGAGCCGGGCGGCCAGCTCGAGGCCGCCGAAGCCCGCACCGAGCACGAGGACCTGCAGTTTCGCCATCGCTTGCGGCCCCCTTCGTGCGGGTTGCGCCGTTGGTCCGTGGGCGCCTGGAACGACCCACTCCATCACTACACCCCTACGCTCATCCCATGAGCCGGGCCGGGATCGCAGTACGACGCGAGGCGCGCTGGGTGATCCTGCATTGGGGAGCCCGGACTCTCAGCAAGCGATACGCGAAGAAGGGCATGCCGCTCGAGCGGATGCTGTTCGAGCCGGGTGCTCGGCAGGATCCGTATCCGCTGTTCGAGGAGCTGCGGGCGCGAGGTCGAATCGTGCCGAGCGGAGCCGTCGCCCATGCGACGGTGGACTACGCACTCATCTCCGGCGCGTTGCGCGACAGCGCCTCGTTCAGCGTCAACTTCGGTGAGTCTCCTGAGACTCCGCGGGCGATCCGCTGGCTGTTCCGCCCGCCGGACCCCAACATCGCCAGCGTGGTCGAAGCGCCGGCCCTGCTCGGCGTCGACCCGCCGACGCACACCCGGTACCGGCGGCTGGTCTCCAAGCCGTTCACCCCACGGGCTCTGCAGCAGGTGACCGATCGAGTCGAGGAACGCGCCGTCCAGCTGCTCGACGGGCTCGCCGGTCGCGACCGGGTCGACATCGTCAAGGAGTACGCGAACCTGCTCCCGGTCGCGGTGATCGCCGAGATCCTCGGCGTGCCCGAGAACATGCGCGACCAGTTCCTTGCCTGGGGACACGCCGCGGCACCGGTTCTTGATGTCGGGCTCACTCACCGCGAGTACCGCTCGGTCAACATCGCGATCAAGGCGATGAACGACTGGTTCGACGGGCACTTCGCGAACCTCCGGCGCAAGCCCGGCGATGACATGCTCAGCCAGCTCGTCAACGCCGATCCCGACGATCGACTGAACGATCTCGAGCTCCGCGCGACGGCCATGCTGCTGCTTGGCGCGGGCTTCGAGACGACGGTGAACCTGCTCGGCAGCGGCGTCGCGGTGATCGGTGGGGACGACAAGGCGCGCAGCCGGCTCGCGGCGGAGCCGCAGCTGTGGGAGCAGGCAGTCGACGAGCTCTTGCGCCTCGAGAGCCCGGTGCAGATGACTGGTCGGCTTGCGATCGCTGACACCGAGATCGACGGGGTCGAGATCCAGAAGGGCACCCCGCTGCTCTGCTTGCTCGGCGGAGCCAACCGCGATCCCGCGGTGTTCGACAATCCGGCCGTCTTCGACCTGGACCGCCCCAACTCGCGCGATCACCTCGCGCTGAGCGCCGGGGTCCACTACTGTCTGGGTGCGAACCTCGCGCGGATGGAAGGACAGCTCGGCCTGCGGTTGCTGTTCGAGCGGTTCCCGGACCTCGCCGTTGTCCCCGGATCAGGTCGCCGCCGAGACCTGCAAGCGCTTCGCGGGTACGAGTCGCTGCACGTCGGCCTCACCGGCGGCTGAGTCAACAGGTCGCCCACCTGCAGGGCTGACAACCGGCGGTGGCTCAGCGAGGTGACCAGCGCGAGGTGCGCAGCAGCCGGCTGCGCCACTGGTCGCGGTAGTTCAACGCCTCATGCATGAACATGCCTGGCTGCTTCAGCTCGGCAGGTGTGTCCTTCGTGATCAGCGTCATCAGCAAGTTGTTGTCGAGCACC
>DASZYY010000196.1:0-17347 GCA_035545175.1 Mycobacteriales bacterium
GGCATTCGCCCAGGCTGAGCTGGACTACCGCCAGCAGCGGGTCCGGGCGGAGTACCCAGCGCGGGCGTCGCGGCAAGCGTGGCGCATCCGGCTAGCCGCGCTGTTCCAGCCGCGTCGCCGTCCCAACCCGGCGCCGCGGCGGCCGATGCCGGCCCCGCACCACCTCACGTCCCAGGGTTAGCCCTGGGCGTGGGGTCGGTTGCGGCCCGCGGTCCGCTAAAACCGGTCGCCCCGGCAGGCAATGATGGCGGGGTGGCGGCCGGGGTGGAGACGCCGCTCGCCGGCCGGGTCGGCGAGCTTGCCGAGCTTGCCTCGCTCGTCGGGCTCGGCCCCGACGGCAAGGCGGGCGGAGCGGTGCTGCTCGGCGGCGACGCCGGATCGGGCAAGACCCGCCTCGCCAAGGAAGTGGCCGGCCAGGCGCTCAGCGCCGGCTGGCGGGTTCTCGTCGGGCACTGTCTCGACTTCGGCGACGGCTCGCCGCCGTACCTTCCGTTCAGCGAGGCGCTCGGCCGGCTGTCCAACGAGCGCCCGGAGATGACGGCGGCGCTGGTCGAAGCCAACCCGACGCTGGCTCGCCTGCACCCGGTGCATCGACGCCTTGCCGAAGCCGACGGGACGCCCGAGCCGACCCAGCGTGCGGCACTCATGGACGCGGTGTACGACGCGCTCCTGACCCTGGCGTCCGACTCGCCACTGCTCGTGGTTATCGAGGACGTGCACTGGGCGGACCAGTCGACCCGCGACTTGCTGCATTGGCTGTTCACCCGCGGGATCGAGGCGCCCGTGACGATCGTGGCGACGTACCGCAGCGACGACCTGCATCGGCGGCACCCGCTTCGCGCGACGTTGGCCGAATGGGTCCGGCTCCCCGGCGTCGCCCGGCTTCAACTCGGCCCGCTGTCCACCGCTGAAGCCCGCCTGCTCGTTCACTCGCTGCAGCCGGAGGCGATCGGCGACCGCGACCTGCGTCAGATCCTCGCCCGCGCGGAAGGCAACCCGTTCTTCCTCGAAGAGCTCGTCGCCGCAGCAACGATCGGTGACGGGCGGCTGCCCACCGACCTCGCTGACCTGTTGCTAGTCCGGCTAGAGCAGCTCGACGACGGCGGCCGTCTGGTCGTGCGTGCCGCGAGTGTGGCGGGCAGGCAGGTCTCGCACGAGCTGCTTGCGGCGGGGACGGATCTCGGTTCGGCGGCACTCGACGCAGCGGTGCGCGCAGCCGTCGAGGCGAACATTCTCGTCTCGACCGACGGCGAGCACTACGCGTTTCGGCACGCACTGCTCGCTGAGGCGATCTACCAGGACCTGCTTCCGGGTGAGCGGGTGCGGTTGCACGCCGCGTACGCCGGCGCGATCGCGAGTCGCGCGGTCGACGGGTCGGCGGCCGAGCTCTCCCGCCATGCGTGGGCCTCACACGATCTCGTCACGGCCACCCGGGCGGGCGTGCAAGCCGGCGACGAAGCGATTGCGGTCGGCGGCCCGGAAGAGGCCATCCGCCACTACGAGCGCGCGTTGGAGCTGATGGTCGATCCCGCGGTTGCGGCGAAGCTCAGCGAAGGCGAGGCGCGGGTGGATCGCGTCGAGCTGGTCGTGCGCGCGAGTACCGCCGCGGCGGCCGCGGGCCATCTTGCGCGGGCCGTCGCGCTTGCCCAGGACCAGCTCAACGCGCTGACGGACGACGCGTCGGGAGTGGACCGCGCGAAGCTCATCCATTGCCTGGCCACCACGGTCCTGGTGATGGACCACGACCTCGACATCCTGAGCCTGACCGCGGAGGCGGTGCGGCTGATGAGTGACGAGCCGCTGAGCCCGTTGTCGGTGCGCGTCCGAATGGTGCACGCCCGCGCGATGCACGACCGCGCCCGCGACGACGAAGCCGCGAAGTGGGCGGGCGAGGCGCTGCAGCTCGCTCGCGAGCTGCAGGTCGCTGACGTCATCTCGGATGCGACGATCCTGCTCGCCAAGATCGACGACCGGGCCGGCGACGCGCAGGGTGCGCTGACGGCAGTCCAGGCCGCGATCGACGCGGCGCGAGCCGCCGGGGAGCCACTCGCCGAGCTGCGCGGCCTCTACACGTTGGGCTTCTTGCAGTACGGACAGGGAGAGATCGCCACTGCGATCGAGGCCTTCGATCGTGCGGCGCAGCGCGCAAACGCGCTCGGCCACCAGTGGGCGCCGTACGGCATGGAGTCGGTGGTGTTCGGCGCCATCGCCACGCACGTCGCGGGCGACTGGCAGCGAGCGGCTCGGATGGTCGACACCAGCGGTCGGAACCCGCCGGAGATCGCGGCGGCGTTGCTCGACGGGATCGCGCTGGAGATCGCCGCCGGCCGTGGGGATGTCGCTGCATTGGCGGCGCTGCCGAAGCTAAGGGCCCGCTGGCAGCTCGACGGCCTGGTGGCGATCACGAGTGGCGCGGCCGCGATCGAGCTCTTCGGTCAACGCGGTGACGTTGCCGCCGCCCTTGCCACGCACGACGACGTGGTGGCGTTCGTCGGCACGTTGTGGCAGCGGCCGGGGTTCAACGCCCGGGTGCGGCTTGCCGCGCAGCTGGTCGGGGTGATTGCCGGCGCCATGGTCGATGCCAGTGGAAGCGAGCGGGAGAAGCTGGTGGCGCGCGCCGAGGAGGTTGCCGCAGCAGCCCGGGCGATCGCGGCAGCTGCTCGCTACCCCGGTCCCGAGGGCCGGGCCTGGGCGCAACGACTCGAAGCTGAGTGTGATCGGCTGCGGTGGCTGGCCGGTGCGCAACCGCAGCCGAAGCCGAATGAGCTGGTCGCGAAGTGGCGAGCGACGGTGGAAGCCTTCGAGACCTTCGGGAACGTCTACGAGACGGCACGGTCTCGAGCCAGGCTGGCGGCGGCGCTCGCTGCCTCGGGCGACGCGGCTGCGGCAGCGGTCGAGGCCGAGCAGGCTCGCGCAACGGCGGCGCGGCTCGGTGCCCAGTCGCTGCTTGCCGAGCTCGGAGCGGCCGCGGACAGCGGCAACGGCAGCGTGAGACGACCGCCGAAGGTCCGCGAGATCGATGCGCTCACCCCGCGCGAGCAGGATGTGCTCGAGCTGGTGGCGACCGGGCGCAGCAACCGGGAGATCGCCGCGGCGCTGTTCATCAGCGCGAAGACGGTCAGCGTCCACATCTCGAACGTGCTCGGCAAGCTGGACGCGAGCAGCCGTACTGAAGCAGTGGCGATCGCGCGGCGGCGCGGCCTGCTTCGCTGATCGGTCTAGGGCGACGGGCTGACGGTCGAGGTCGGCGGCTCGGTGCTCTCGGTGGGCGTCGCCGTCGTGCTTGCGCTCGGACTTGGTGACGGCGTCTTCTTCTCGTCGATGTAGAGCACCACCGTCGACCCGGACGCGGCGTACGAACCGCCGGACGGGGTCTGGCTCACGACCAGGCCATCGAGCTTCTTCTTGTAGACCGCGCTCGGCTTGGAGGTGACCTCGAACCCGGCCTGCAGCAGGATCGCGGTGGCGGTCGCCTGGTCCTTGCCCTTCACGTCGGGCACCTTGACCTTCGAGTTCGAGACGGTGAGCGTCACCTTCGACCCGGCCGGCACGGACATGCCCGACAACGGGTCGGTGGTGAGAACCTGCCCCTCCGGGCGGTCGGAGTTCTTGAACACCACGTCGCCGACCTTGAGGTGGGCGGCAGCCAGCGTGCTCTTGGCCTGAGCGGTCGACAGGCCGACCAGCCCGTTCGGAACGGTGACGTACTGGATGCCGCCCGAGATGACGAGTGCGACGGACTGACCCTTGCGCAGCAGGATCCCGGCCGGCGGGTTCTGCCGAATCACCTGGCCCTTGTCGTTGTGCGAGGTGTACTCCTCTGTCACGCTTCCCACCCGAAGGCCCTGCGCCAGCAACGTCGACTGGGCATCGGCGTAGGTCTGGCCGACTACGTTGGGCGTGGTGAGGTCGCCGGCGCCATTGGTGAGGACGTTGCGGGCGATCACCAGAGCGATGACGAAGATCGCGAGCGTTGCCGCGGCGAGCGCGAGATAGGCCGCGCCCCGCCGCCGGGCGGGTGGCTCGCGCAGCAGGACGGTCGTCGGCGGCAGGGTGCTGCTCGATCCGCCTGACTGCGACCGGACCGGGTGGGCGTGGACCGGGCGGCCGGCCAGCGCCCGCTCGAGGTCGGCGCGCATCTCGGCGGCGGAGGCGTATCGGTTCACCGGGTTCTTCGCCATCGCCACGAGAACGATCGCGTCGATCGATGCCGGCACATCCGGCTCGACCTGCGACGGCGGCAGCGGGTCCTCGCGCACGTGCTGGTAGGCCACCGCGACGGCGGACTCGCCGGTGAACGGCGGAGCCCCGGTCAGCAGCTCGTAGAGCAGGCAGCCGGTCGAGTAGATGTCGCTGCGGGCATCGACATGCTCGCCGCGCGCCTGCTCCGGTGACAGGTAGTGCGCCGTTCCGACGACCGCAGCGGTCTGGGTCATCGTCGCGGTCGAGCTCGTCAGGGCGCGCGCGATGCCGAAGTCCATCACCTTGACCTCGCCGGACGGCGTGATCATGACGTTGCCCGGCTTGATGTCGCGGTGCACGATGCCGGCGGCATGTGCCTGCTCGAGCGCGGCACAGATAGCGGCGGTGATCTCGAGCGCTCGCCGCGGCAGCAGCCGTCCCTCGGCCGCGAGGATGTCGCGGAGGGTGCGTCCCTCGACGTACTCCATGACGATGTACGGCGTCGCGGCGCCGTTGACGACGCCCTCTCCGGTGTCGTAGACCGCAACGATCGACGGCGAGTTCAACGATGCCGCGGACTGTGCCTCGCGTCGGAACCGGGCTTGGAACGTGGGGTCGCGGGCGAGATCGCGGCGCAGCAGCTTGATGGCAACGTCTCGTCCCAAACGTACGTCGCGGCCGCGATGCACCTCGGCCATCCCGCCATGACCGATCACCTCGCCGATCTCGTAACGTCCGGCGATCAGCGCCTTGCGCTTAGTGGGCGGCACGGCGCGCTCCGCCCACTTGTTGCACGGCAACGACGCTACCGGCCCGACGCGATCTCACTGCGGCTCTGCCGTCACGACGGTGAGCTGGATCAGCGTCCCGACCTTGGCGCGGGTGCCGGCCGGCGGATCTTGCGCGATGACCGTGCCCACCGAGCCCACCGGACCGGGCGTCTCGGTCTCATTGGTGCGAAAGCCCACATCGTTGAGCTCGTGCTGCGCTTGCACGTAGGGAATGCCGACCACGCCGGGAACCGTCGCCTGTCCACCGCCGCTGGCGAAGATCCGCAACAGCGCGGCGCCGCCGAGCACGACGATCGCGCCGAGAGCGATCAGCCGGTTGCGCACGCGCTTGCGTTCGGCGTCGTCGTACCACGGTCGTGGTGCCTCGGGTGCGGTGTCGTGCGCGGCGGCGGCGGTGGGCACCACGTTCGTGCCGGCACCCGACCGCTGTGCTTCGGCAAGCGCCAGCGCGGTCCGGCCGATCTCTCGCGGATCCGCCGCTGCGGCGCCACCATTGCCGGACAGCCAAGCGAGGAACGCCGCGACCTCCTCGCCGGATGCGTCCTTGAGCAGCCGCGCGGCGAGCGCGGCGAGTGCTGCCAGGTCGGTCGCCGGCGACGGTGCCGACGCGACGGCGAAGCCGATCAACGCCACCGAGCCGTCCGGCCGGACGAGGATGTGGTCCGCGTCGAGCCCGCCGTGGCCCACTCCGGCACCATGCGCCGCTGCCAACGCGAGCGCGGTCTGCCCGATCACGGCGAGTGCGTCGTCGATGCTGACGCCGGAGTCGGCCTCGAGATCCGCGACAGTCTCCCCGTCGACCCAGACGCGGGTCGACCAGGGCGGCTCGTCATCGGCGTCGTGACGCAGCGCGCTCGCGATGCCCGGGTCGGTGACCGCCTCGAGTGCCCGGGCGCGGCGGTCGAACGTCTGACGCCACTGCGGTGTCGCGTCGAGGTAGCGCGTGACCACTACGGGCCGGCTCGCGAGGTCGTCGTGGCCTCGCCACACCTCACGACGCTCGTCGGCCTCGATCAGCTCGACGAGCACGTAGCGGTCGCCGACCGTCTGCAACGGAGTTGGCGCGTGGTCGTCGGTCATGTCCCCCGCCGGGCCATCAGCAGCTCAGCACGGCGCACATGACCGACTTCGCGATCGGTGCGGCGACCGCCCCACCGGTGGCGTCGCTGCCGAGGCTGCCACCGTCCTCAACGAGTACGGCGACGGCGATCTTCGGGTTGTCGGCCGGTGCGAAGCTGACGAACCAGGCCTCCGGCGGCAGGTGCTGCGAGTTGAGCCCGTGCTGCGCGGTGCCGGTCTTGCCGGCGACCGTGATGCCGGGGATCTGCGCTGCCGTGCCGGTGCCGGCGCGCACGACGAGCTCCATCATCGACGTGACTTCCTGGGCGACCTGTGGCGTCACCGACTGGCGGAGCTTCTGTGGCTTCGTTCGCGACAGCACTTCGGCGTTCGTTCCGCGCACCTCGGAGACCAGGTAGGGCTTCATCTCCGCGCCGCGGTTGGCGATCGCCGCCGCGATCTGGGCTGCCTGAAGCGGAGTGAGGGCGTCGTCGTACTGCCCGATCGCCGACAGCGCCGTGTTCGGCCGGTTCGCGTTGAAGTCGAACTGGCTCGCTGCGACGTGCAGCGGGATCGACAGCGAGGAGCCGATGCCGAACGCCTTGGCCTGATCGGCGAGCGTGTGGATGCCGATCTTCAGTCCGAGCCCGGCGAACGCCGTGTTGCACGAGATGCGGAACGAGTCGGCGATGGTGTCGGTGCTGCCGTTGCCGCACCGCTCCCCGCCGAAGTTGTGCAGGAAGACATTGGTCTGCGGCAGTCGTAGCTGCGTCGGGGTCGGGATCGTGCTGCCAGGCGAGAACCGATGGGTGCCGAATGCGGCCGAGGAGGTCACGATCTTGAACAGCGAACCGGGCGGGTAGGTCTGCGAGATCGCCCGGTCGATCAGCGGGTTGCCCGGGTCGTTGAGCAGGTGCTTGTAGCTCTGGTTGATCGCCCGGGAGTTGTGCGAGGACAGCGCCGACGGGTCGTACGACGGCGAGGTGGCGAGAGCGAGGATCGCGCCCGTCGAGGGGTCCAGTGCGACGACTGCGCCCTTGACCCCGTGCAGACCTTGGTAGGCCGCCTGTTGCGCGGCTGGGTTCAACGTGAGGACGACGGAGCCGCCGCGCGGCGTGCGGCCGGTGATCTCGTCGGCGATGCGGTGCAGGAAGAGCCGGTCGTCGGAACCGGACAGGATCGGGTCCTCGGCTTGCTCGATGCCGGATGCGCCGATGACGAGCGAGTAGTAGCCCGTGACTGGGGCGTAGGCCGGCCCTCCCGGGTAGGTGCGCAGGTACTTCAGTGAGCCGTGCGTCTTCACCGAGCGCGCGATGTCGTTGCCGGCGACGACGATCGGTCCCCGCTCCCGGCTGTACTCGCTGTAGAGCACTCGCACGTTGTGTGGGTTGGCGCGCAGTGATGACGCATCACCCACCTGGACGACGTTGGAGTTGATCAGCAACGCGAGGAACATCAGCAGCGCGGCGATGACCACGTGCCGCAGTGGGCGGTTCACAGCTTGATCGCCATCGTCGCGGACTCGTCCGGTGCGGCGGGCCGTGGCGGCGCGGGTCGCCGGGCTGCGTCACTGATCCGAATCAGCAGACCGAGCAGTATCCAGTTCGACACCAGGCTGGACCCGCCGTAAGAGAGGAACGGCAGCGTCAGACCGGTCAGCGGGATGAGTCGTGTGACACCACCGACTTGGACGAAGACCTGCAGCGCCAGCCCGAACGCAAGGCCCGCGCCGAGCAGCTTTCCGAAGTCGTCGCGGGTCCCGATCGCGGCGCGCAAACCCCGCATCACGATCAGCAGGTAGACGACCAGCACAGCCATGAGACCGGCCAGCCCGAGCTCCTCGGCGATGGTCGAGGCGATGAAGTCGGTGTTGGCGAACGGCACGAGGTCGGGTCGTCCCTGCCCGAGCCCGGTACCGAAGATGCCACCGGTCGCCTGCCCGAACAGGCCCTGTGCGAGCTGGTAGCTCTGATCGGTGATGGTCCGCGGGTCGAGCGGGTGCAGCCAGATCTCGACCCGGTCGTGCACGTGGCCGATCGCGTGGAACGCGAACAGCGAGCCGGCGACGAACAGCAGCAGGCCGATGAGCAGCCACGAACGACGCTCCGTGGCGATGTAGAGCATCGCGACGAAGATCCCGAAGAAGAGCAAGCTCGACCCGAGGTCGCTCTCGCGAGTGAGGATCAGCAGGCTGGCGCCCCACGCGACGAGCACCGGGCCGAGGTCGCGCCCGCGCGGCAGCGTGATGCCGATGACGCGCCGACCGGCGAGCGCCAGCACATCGCGCTTGCGTACCAGGTAGCCGGCGAAGAACACCTCGAGCGCGATCTTCGCGATCTCCCCGGGCTGGAAGGAGAACCCCCCGAACCGAATCCAAAGCCGGGCGCCGTTGACTGTGCTGTGGCTGGCCGGGAGCAGCGCCGGAAGCACGAGCAGTCCCAGCCCGATCACCATCGCGGTGTAGGTCAGCGACTCGAGCTTGCGGTGGTCGCGGATGACGGCCAGCACGGCGACGAACAGCGCGATTCCGATGATCGTCCAGACCAGCTGCAGGGGGGCCGCCGCGGTGCCGGCCGAGACTCCGGCGCCCTTCGCCCGCGCCGCCGAGCCGAGGTCGAGTCGGTGGATGAGCACGAGGCCGAGTCCGTTCAGCATGACAGCCGCCGGCAGCAGCACCGGGTCGGCGTACGGTGCGAACCGGCGAACCGCGAGGTGCGCCACCCCGGCCAGCGCGATGAAACCGAGACCGTCGCTGACCAGGCCACTCGGGAAGCCGGACGAGTGCGCCGCGCTCACCGACGTGAAGGCGAGCATCGTGAGGATCAGACCGAACCCGATCAGCGCGAGCTCGGTACCGGTTCGCCTGATTCCGATCGGCAGAGCTTGGTCGGTCACGGACACGCGATCACGAGCACCATGCGGGCGGGCTTTGAGCCGGCTGTCGCGCGACGGTCTTCTTGTGCTTCTTGGGCGTCGTCGCGGGGTGCTGTGCCGACCAGGCTTCGCAAGCATCGGACCGCACGGTGCCGAGCTCGTCGAGCGCCTCGCTGCGGCTCGTGACCTGGCCGCTGTGCAGCAGCTCGCGGTCGGCTTCGGTGACCTCCGAGGTCGGCACCTGCGTCCGTGAAGCGAGACGGGACAGCTTGATCCCGGCGACCTTGCCGCGCTCGCCGTGGAAGACGCTGACGTAACCCTGGTCGTCGGCGAGGTACCACTGACCGCGGATGTAGAAGGTCGTCGCCGCCAGCGCCGCAGCGATGAGCAGCACGATGACTCCGGCGAGGACGGCAAGCCGCCGCCCGATGCCGCGGGTTCGCGCTTGCGGCTTCCCGGCGCCCGCTACTGCCGACTCGGCGGTCGGGGGGCGGACGCGGTCCGGGGCGGTCGCCGCGCCGCCGACGACCGGCGCGAGATTCGGTAGCTCGCCATCGACCGGCTCGGCGAGAACGCACGTCACGTTGTCCGGGGCGCCGGCCGTGAGGGCGTGGTCGACCAGCTCGTCGCAGACGAGCTGCAGGTCCGATCCGCCGCGGATGGTGGCGGCGATCGTCTCGACGTCCACGTAGTCCGACAGCCCATCGCTGCAGAGCAGGTAGCGGTCTCCGGCGTTGGGCTCGAGCAGCTGCACGTCGGGTTCGGCTTCGCCGCGCCCGTCCAGCGCCCGCAGGATCCAGGACCGCCGCGGATGGACCAGCGCCTCTTCGGCGGTGATCTGCCCTTCGTCGACGAGCGACTGCACGAGCGTCTGGTCACGGGTCAGCTGCGTGAGGTTGCCGTCCCGCATGAGGTAGGCCCGGGAATCGCCGAGCTGAGCAAGGCCAACCTGCTCGCCCGCCCACAGCACCGCGGTGAGCGTCGTACCCATGCCGGACAGGCTGGGATCTCCGGCGATCGCGTCGCGTAACTGGATGTCGGCGGCCCGGGTGGCGTCGCGCAGCGCTTCGATCGGGTCGGCGATCGTCGTGTCGGTGTCCAGCGGTGACAGCGTCGAGACGGTGATCTTGCTGGCGATCTCGCCGGCCACCGACCCGCCGACGCCGTCGGCGACCGCGAGCAGTCGAGGGCCGGCGTACAGCGCGTCCTCGTTGCCGTCGCGCACGAGCCCGACGTGCGTCTTCGCGGCGAAGCGCCACCCTCCCGCACTCATGCGCGCAGCTCCAGCACGGTGCGGCCGATGCGGATCTGCGAGCCGGCGTGGACCTCGGTCGGCGACGTCACCTTGGCGGCGTCGAGCAGCGTGCCGTTGGTCGACCCGAGGTCTTCGAGGAGCCAGGCGGTCCCGTTGGGGACCAGCCGCGCGTGGTTGCTCGAGACGTAGTCGTCGTTGATCGCGATGGTCGAGTCGTCGGCTCGGCCGATGGTCACCGGCAGCGACGAAAGCGAGATCGACGTGCCCTTCAGCGGTCCATCGACGACCACGACCCGCGACGGGGGGACGTTGCGCTGTTTCGACGGCTTCGGAGGACGGGGCGCCTTCGGGGCCTTCGCCGGCCGCGGCGCCCGTTCCTTCACCGGCCTCGCCCGAGCCGGCCGAGTGCCGAACACGTCATGGCGGACGGCGACGACCGCGGCGATGACAAAACCCCACAGCAGGATCAGCACGACCGTGCGGAGGAGGAATACGACGGCGACCGGCAACGACCGCTCAGCCTTCGTCGCGCCGGAAGATCAGCGTGGTGTGCCCGATGTCGATACGGTCGCCGTCCTTGAGCTCGACGCGCTCGGTGGGCTTGCCGTTGACCGAGATCCCGTTGGTCGACCCGAGGTCGACGACTCCGACGCGGCCGTCGCTGTAGCGGATCTCGGCATGCTTGCGTGAGGCGCCGGGATCGTCGAGGCGAAGGTCGCAGTCGCTCGATCGGCCGATCACGGTGACGGCGTGGGTGAGAAAGTACGCCGACTCCTCCTCGCCTGCGCCGGTGATCAGGCGGGGCCGCTGTGGGTAGGCGCCGGCGGGCGCGGGCGCCGAGGCCGGCCGCGCGGCCGCTGGCTTCACGGCGGGTTCCGGTGCGGGTGCCGACTGGTCCGCGACTGCGCCGTCATCGCCGGCTGCCGCCATGGCACTGCGGATTCGGAACACCCCGGTACCGATCCCGGCGTGGTGCTCGAAGCCGACCTGCACCGGCCCGACGAACGAGTAACCATTCTCGGCGGCGTGCTCGCGCACCATTGCGGCGAGCTCGTCGCCGAGTGGCTCCGCCCACTCCTCGAGCCGGCGGTAGTCGCGGTCGCCGAGCTCGACGACGTAGGTGTTGGGTGCGAGTACCCGGCCACGGGCGACGACCTCTTTGCGGTCGTCCGACTCGCGTTGCAGGGCCCCGGCGATCTCGGCCGGCTGGACCTCACCTTTGAAGACCCGCGCGAAGGCGCCCTCGACCAGCCCGCCCAGGCGGCGCTCGAAGGACTGAAGGACTCCCACGTCGCGTCCTTTCCCGGACTGCCCGCAACGCACGCCTCAAACCGCCCGCGGTTGCGGCGCAGCTGTGCTGCGCCCCGAGCGTTGATCGTAACGGGCGGGCCTGTCAGCAGCGGCTTTGACGGCTGGGACGGCTGTTACTGCGTGCTAGCGTGGCGATCCCCGCGGGCGAGTGGCGGAATGGCAGACGCGCACGGTTCAGGTCCGTGTGTCCGTAAGGACGTGGGGGTTCAACTCCCCCCTCGCCCACCACTGTGATGTCACGCGGCATTCGAGACTGCGTGTCGCGGGACATCCCGAAAGAGGTTGAGTTCTCGAGGCGCGCCTGACTGCGTTCCCGGGGCTGCACTCGACCGTGAAGTACCCCGACTAGGTCCTGCAAGGCTTGCTTTCTGCTGGCGGAACTTGACAGCCGTCGACTCGATCAACGATCGCTGGGCTGTCAGGTCGGAGGTGGCTGCGCGAGATGCGAGGTCGCGACATCCGGGCCAAACACGATGTGCAGTTCGGCCGCTAGTTGACTGAATAGCGGGAGCCGAAGCGTGTCCGCTGTGACATCGGCGAGGGCGAGGTATCGACCGGCATCGACTGACCATTGGGCTAGCCCGCGAATGATGATTGATTCGGCGTCGGAGCGCGTGACCTTGGCACCTACCTCCGTCTTGAGCCAAAAGGCCCACGATATCCAGGCAGTGGATGTGAACCCGGGCGTAAAGGTTGGCATCGACTTCTCGAACGCGCCGAGGACGAAGCCGAGCGTCGCTGGTGCGTGGTACGGGGCTCCCTCGTTGCCCTCGCGGATACTTGGCGAGACAGTTTCGGCGAGGAGGTCCACAAGCGGGACGGTTGCGGCGGCGCAAATGGGGGCGTTCGCGCCGTCGAACCTCTTGAAGCCGGGCATCAACGCCCTGACGAATGCCATGTCTCGCTTGATCGATGGTGGAGGAAGCTCGACGGTGGTGCATCGCAACCGCGGCGCCTCGACGGGAAGCGCCCGGCCTGTGCCACCTGTCCGCGAGAACAGCGGCACGACTAAGGCGCCGCCCATCCGCCGTTGATCAAACCCTTCCGGTGGATACTCATCCTCGGTCTGAGACCGGTGGCATTGCAGTTGATACCTCGCACGCCTCGGCATGGCTCCTGAGCGAGAATATGGAGGACCGAGGCGTGCCTTTGACCCGAAAGCGGTCGCGTGGTTTAGCTCCCTGTCGCTCACCAACTCGTGCATACGACGGCGTCACGTACCGGGCAAGATTTCCTGACCCGCTCCTGTCGGTTTGGTAGGCCGCCGGCGAGTTGGCTTTGGCGGGAACTTGGCGCCGGGACCGTATTCCACGCTTGGGCCCCGCTGGGCCTGCGAGGTCTTCACGAGGATGCCGCGCTCGACGAGGCCAGCGAGAATCTGACGGGCCCTCGCCATGCCGACGTTGAACAGGTTCTGAACGGTCGTGTTCGTTACGCGGCCGTACTCGTGGACATGCGCGATTACCCGGCGGTCGATCTCGTCGGATGTGTGACGCGCATACGGCACGGCACTCCCAAGTTGCTTGAGCGCTGTCTCGCGGAGCCGGTAGCTCGGATATGCGGCACGAGCCGTTTGGCGGGTGGGCTCGATCATGCCGATCTGCTCGGAAGCAAGGTGACGCAGCGACGCCTCAGCTTCTTCGGGGCTCTTCTGCAGGAGGGGTGCGATGTTCTTACCCGTGACCGTGCGAGCGCTGCATAGCCGAAGCAGGACGATCATGGCGTCGGTGTCGTCACGGATAGATGGTTCGAGTTGCGCCACGTACCGCGCGATGTTGATGTTGGGCGCGCCGCCCACCAGGGCGACTCGCACCTGATCGAAGTTGGCGTCGATCGTCGGGGTCGGCCGCCCGGAGCGGACCATCTCTCGGTACATCCGGTCCACGCCGCGCCCGACTTCTTCAGCAAGCTCAAGTGTTCGGACCGCCGCCGTGAGCGCGAGATTTCGCGGTTTCGAGGGATGCGTCAGGATGTTGTCGACCGTGACGCCTGTGACCAGGGCACCGGGCGAGGTGATGACGAAAACCTGAGGCGAGTGTTCGACGACGACTGCGCCGCTCAGACGATAGTCGCGGTGGATGAGCGCGTTACTGATTGCCTCACGTACGGCGAGCTCGGGGAAATCCTCAACTTGGAGTTGCTGACCGTCGGGCAGGGTGACCGGCGTGAGTTGGCGTCGCAAACCGACGAGATCCATGACCCGGTCGTACACGACGAGCAGCGGACCGTTCAGGCGCTCGACGACGCGAGGTTCTCCTCCGGGTGACTCGCGGTACTGGTAGACGACCTCGACACCTTCCCGGCCGACGAGGTACTGGCCAGCCGCCAGTAACTCCCCGCCAGCATCTGCCACGCCGAGGGCACGTAGCAGGTCGTCGTCGGAGAGCTTCGCAAGTCCGTTTCGCTCCGGTCGTAGCGATGCCGCCAGACGTCGCCGCGCGGCCGTCACCGCCGCCGGGTCTATGTCCCGTCTTGTGGCCTTGGCCGCAGAGGGGTCGTAGCCGCGGCGCTCCTCTCGGAGGCGCTGCAGCATTGCCGGATCCATTCCGACGCAGTCGGTGCCGATCCGGTGGGGAGCTCGCCCCTTGCTATCCGCGTAGATCTCTTGGTCGGCCCTGACGTCGATAATCACGAGCCGCGCGCCCCGGTACGTCTCTTCGCGGCATTCCACCAGGAGGTGCGGCTGGCTGCTTGCGTGAACGAACTTCGTGATCGCTGCTGGATCGATCGTCGTGCCGACGATTGCTGTGGGCCCGCTGGCGTCATCCTCGACGCCGAAAACGATGGTTCCGCCCACGGTGTTCGCGAAGCAGAGTGACGCGCCCAGGGCGACCCGAAGCGACTCCTTCTCCGAGCTTGCGTCTTGCTTGAAGTCCAGGCGCGTTGTCTCGAGCGACGACGGTTTGGCGCCGCCGGCGATGGCATCCAGAGCTTCGCGTGTTTCGGGAGAGAGGGGCATAGGTTTCCAAGGAGTTTGCTAGTGGCCTGTACGAAGTGAAGGGTACTAGCAAACCGCTAGCAAACTGCGATGTCCACAAGGACCACCAAGATCATCCGTTATGCCTCGGGGCATAACCGCGCGGCGCAGAACGGCGTCGAACGGCCGGCTACGACCGACGACCACCGCGCTGACCTGCGGCTTCGCGTAAAGTCCCAGGTAGGAAGCGGCGGTCGAGTGGTTCAACTCCCCCCTCGCCCACCAATCGCGAACCTGTCGAAGGCTCATCCGATGACAGGTCGCTGAGCGCCCGCCGAGTACCGGCTCGTGACGAGCGAAGGCGTTTCGGCGGCGCGCTGGCGCGGGACCGCAGGCCGGCCGCGGAGCAGGTACTCGAGCGCATCGTTCGGCTCCAGCGGCCGCGCGAAGTGGAACCCTTGCGCGAAGTCGCAACCCATGTCCTTGAGCAACGCGACCTGCTCCGGCTCCTCGATCCCCTCCGCGACCACGCTCAGCCCGACGGCGTGAGCGAGCCGCACCACCGAGCTGACGATCGCGGTGGCGCGTCCGCGGTGCCCGAGCGGCGCGACGAACGAGCGGTCGATCTTCAGCTCGTCGACCGGCAGCCGCTCGAGGTAGCCGAGGGACGAGTAGCCGGTACCGAAGTCGTCGATGGAGATCGAGACGCCGAGCGAACGCAGCTCACCGATCGTCGCCGATGACGTCTCGAAGTCACGCATGACCACGGACTCGGTGATCTCGAGCGTCAGGCAGTGCGGATCCAGGCCGCTGTCGGCGAGCGCGGCGTTGACGGCCTCGACGAAGCTGGGCTTCGTGAGCTGACGCGCTGAGACGTTCACCGCGACGTGGGTCTTCGCTCCGACTCGTTGATCCTGCTGCCAGCTCGCGAGCTGTCGGCAGGCTTCGCGCAGCACCCACTCACCGATCGGCACGATCAGGCCGGTCTCTTCCGCGACCGGGATGAAGTCGCCGGGCGGCATCACCCGGTTGGCGTCGCGGCAGCGCAGCAGCGCTTCCACCCCGACCGGCTCGCCGCCGGCGACCGACACGACCGGTTGGTAGAGGAGGAACAGGCCGGACCCGTCGATCGCCTGCCGCAAGCGGCTGTCGATCTGCAGCTTCTTGCGCACCTGCGCGCGCATCCCGTCGTCGAAGACCGCGTAGCCCGCGCGCCCGCCTTCCTTGGCGCGATACAGCGCGGCATCCGCGTCGCGGAGGACATTTCCCGCTTCGTCGCCGGGCTGGGCGAACGCGATGCCGATGCTCGCGGTCACGTAGACGTCCTGTCCGCCAAGTCGGAACGGTGCCTGCATCGCGCCGAGGATGCGGTCCGCCACACCGAGTGCGCTGGTCGGCCCTTCGAGTGACTCGCACAGCAGGACGAACTCGTCTCCACCGAATCGACCGAGGGTGTCACCGGGCCGCGTGACCGCCTGCAGCCGGTTGGCGACCTGGATCAGGAGCTTGTCGCCGACCGTGTGACCGCTGCTGTCGTTGATCAGCTTGAAGCGGTCGAGGTCGAGGAAGAGAACAGCCTCGGTGGCGCCGGTGCGCCCGGCGCGCGCGAGCAGGTTCTCCAGCCGGTCGAGCACGAGGGCACGGTTGGGCAGGCCGGTGAGGGCGTCGTGCATCGCGGCATGCGCGAGCTGCTGCTCGGCGTGCTTGCGATCGGTGATGTCGTGGCAGGTGACGACGATGCCGTTGACGGTCGGATCGGTCAGCAGGTTCTGCACTCGCGCTTCCACCTCGCGGCAGTGCGGGCCGACGGCGAGGCGGAACTCGAAGCGGCTCGAGCTGACGCTTGCCGGTCGCGAGCGAGCGCGGTCCAGCTCGGCGCGCAACACCGGCCGGTCGTCCGGGTGAACCAGCTCCTGGAAGACCGCGCCCATCAGGTCGGCGGTCGTCGCACCGAGCAGTGCTTGCACGCTGGGCGTGACGTAGCTGAGCCGGTCATCCGCTCCGACGACGAAGACGAGGTCTGAACCGTGGCGGACCAGCGAGGCGAACCGTGCCTCGCTGCGCACCCGGGCGTCGGCCATCTGGTTGAACGCTGCCCCGAGCTGCGCGAGCTCACGCGGTCCTGACTCCGGCACGCGGCCGACGTCGTAGGGAAGCGTGCCGACTTCGAGGTTCGTGTCGGACAGCCGGCGCATCGCGTCGCGTAGCTGCCGGGTCGGCCGCACGATCCTGCGGTGCACGACGAAGCCGAGCGCGAACAAGGCGATCACGAACAGGCCGAGAATCGCGAGGTTCCGATACAGATCCTTGTACGCCGTGGCGTACGCCGTCTTGTGCGAGACGCCGGCAAGCACGACCCAGTCGGTTCCCATGACTGCGCTTGTCGAGTAGATCCTCCGTACGCCGTCCACGCCCGTCCCGGTTTGCGACCCGCCCGGTACGAGCAGAGCGGCGGCCAACGGCCGGTCGGCGCCGGTCGCGCCGTGACTTGCGGTACCGGTGTGATGGTCGAGAACCAGACCGGTGCGGCGGTCGACGACCATGACGTCCAGCGGAGCGGTCGTGGGATCGAGCAGCGTTCCCTGCCCGGGTGTTGTCAGCAGCAGGATCATCTGCTGCCCGTGGGCGCGGAACGATGCTCCGAGGACGATGTCGCCGGCACCGGTGCCGTCCATGGCCGGCACGACCCCGGGATGGCTTGTCGAGTTCGTGGCGACGGCCCGCAGCCAGCTGGACGCGACCGCGATCTGACTGGCCTGCGAGCTGCACACGACCTTGCCGTCGACGGTGACGATCTCCAGTCGGGTGTGCGGGGCCAGCTTGGCGATCCCGCGCAGCGACTGCGCACACGTCGAGGGGGTCGTGCTGCGCACGCCCGGCTGGTGGGTGAGGGTCCGCAATGTCTTCTGGATGCCGGAGCGAAGGTAGGTGTTGAGCGCGTCGGCCTGGCTCGACGCC
>DASZYY010000197.1:0-8205 GCA_035545175.1 Mycobacteriales bacterium
GTGTCGAGCACCGACGCGTCGTACAGCTCCGGAACGAATCCTTCGTCGATGTTGCGCAGCCCGTAGACCAGCTCGCCGTAGCGCGGCTCCGCGGCGACGATCTTGATGCCGGGAACGTTCTCCCGCAGGAAGCGACCGACACCCATGAGCGTCCCGGTCGTGCCGAGTCCGGCGACGAAGTGCGTGATCTCCGGCAGGTCGGCGAGCAGCTCCGGGCCCGTCGTCTTGTAGTGCGCGTCGGCGTTCGCCGGGTTCCCGTACTGGTAGAGCATCACCCAGTCCGGGTTCTCCGCCGCGAGCTTCTTCGCCACCGCCACAGCCTCGTTGGACCCGCCCGCCGCGGCCGACAGCCGGATCTCCGCCCCGAACATCTCCAGCAGCTGGCGACGCTCGATCGACGTGTTCTCGGGCATGACGCAGATCAAGGAGTAGCCCTTGAGCTTGCAGACCATCGCGAGGGCGATCCCGGTGTTGCCGCTCGTCGGCTCCAGAACCGTGCAACCCGGTCTCAGCAGCCCGGCGGCCTCAGCCTGCTCGACCATCTCGAACGCCGGCCGGTCCTTGACCGATCCGGTCGGGTTGCGGTCCTCGAGCTTCGCCCACAGCCGTACGTCGGGAGACGGCGAGAGGTTGGGCAGCCCGACCAGCGGAGTCCGGCCGAGCGACTCCAGCAGCGAGCCGTAGCGAGCCATCAGCCGCCGGCGACGGCGGGCAGGATCGTCACGACATCGCCGTCGGACAACGGCGTCTCGGCGCCCCCGAGGAAGCGGACGTCCTCGTCGTTCAGGTAGACGTTGACGAAGCGGTTGAGCGAGCCGTCCTCGCTCACCAGGCGGCCGCGCAGCCCCTCATAACGCGCGTCGAGGTCGACGAACAGCTCCTGGAGCGTGGCGCCCTCACCGGTCACGGCCTTCTCGCCGCCGGTGTAGCTGCGCAGGATCGTCGGAATGCGTGCTTCAACTGCCATGGTCATATTTTCGCAACACCGCCGGACCGGGTGGGATTCCGCCCTGGAATAACGGCTAGTCCGTGATCTCGACCGGCTCCTCCTCGACTGTTCCGTCGAGGATGCGGAAGCTGCGGAACTCGGCCGTGTGGGGCTCGCGGGTCGACACGAGGACGTAGTGGGCCCCCGGCTCAGCGGCGAGGCCGATGTCCGTGCGCGACGGGTAGGCCTCGGTCGCGGTGTGCGAGTGGTAGATCACGACCGGCTCCTCGTCCCGGTCGTCCATCTCGCGCCAGACCCGCAGCTGCTCCATCGAGTCGAACCGGTAGAACGTGGGTGAGCGCTCCGCGTTCTGCATCGCGATGAACCGCTCGGGCCGGTCGCTGCCCGCCGGGCCGGCGATGACGCCGCACGCCTCGTCCGGGTGGTCGCGACGGGCGTGATCGACGATCGCGTCGTGGAGATCGCGGCGAATCCGAAGCACGTCCACCACCCCACCCGCACCCAATGCCGGCGCCGGCTTCGCCGGCCGTTCTCATGGGAGGCTACGTCAGGCCGCGGCTCGGACGAGCGCGTCCTGCAGCCAGGTGAGCCAGTCGTAGAGCCCCAGCTGCATCTCCCGCGGCGAGCCCGGCTCGAGCGCCGCGCGCTCGTCGTCCATGTCCTCGGACACGTCCAGCGCCGTACCGAGAACAAGCCGTACGTCGTTCAGCCCGTACAGCCACTGCGCGGCGGCCTCGTCGGACAGCTCGAGCCGCACCTCGTCACCCTTTCGCGTGCCACCACTCGACACGTCCTCCAGGATGCGCTGCAGCGCCGCGGCCTTCTGCAGCCGAAGGTCTGCGTCCATGAGCCGCCGGTACTCCCCGGCCAGCTCCGGGTTGTCGCGGTAGGCGTCGGGCAGCAATCGCTGCATCACCGGGTCGGCGGGGGCGGCGACGTCGGCGGTCCGCATCGCCGTCAGCGTCTGCAGCGGGTCAGCCGTGCCGTCGGCGAGCCCCTCGGGCAGCTCCTCGACGAGGAGCGCGCGCACCTGCGCGACCAGACTCGACAGCAAGGCGACCTCCGGGCCGTCGAGATTGACCCGCACCATTCCCCCACGCCGGCGTACCGAACCCATCAGCGATCAGTCCTGCTGCAGGGTGGCCCAGAGCCCGGCGGCGTGCAGCCGTGCGACGTCGTGCTCCATCTGCTCACGACTGCCGCTCGAGACCGCGGCCTTCCCCTTCTGGTGTACGTCGAGCATCAGTGCCGTCGCCTTTTCCTTGCTGTAGCCGAACAGCTTCTGGAACACCCATGTGACGTAGCTCATCAGGTTGACCGGGTCGTTCCAGACGATCGTGACCCAGGGCTTGTCCGGGTCTTCGGCCTCGAAGACCTCGGGCGTCCGGGAACGCTCGATCGTCGGCGCCGTCATGCCTCCATCATCGACCCACCGGCTGAAGCAGGCATCAGCCTTCCGGGTCGGTGAGCTTCCGCTTGACCACCTTGCCCGTCTCGTTGCGCGGCAGCGAGTCCTTGAACACGACCTCGCGCGGCACCTTGTAGTTGGCGAGCTGCTTCTTCACATGCCCGCGCAGGTCGTCTGCCGTCGCCGTCGCGCCGTCCCGCAGCACCACGTGCGCCACGAGCGCCTGACCGAACTTCTCATCTGCGACCCCGACAACGGAGACGTCGGATACCGCCTCGTGACCGTGCAATACGTCCTCGACCTCGGCCGGGAAGACGTTCTCGCCACCCGAGACGATCATGTCGTCGTCGCGACCCTCGACGTAGAGCCGCCCGTCCGCTCCGATCCGGCCGAGGTCGCCGATCGACGCCAGGTTGCCGAGGCGGGCCTTGTCCTCCCCGCTGGTGTAGCCGTCGAACGACAAACCGCTGCCGGCGAAGATGCGGCCTACCTCGCCAGGCGCGACGTCGTTGTCGTGGTCGTCGACGATCCGCACCGACACCCCTCTGAGGACGTGCCCGGCGCAGGTCGGCGCCGCTCGCAGATCGGCGGGGCCGGCGACACTCACGTATGCGACCTCAGTCGACCCGTACAGGCTGTAGAGCACATCGCCGAACCGGTCCATGAATCGCGTGGCCAGCGTCGGTGCCAGTGCCGAGCCGGACAGCGCGACGATCCGCAACGAGCTGGTGTCGGCCGAGGACTCGACCTCGAGCATGCGCTGGCACATGACGGGTACGGCGGCGAGCACATCCGCGCGGTGTCGCTCGATCAGCTCGAGGGTTCCGGCCGGGTCGAAGCGCCGCGTCATGACGAGCGTGGAGTGCAGCAGCATCCCGATCGTGATGTTGCCCCAACCCCAGGCATGGAAGGCCGGCGCGGCGAGCACCGTGACACCGCCGGCCTTGTACGGGATCGCGTTGAGCAGCGCGATCCCGCTCACCGCGCTCGACAGCGCGCTGGGCGAACCGCGCGACGCCCCCTTCGGCCGCCCGGTCGTGCCGCTGGTGAGGATGACGTGCCGCCCCTCGGCGCCGGGCGACGGCAGTGTCGGTGCGTCACCGTCGCCGTGCGCGGCGACGAGACCGGCAATGCTGTCCGCGGGCGCGGCTTCGGAGTCGGTCCACGCCCACAGCCTCGGCCGCGACCCGGCGTATGCCGCCACGATCTCGGCGAACTCGTCGTCGGCGATGATCGCGGCCGCGTTCTCGCTGTCGAGGACGTCGCCCAGCTGCGGTCCGGCGAACCCGGTGTTGGCATAGAGCAGATCTGCGCCGAGCTTCGACGCCGCGACCATCGCCACGATGAAGGCCGACGAGTTCCTGGCGAGCAAGGCCACCGCGTCGCCGGCCCCGACGCCCTGCTCCGCGAGTGCCGCCGCGACGATGCTGCTGCGGCGGTCGATCTCGGCGAACGTCACCGACTCCCGCTCATCGATGACGGCGATGCCGTCCGGGAAGCGGGCCGCATTTGCGGCGTACAGCCCGGCGGGGGTCCGCCCCCAGTGCCGAAGCGCGGCGACCGCACTCACCGCCCGGTCGGGCCGAACGGGCGTGGTCAGCCCGATCCGATGGACGACCTTGGCGGCGGCCCAGCCACCTCTTGCGACGTCGCCGGCCAGCGACGAGATTCGGTCGACCAGCACTCTCAGGCTCCCCTCATGCCCATGACGGCACGATGCCCCATCGGCCCTGCCACTGCGCATCGGGTTCAAGCATGACCAACGACTCGCCCGACGCAAGCGCGTTGGGCGGCGCGGTCATCGGCTCGACGCCGAGGCCACGACGGCGACGGCGCGGATCGGGCAACGCATCGCCGGTGAAGATCTCGAGATACGGATAGGCCTCGTCGACCCATACGGTCACGGCCTGTCCGTCGGGCGATGCGAGGTGCAACCGAGCCAGCCCGTCGTCGTCGCGAGCCAAACCGGTGAAGGTGTGGTCGATCTGCAGGTCTGCGATTCGCCGCAGCTCGCGGAAGTCGTACGGCGTCCCCGCGACCGGTTCGGAACCGATCGGGATCTGCTGCTCACCGGTCAGGATCCGGATATCGGCGGGAATCGTCAGCGTTGCGTCGTCGATGGTCGGCGTGCCGGCGGTGATGTACGGGTGGAAACCCGCCGCGACGGGTGCGGTGGTGTCGCTGTCATTTCGGATGGTTGTCGCGACCGTCATGCCCTGCTCGTCGAGCGACCACCGGTTCGTGACCGCGAGGCGCCACGGGTAGCCGGTCTGCGGCGCGCAGGTGCAGGTGAGCTCCACGGCGGCCTCGGAGTGCTCGACGAGCGACCAGGTGAGCCAGCGCACGAGGCCGTGGATCGCATTGTGCTGGTCGGGCTCGGTGAGCGGCAGCTGGCGATCGACGCCGTCCCGGCTCCACTTGCCGTCGCGGACCCGGTTCGGCCAGGGGATCAGCGTCTGGCAGCGCGCACCGTCGCACAGCGCGTCCGCCGGGTACCCGTCGAGGACCTCACGGCCGTCGGCCTGGTAGGTCCGCAGTCCGCCGCCGACCTCGACGGCCACGGCCTCCTGGCTGCCGTGACGGATCGCGTACTGCTCACCGCTCGGTCTCATCACTGCTCAGTTCATCGTCGGGTCGATCGGGAAGCTCGCCACGGCGCACAGCGGCCAGGACTGCCGTCGCAGCACCGCTGACCACAGCCGGTCGGGCAGGCCCGCGAAGGCGTCTCCCGCCATCCGGTCCACCACGAACCATGAGCCGTCCGCGATCTCGTCCTCAAGCTGCCCGCCGGACCAGCCGGCGTAACCCGCGAACACGCGCAGGTCCCGCAGCGAGGCCGCCAGGTGTGCCGGGTCGTAGTCGAGATCCACCGTGACGAGCGGACCCACCACCGGTCGCCACGCCTCGCTCTCGATCCCACCGTTCATCACACGCTGGTTGACCACGCCGAGCGCGATCGCGACATTCGGCTCGACGGGACCACCGCTGAACAGCACAGCCGGGGCGCTCGCGATGTCCGCAACCGGTGGCAGCACCTCCATGAGCGACGCGTCACCAGGCCGGTTGATCACCACCCCGAGGGCACCGTCATCGTTGTGCTCGAGCATCGCGATCACAGTGCGGAAGAACACCGGCGACTGCAGGCTCGGGCTCGCGACCAGCAGCTTGCCGGCGATGCCTTCCATGTCAGCGGACCGAGACCGGCAGCAGCGTGAGACCGCGCAGGTTGATGCGGCCGTTGTGGGTCACCTCGCCGTCGAGCGTGAGCCGCGGGAAGCGGCGGAACAGGCCCGCGATGGCCGCCCGGCCTTCGCGACGCGCGAGCGCGTTGCCCAGACAGTGATGGACCCCGCCGCCGAAGGACACGTGTTGCTTGGCGTTGGGACGGTCGAGCCGCACCCTTGCGGCATCCGGACCGAACACGGACTCGTCGCGGTTGGACGACCCAAGGCTCGCAATGATGAACCGGCCGCGCGGGATGACGAAGTCCTCGACGTGGTAGTCCTCGAGGGTGACCCGCCGGGTCAGCTGCACCGGACTGTCGAAGCGCAAGAGCTCCTCGACCGCGTTGTCCTCGATGCCGATCTCCCGCCGCAGCAGGTCCGCTTGCGCGGGATCGTTGAGCAGCGCACGGCAGCCGTTGCCGATCAGGTTGACCGTGGTCTCGTGACCGGCGACGTAGAGCAGGATCACCTGCGAGACGAGCTCCTCGTCGGTGAGGGCGTCCTCGCCGTCGTGAACGTTGATCAGCGCAGTGAGCAGGTCGTCCGCCGGATGCTCGCGCTTCCACGCGATCGCCTCAGCGGTCCGGTCCGCCATCTCGATCTCGGCGGCGACGATCGCCCGCACCACCTCGGGATCGGGCACCGGCTCCAGCGATCGGACGATCGTCGCGGACAGCTCGCGCAGGCGGTCCACGTCGTTCTCCGGCATGCCGAGCATTGCCGAGATCACGGCGAAGGGCAGCGGGAAGGCAAGCGCGTCGATCAGGTTCGCCGAGCCCTCGTCCTCGATTCGGTCGAGTGCCTCCTCGACGAGCGAGTCGATCACCGGTCCGAGCCCGTCGACCGTCTTCGGGGTGAACGCCTTCGCAACCAGCCGGCGCAGCCGGGTGTGGTCCGGCGGGTCGCGGTCGAGCATCGAAAGCCCGCCGCCGCGACGACCGTGGTCAGCCTCGTTGTAGATCTCGTCGTAGAGGTCGCGCAACGGGCCGTGCTCGGTGACGTGCTGGTCCTCGACCGACATCCGTGACCGCAGCAACGCGTCCACGTCCCGGTGGCGCCAGAACGCCCAGAACCCGAACTCGTGCTCTTCGACCGGTACCGCCGACCGCAGGAGCGCGTACTGCGGGTAGGGGTCGACGGCGAAGGCAGGGTCGAACGGCTGGAACGACACGGTTTCGTTCTCGGCAGTCCCGATCGCCGCCTCGGCCATATCGAAAAGGTATCGCCGTCTTCAACCGATGACAGAGGGGAACGTCACGCCCTGATCGGCCAGCTCGGCCTCGCCGCGACGGCGGGCATGCGCGCTGTAGACGCCCGTGAAGACGCCGAGACCGCCGAAGGACAGGAAGGCGAGGGTCGGGGACACGGCGAGGAACACCCCGGTCGAGAGGACCGCAGCGAGCAGGATCCGGACCGAGGCCTCGAGCATCAGCCCAATCGCCCACACGGCGGTGATGATGCGGAACACCTTGCGGGCATCACCGATGTCCCACAGCTCGTCGTACGCCGCCTGCCGTCTCGGATCGTCGCCGGCCGACATCGCCTTCCCGATGTAGAACATCATCGGCCGCCGCGCCAGCAACGACAACAGGCACGCGACCCCGAACGCCAGCGTGAATGCGGAGTCGCGCACTTTCAGGACGAACGCGCTGCCACCCACCAGCTCCGAGACCGTCACCCCGACGATGAAGCCGAAGAGGACGATTGCGCCGATCGGGTCGAGTCGGCGGGTGCGGATCCACTGCAGCACGATCCACGCAGCCGGGAAGAAGCCGGCGATGACGAGCGCCCGCTGGTCGCTGGAGACGTGGTGGCGGACCACGTAGTAGACGGTGAGCGGGACGATCGCACCCCCGATGACGCTCGGCGCGAACGCGCGCGGCGACGGCGGTCCGGGCTCCCAGACCGGCTCGGGCCCCCCGACGCCCATGTCGCTCACCACGCCTAACGATCGCGCCCGGTGCGTGCCGCCGCAACAGAGGTTGGCAAGATCGACAGGTGCGCACCAAGGACGTCATCTACCGCTACGGGACCCGGTTGCACGCGACGCTGTTCAACGCGACGGGTGGCCGGCTGTTTCACCGCGGCCGCGGCATGCCGATGGTGAAGCTCACGACAATCGGCCGGCGGACCGGGCAGCCACGCACGATCATGGCCACCACGCCGCTGCAGATGGGCGACTCGCTCGTGCTCATCGCCTCCTTCGGCGGCGACGACCGCGAGCCGCAGTGGTGCCAGAACATCCGGGCCAACGGCGAGGTGGAGGTGACGGTGAACGCCAAGACCCGCAAGATGCGGGCGCATGTCGCCACTCCCGAGGAGCGCGCCGAGCTGTGGCCGAAGGTGGTCGCCAACCCCCACGCCGCGTTCTACGCCGCTTACCAGAAGAAGACCGACCGGGAGATCCCGATCGTGATCTTCGACCCGGCCTAGCCGAGCGTTGACAGCCCGCCGTCGACGGCGATCGTCTGCCCTGTGATGTAGCTCGACGCGTCGCTGAGCAGGAACACCACGGTCGCTGCCACCTCCCAGGGCGTGCCCTGCCGGCCGAGGGGGATCTTCGTGTTGCCACGACTCGGCCGCCCCGCGGTGGCCAGCCGCCCGAGCGGAGTGTCGATCAGTCC
>DASZYY010000198.1:0-23971 GCA_035545175.1 Mycobacteriales bacterium
GCGCGATCCGCGGCGCGAGGCCAGGAACCCGACGACCAGGAACAGCGCGCCGGTCGAGAAGCCGTGGTTGACCATGTACAGCGTCGCGCCGGACCCACCCTGCGTCGTGAAGGCGAAGACGCCGAGGGCGATGAAGCCGAAGTGCGACACCGAGGAGTAGGCGACGAGCCGCTTCAGGTCCTTCTGGCCGATCGCGACGAGCGCGCCGTACAGGATGCCGGTCACGCACAGCCCGAGGATGTACGGCGCGAACAGCTTCGAGGCATACGGGAACAGCGGGATGCAGAACCGCAGGAAGCCGAACGTCCCGACCTTGTCCAGGACACCGACCAGCATGACGGCGGTTCCGGTCGGCGCCTCACTGGCCGCGTCCGGCAACCAGGTGTGGAACGGCCACAGGGGTGCCTTGATCGCGAACGCGATGAAGAAGCCCAGGAACAGCGCGATCTGCTCGTTGTGGGAGATGTGCACCTGGCTGAGCAGGACGCGGTAGTCGAACGTGCCGTGCCCGAGCTGGTGAGCAGAGGTGACATAGAGCCCGATCACCGCCACCAGCATGAGCAGGCCACCGACGAGCGAGTAGAGGAGGAACTTGACCGCGGCGTACGAGCGTCGGGCGCCGCCGAACGACCCGATCAGGAAGTACATCGGGATGAGCATCGCCTCGAAGAGGACGTAGAAGAAGAACACGTCCAGCGAGCCGAAGACCCCGATGACGAGCGTCTCCGTCGCGAGCAGCAGCGAGAAGAACAGCCGCGGCCCGCGACCGGCGTACTCGCCGTTCTCACCCGCGGCGTCCGGCAACGGCCGGTCAGCGTCGTGCCAGGAGGCGAGCACGCAGATCGGCGCGAGCGCGGTGGTCATGAGGACGAGGGCGAGGGCGATGCCGTCGACGCCGACCGCGTAGTGCGCGCCGAACGCCTTGATCCAGGTGTAGTCCTGGGTGAACTGGAACGCCTGCCCGTGCACCTTGTAGTCGATCGCCATGCAGATCGAGACGATGAACGTGCCGAGCGACGCGAGCATCGCGACAAACCGTGCCTCGCCCTCACGAGCCTTCGGCAAGGCGAGAATGCCGACGACGCCGAGCAGGGGGAACAACCCGACAACCATCAGCCACGGGAAGCCGGTGTGCGTGGGAAGTGCAGTCATCGCCGCGTCACCCCACCCTCAGCAGCAGCAGGCTGACGCCGATGGCGAAGGCACCCGCCAGCATCGACAGCGCGTAGGAGCGGACGAAGCCGGTCTGACTTCGCCGCAGTCGAGCGCTCGACCCACCGACGACGGCGGCGAGACCGTTGACCAGGCCATCGACCCCGCGGTTGTCGAAGAACACCAGCGCTCTGGTGAGGTACGCGCCCGGTCGCATGAACACGCCCTCGTTGAGGTCGTCGCCGAACAGCGAGCGACGCGCTGCTTTGGTGGCAACGGTGACATGGGTCGGCGGCTCGGCGGGGACCGGCTTGCGGGCCACCAGCCACCAAGCCGCGGCGACGCCGCCCAGCACGACGGCAAGCGTGATGATGCTGAGCACCACGGGCGAGATCGTGTGGCCGCCCTCTTCGATGCTGCCGCCGACGCTCGGGGTCAGGAAGTGCTGCAGCGAACCACCGAGCACCAGCAGGAAGCCGGCGACGAGTGAGCCCGCGGCGAGGATCGCCATCGGGACGAGCATCACCTTCGGCGACTCGTGCGGGTGGACGTCGCGCGGCCAGCGCTTGTTGCCGAAGAACGTCATGACCATGAGTCGGGTCATGTAGAAGGCGGTGAGGCCGGCGCCGGCGAGGGCGATGATGCCGAACAGGTCGCCGCTGGCGCCGCCCTTGTCGAACGCCGACTCGATGATCTTGTCCTTCGAGAAGAAGCCCGAGAACGGGATGATCCCGATGATTGCGAGATAGCCGAAGGCGAACGTCACGAACGTCACCGGCATGACCTTGCGAAGCCCGCCGTACCGGCGCATGTTCACTTCGTCGTTGTTGCCGTGCATCACCGAGCCGGCACCGAGGAACATGTTCGCCTTGAAGAAGCCGTGCGTCAGCAGGTGCATGATGCCGATCGCGTAGACACCGGGCCCGAGGCCCACGGCCAGCATCATGTAGCCGATCTGGCTCATCGTCGACGCCGCCAGCACCTTCTTGATGTCATCGAAGGCGCAGCCGATGATCGCGCCCATCACCAGGGTCGTCGCACCGACGATCTCGACCGCGAGGCGGGCGTGGGGCGAGGTGTTGAAGATCGCTCCCGACCGCGCGACGAGGTAGACGCCGGCGGTGACCATGGTCGCCGCGTGGATCAGGGCGGAGACCGGGGTCGGACCCTCCATGGCATCGAGCAGCCAGGACTGCAGCGGAGCCTGCGCGCTCTTGCCACAGGCGCCGAGCAGCAGCATGAAGCCGATCGCGGTGACCGTCCCGGAGTGCACTCCGGGGCCGCCGATGCGGTTGAAGACCGTCCCGAATGCGAACGTGCCGAGCGTCGTGTACATCAGCATGATCGCGATCGACAGGCCGACGTCACCGACGCGGTTGACGAGGAACGCCTTCTTCGCGGCGACCGCCGCGCTCGGCTTGTGCGACCAGAACCCGATCAGCAGGTACGACGCGAGACCGACGCCCTCCCACCCGACGTACAGCAGCAGGTAGTTGTCGGCGAGGACCAGGATCAGCATTGCCGCGACGAACAGGTTGAGCTCGCCGAAGAAGCGGCGCCGGTCCGGGTCGTGCTCCATGTAGCCGATCGAGTACACGTGGATCAGCGAGCCGACGCCGGTGATCAGCAGCACGAACGTGATCGACAACGGGTCGAGCAGGAAGTTCACGTCGGCGTGGAAGCCGGCGACCGGCACCCAGGTCCACAGATGCTGGTCGAGCTGGCGGCTCTGCCCGCCGTCACGGCCGATCAGCGCGAAGAACTCGACCACGGCGATCACGAACGAGCCGATCGGTGCAGCGCAGCCGAGCAGGTGACCCCACGAGTTGGTCCGCTTGCCGCCGAGCAGCAGCACGGCAGCGCTCGCCGCCGGCAGCAGGACGAGGAGGAAGGTGAGGTCGAAGACGCCCGTGGAGTGCACGTACGGCACCGGCACGGCCGTGTTCAGCGTGAGTGGCATATCCCCCGGCCTCAGTACTTCAGCAGGTTCGCGTCGTCGACGGAGGCGGACCGTCGCGATCGGAAGATGGACATGATGATCGCCAGCCCGACGACGACCTCAGCGGCGGCAACCACCATCACGAAGAACGCGATGATCTGACCGTCGAGGCTGCCGTTGTAGCGGGCGAACGTGACCAGCGAGAGGTTCACCGCGTTGAGCATGAGTTCGACGCACATGAATACGACGATCGCGTTGCGGCGGACCAGAACCCCGACGGCGCCGATGGTGAACAGCAGCGCTGACAGGTAGAGGTAGTAGTCGACGTGCATGTTCTCAGGCCCCCAGTTCCGGGTCTTCGCGGCGCGGCTGGGCGCCTGAGACCTGCAGGTAGGAGGGAACGCTCAACGTCGCGATCGAGCCGTCGGGCAGCAGCGCCGGAGTGTCGATCGAGTCGTGGTCGGCGTAGACGCCCGGACCCGGGAGCGGAGCGATGGCGGCGCCACCGCGTGCGGCGCGCTGCTGCATCTGCTGCTGCTGGGTGAGCCGCGCCGCGGTGCGTTCGCGGTGCGCCAGCACCATCGCGCCCAGGCCGGCGGTGATCAGCAGGGCGCTCGTTGCCTCGAAGGCGAAGACGTAGCGACTGAACAGCAGCTGGGCGATTGCCGCCACGTTGCCCTTGCCGGCCTCAGCGCTGACCACGCCCTTCGGGTGGAAGCTGCCGACCGTGCCGGCGAGCGCCGCGAGCAGCAGGATCGCGAAGGCGAGGCCGACCACAGAGGCGGCGAATCGCTGCCCGCGCAGCGTCTCCATGAGCGACTCGGTCGAGTCCACACCGATCAGCATCAGCACGAACAGGAAGAGCATCAGGACCGCGCCGGTGTAGACGACGACCTGTACGACGGCGAGGAACGGCGCGTTCTCGGCGGTGTAGAAGGCCGCGAGGCACATCATCACCGCGGCGAGCATCATCGCGGCGTGCACCGCGCTGCGCGCGATGACGAGCCCGATCGCAGCCGCGACCGCGATCGGCGCGAGCAGCCAGAACAGCACTGCTTCGTGCATCGTCGCCGGCGCGCCCGAGGTCGACGCCGCGAGAACCATGGACGTCACTGGCCGGGCTCCTTCGGAGCCGCCGGAGCGTTGTTCCGCACGTAGTAGGCCTTCTCGTCATCACCGAGCCGCATCGGGTGCGGCGGCGCTTCCATGCCGGGCAGCAGCGGCGTGAGCAGCTGGTCCTTCGTGAAGATCAGGTCTTGGCGGCTGTCGTCGGCGAGCTCGTAGTCGTTGCTCATCGTCAACGCACGGGTCGGGCACGCCTCGATGCACAGGCCGCAGAAGATGCAGCGCAGGTAGTTGATCTGGTAGACGGCGCCGTACCGCTCACCCGGTGAGAACCGGGCCTCTTCGGTGTTGTCCGCGCCTTCGACGTAGATCGCGTCGGCCGGGCAGGCCCAGGCGCACAGCTCGCAGCCGACGCACTTCTCGAGGCCGTCCGGGTGCCGGTTGAGCACATGGCGGCCGTGGTAGCGCGGCTCGGTGGGGCGCTTGTCCTCGGGGTACTGCTCGGTGACGGTCTTCTGGAACATCGTGCCGAGCGTCACGCCGAAGCCCGCGACCGGCGCAAGCATGTCCTTGATCGGGTTCGACTTGCGCTCCTCGGGTGCGCCGGCAGGCCGACGTTCGATCTCGTCAGCCATCGAGTACCTCCGTGGAGTTGTCCGTCGTCGCGCTCACTGCCGCCACATCCACGCTTGGCGCGCCGCTGAGCACCGGGATCGGGTACGTGTCGCGCTGGGCCAGCGCGGCAGCCTCGAGCCGCTGCTCGTCCTCTGCGGTGCGCCGGTTGAGGCGCGTCTCGGTGACGAACGACCAGACCAGCACGATCACGGCAATCGGGATGCCGACGTACACCAGCGTGGTCATCCGGCTCTTGCCCTCGTTCGTCAGCTCACGGAACGCCGCAACCACGAGGATCCAGACCAGGCTGAACGGGATCAGCACCTTCCACCCGAGTCGCATGAACTGGTCGTAGCGAAGCCGCGGCAGCGTGGCGCGGATCCAGATGAACGCGAAGAGCAGAAGGAAGAGCTTGCCGAGGAACCAGAGCACCGGCCACCAGCCGTGGTTCAGCGAGTCTTCGCCGACCAGTGACAGCGGCCATGGCGCTCGCCAGCCACCGAGGAACAACGTCGTCGCGATCGCGGAGACCGTGGTGACGTTGATGTACTCGGCGAGGAAGAACATCGCGAACTTCAGCGATGAGTACTCGGTGTGGAATCCGGCGACAAGCTCGCTCTCGGCTTCCGGGAGGTCGAACGGGGCACGGTTGGTCTCGCCGACCATCGACACCAGGTACATCAGGAACGACGGGATCAGCGGCAGCGCGTACCAGAGCTTGTGCTGCGACGCGACGATGTCCGAGGTCGACAGCGAGCCGGCGTAGAGGAACACCGCGGCGAGCGAGAGGCCCATCGCGACTTCGTAGGAGATGACCTGCGCCGAAGACCGGAGCGCACCGAGCAGCGGGTACGGCGAGCGGCTGGACCAGCCCGCGAGCACGATTCCGTACACCCCGACGGACGCCATCGCGAGGTAGAAGAGCACGGCGACCGGCAGGTCGGTGATCTGCAACGGCGTGTGATGTCCGCCGATCGACACCACCGGCCCGACCGGGATGATCGCGAAGGACAAGAACGCCGGGATGCTGGCGATGATCGGCGCGAGGATGTAGAGCGGCTTGTCCACGATCGCCGGGATCAGGTCTTCCTTCAGTGCGAGCTTGATGCCGTCCGCGAGACCCTGCAGGACGCCGAACGGGCCCACCCGGTTGGGGCCGGGGCGCGCCTGCATCCGGCCGATGACGCGGCGTTCCGCCCAGATCATCAACAGCGTCGTGACGACGAGGAAGACGAAGGCGACAAGGCACTTGATGACCGTGATCCACCACGGGTCGTTGTTGAACGCCGACAAGTTGCTCGCGGCGGCGATCGGGTGGGCAAGCGCGGGAAGTGTCATCAGGCCGCTCCCGCCTTCACCGAGACAACCGCACCGGAACCGACACCCAGGGCCGCGTGGACGTGCGACCCGGGTGAGTAGGTGGGCAGCCAGACGACTCCGTCGACCATCTCGGTGACGGCCAGCGGCAGTGTCACCTTGCCCGCGGCGGTGCTCACCGTCACCGCGGCGCCGTCGGTGAGACCGAGCGAGCCGGCGGTCGTCGCCGACATCCGCGCCACCGCCGGCTTGCGGGTTCCGGCGAGCTCGGCAACGCCGTCCTGCAGTCGGCCCTCGTCGAGCAGCAGGTGCCAGGTCGCCAGCAGCGCCTCGCCGGAGCCGACAGTTGCGTTCGACGCGGCTCCCGCAGTCGGCGCGGCCGGGCGGTCACCGGACCAGCGTCCGAGCTTGGCGATCTCTGCCTGGACGGTCGCGGCGTCAGGGGTGCCGATATCGGTGCCCATCGCCAGCGCGAGACGGTGCAGTACGCGCAGGTCCGGGATCGGGCCGTCGGACTCGAGCGTCGCCTCGAACGGGCGCATCCGGCCTTCCCAGTCCAGGAACAGACCCGGCTTCTCGGCAACTACCGAGACCGGGAACACGACGTCCGCGCGGTCGGTGACCGCCGACTCGCGGACCTCGAGACTGACCACGAACGGGGACTGTTCGATCGCCTTCAAAGCGGCCGCCGGGTCGGCGAGGTCGTCGAGATCCACGCCGGCGACGACGAGCGCGAGTGCACCCGATGCCGCCGCCGCGACGATCGTGTCGCCGTCACGCCCTGGGCCCGCCGGGACCTCACCGCCCCACGCCGCATTGACCTCGCCTCGCGCATCAGCGTTGTCGAGCGGACGGCCGAACGGCAGCAGACCTGGCAGGCAACCGGCTTCGACCGCACCACGGTCACCGGCACGACGCGGGATCCACGCGAGCCGTGCACCGGTCTTGTCGGCGAGCGCGGCGGCCGCGCTCAGTGCGCCCGGCGACGTCGCGAGCCGCTCACCGACGATGATCACCGCGCCCGGCTTGCCGAGCGCCTCGGCCACATCGGCCGGCAGATCCGTGAGCGTTGCGGCTTCGGCCCCCGGCGCCGTCGCGAGCAGACGGCCACCGAGCTTGCGCAGCCCAGGCGTCGTCAGCGGAGCGATTCCGAATACCTGCAGCCCGCTCTCCTTGACCGCCTTGCGCAGCCGCAGGAAGACGATCGGTGACTCTTCTTCGGCTTCGAAGCCGGCGAGCAGGACCGCGGGTGCCGCGTCCAGGTCGGCGTACGTCGTCTCCAGGTACCGACCCGCGACCCGCGAGGCAAGGAAGTGCTGCTCCTCGACCGAGTGCGGCCGGGCACGGAAGTCGATGTCGTTCGTCCCGAGCACGCGCCGCGCGAACTTCGAGTAGGCGTAGGCGTCCTCGACGGTGAGGCGGCCACCTGTCAGGACACCGGTACGGCCACGGTTGCGCGACAGCCCTTCGGCCGCTCGTGCGATCGCCTCGGTCCAGGAAGCCTCGACGAGGTAGCCGTCCTCGTCGCGAACGAGCGGCGTCTTGATCCGGCCGGCGGAACGCTGGTAGGCGAAGGCCCACCGGCCCTTGTCGCAGTTCCACTCCTCGTTGACCTCGGGATCCTCGCCGGCGAGCCGGCGCAACACCTTTCCGCGGCGCCAGTCGGTGCGCTGCTGACAGCCCGACGAGCAGTGCTCGCAGATCGAAGGCGTCGAGACGAGATCGAACGGACGGGCGCGGAACCGGTACTGCGCACCGGTCAACGCACCTACCGGGCAGATCTGCACGGTGTTGCCGGAGAAGTACGACGAGAACGGCTCGTCCTCGTAGATCGCCACCTGCTCCAGCGCGCCGCGCTCGAACAGCTCGATGAAGGGGTCACCGGCAATCTGCTGCGAGAACCGGGTGCACCGCGCGCACAGCACGCAACGCTCGCGGTCCAGCAATACCTGCGAAGAGATCGGGATCGGCTTCTCGTAGGTCCGCTTCTCGTCCTTGAACCGGCTCTCGGCCGCGCCGTTGGACAGCGCCTGGTTCTGCAGCGGGCACTCGCCGCCCTTGTCGCACACCGGGCAGTCGAGCGGGTGGTTCAGCAGCAGGAACTCGAGGTTGCCGCGCTGCGCCTTCTCCGCCACGCCGGACGAGAGCTGCGTCTTGATGACCATGCCGTCGCGCACCGGCACCGTGCATGACGCGACGGGCTTGCGCTCGCCCTCGACCTCGACGATGCACTGGCGGCATGCGCCGACCGGGTCCAGCAGTGGATGGTCACAGAACCGCGGCACCTGGATGCCGATCATCTCGGCGGCCCGGATGATCAGCGAGCCCTTGGGGACCGCGACCTCGACGCCGTCAATCGTGACGGTGACCGTCTCGACCACCGTCGACTCGTCGGGGGCGGCGCTCACGACGCACCCGCGGTTGCGAAGAGGGTGGCGGCGGTCGGGTCGAAGGGGCACTTGCCCTGCTCCCAGTGCGCGACGTACTCGTCCTTGAAGTACTGGATCGAGGAGACGATCGGGCTCACGGCACCGTCAGCGAGTGCGCAGAAGGATCGACCGAAGATGTTGTCGCACGCATCGAGCAGCGTGTCGATGTCACTGGCGTCGGCGTCGCCGCGTTCGAGCCGCTCGAGGATCTGCACCATCCAGTAGGTCCCCTCACGACACGGCGTGCACTTGCCACAGGACTCGTGCGCGTAGAACTCAGTCCACCGCAGCGCGGCGCGAACCACACAGGTGGTGTCGTCGAAGATCTGCAGCGCCTTGGTCCCGAGCATCGATCCGGCTTCGGTCATGCCCTCGTAGTCCAGCGGCGCGTCGAGGTGCTCGGCGGTGAGCAGCGGCGTCGACGAGCCGCCCGGCGTCCAGAACTTCAGCTCGTGTCCCTCGCGCACGCCACCGGCAAGCTCGAGCAGCTCACGCAGCGTGACGCCGAGCGGCGCTTCGTACTGGCCGGGGTTGGTGACGTGGCCGGACAGCGAGTAGAGGGTGAAGCCGGGCGACTTCTCGGAGCCGAAGCCGCGGAACCACTCGACGCCACGGTCGATGATCGGCGGCACGCTGGCGACCGACTCGACGTTGTTGATGACCGTCGGACAGGCGTACAGGCCCTCGACCGCCGGGAACGGCGGGCGCAGGCGCGGCTGGCCGCGGTAGCCCTCGAGCGAGTCGAGCAGTGCCGTTTCCTCACCGCAGATGTAGGCGCCGGCTCCGGCGTGCACGACGACCTCGAGATCGAAGCCGGTGCCGAAGATGTTCTTGCCGAGCAGGCCGGCCGCATATGCCTCGGCAACCGCGGCCTGCAGCCGGCGTACGACGTGCAGAACCTCACCGCGCACATAGATGAACGCGCGGTCGGCGCGGATCGCGAAGCACGTGATGATCACGCCCTCGATGAGCACGTGCGGATTGGCGAGCATGAGCGGGATGTCCTTGCAGGTGCCCGGCTCCGACTCGTCGGCGTTGACCACGAGGTAGTGCGGCTTGCCGTCACCTTGCGGGATGAAGCTCCACTTGTTGCCGGTCGGGAAGCCGGCGCCACCGCGACCGCGCAGGCCGGACTCCTTGACCAGGTTGATGACGGCGTCGGGCTCCATCGCGAGCGCCTTGCGCGCCGCCTTGTAGTCGCCGCCGTAGCCGGCCAGCGTCCATGGCCGGTCGGTGTCCCAGTTCGCGGAGAGAACGGGTGTCAGCTTCATGCCGAGTCACCCCGCTCCTTGGCAAGCTCAAGGCCGACGAGCGTCGCGGGACCGGCGGCAACACCCTCGTCGGCACGGCCGTCGTGGAAGCCGGCCAGGACTCGCTCGGCTTCCTTCCACGTGCAGACCGTGGCGGCACCGCGGGTCGGAGCGACCGGCTTGCCCGCGCGCAGGTCGTCGACGACCTGCTTGGCCGACTCGACCGTCTGGTTGTCGAAGAACTCCCAGTTGACCATCATCACGGGCGCGTAGTCGCAGGCCGCGTTGCACTCGATGTGCTCGAGGGAGACCTTGCCGTCCTCCGTCACGCCGTTCTGCGACGTGATGCCGGTGTGTTCCTTCAGCGCGGAGTAGATCGCATCGCCGCCCATGACCGCGCACAGCGTGTTGGTGCAGACGCCGACGTGGTACTCGCCGACCGGCTTGCGCTTGTACATCGTGTAGAACGTCGCGACCGCGCCGACCTCGGCCTTCGTCAGCTCGAGCAGCTCCGCGCACAGCGCGATGCCGTCGGGGCTGACGAAGCCCTCTTCGCTCTGCACGAGATGCAGCATCGGAAGCAGCGCCGACCGCGGTTTCGGATAGCGCGCGATCAGCTCACGGGCGAGCTCTCGGATCTCGGGTGAGAGACCGTTTGTCATTCGGGGCCCCCGCGGAATCGTGAACGAAGTGAGCGATTTCGTGGGGTCAACGGTCTACTCCACCCATGACCGGATCGATGCTCGCGACCGCCGCGACGACATCGGAGATCATGCCGCCTTCCGAGACCGCCGGAACTGCCTGCAGGTTGACGAAGCTTGGGTCACGCAGGTGCACCCGGTACGGACGCGTTCCGCCGTCGGAGACGACGTGGGCGCCTAGCTCACCGCGCGGTGACTCAATCGGAACGTAGGCCTGGCCGGCCGGGACGCGGAAGCCTTCGGTGACCAGCTTGAAGTGGTGGATCAGCGCTTCCATCGACGTACCCATGATGTTGCGGATGTGGTCGAGGGAGTTGCCGAGCCCGTCAGAGCCGAGCGCCAGCTGCGCGGGCCAGGCGATCTTCTTGTCCTCGACCATCGTGGGACCGGGACGCAGCCGGTCGAGCGCCTGCTCGACGATCTTCAAGGACTCGCGCATCTCGTTGATCCGCACCAGGTAGCGGGCGTAGCAGTCGCCCGCGGCCTCGGTGACGACGTCGAAGTCGTATGTCTCGTAACCCATGACCGGCATCTCCTTGCGGAGATCCCAGGCAAAGCCGGAGGCGCGAAGCAGCGGGCCCGTGACACCGAGCTGCATGCACGACGAGGTGTCGAGGTAACCGACGCCCGACAGCCGAGCCAGCCAGATCGGGTTCGCCGAGAGCAGGTCCTCGTACTCGTCGATCCGCTTGCGCATGTCGGGAATGAACTCCCGGATCGCGTCGACCGCTCCGGGCGGGATGTCCTGCGCGACGCCACCGGGACGGACGTACGCGTGGTTCATCCGCAGGCCGGTGATCATCTCGAGGATGCGCAGGATCTTCTCGCGCTCCCGGAAGCCGAGCAGCATCATGGTGATCGCGCCGATCTCCATGCCACCTGTGGCAAGCCAGACCAGGTGAGAGGAGATCCGCTGCAGCTCGAGGACGAGGATCCGAAGGACGTTGACCCGCTCCGGGATCTGCTCCTCGATGCCGAGCAGCCGCTCGACGCCGAGACAGTAGGTGGTCTCGTTGAACAGCGGGGAGAGGTAGTCGCACCGGGTGATGAACGTGACCGCCTGCACCCAGTTGCGGTACTCCATGTTCTTCTCGATGCCGGTGTGCAGGTAGCCGATCACCGGCCGGATCTGCGCGACGGTCTCGCCCTCGAGCTCGAGCACGAGCCGGAGCACGCCATGCGTCGACGGGTGCTGCGGGCCCATGTTGACGACGATGCGCTCGCTCGTGTCCGGGTCGACTGCCTCGACGACGTCGTCCCAGTCACCGCCACCGACGGTGAAGACGCGGCCCTCGCCCTCCGGTGAGTTGCCGCCGTACGGGTCGCTCGAGTCGTAAGTGCTCTCGTAGGTCTCTGAGTCGGTGCCCATCTATGCGTACGACCTCCTCTCGTCCGGAGGTGGCACCATCGCGCCCTTGTACTCGACCGGCACGCCACCGAGCGGGTAGTCCTTGCGCTGGGGGTGACCCGGCCAGTCGTCGGGCATCTCGATGCGCGTCAACGCCGGGTGACCGTCAAAGACGATGCCGAAGAAGTCCCAGGTCTCGCGCTCGTGCCAGTTGGCGGTCGGGTAGACGTTCGTCACGCTGGGGATGTGCGGGTCCTCTGCCGTGACGGAGACCTCCAGCCTCAGCCGGCGACGGAACGTCATCGACAGCAGGTGGTAGACCGCGTGCAGCCGGCGACCGGTGGGGTCGTTGAGGTAGTCGACACCAGAGACGCCAGAGCACATCTCGAACCGCAGTGCCGGGTCGTCACGCAGCGTCTTGGCGATCTCGGCGATCGCCTCGCGCTTGACGTGCAGCGTCAGCTCGCTGCGATGCACGACCACCCGCTCGATGGCGCTGTCGAAGTTCGGGTAGGCCGCCTGCAGCGCGCTCGTCGCCTCGTCGAACCACCCGCCGTACGGCTTCGGGCTCGACAGCAGCTGCGGGGTGGGTACGACGAGACCGCCGAAGCCGGAGGTGTCACCGGAACCGGTCGCCCCGAAGATGTCGCGGCGGGTGCCGCCGTCTTCGGTCATCGCTCTTCGCCCGGCAGCGGCGCGGAGTTGGCGTACGGCGCGATCTCGATGTCGACCGGCAGGCTCTTCGAGATGCGGGTGTCGCGCGCGATCGGCTTCTCGTACGGCGAGTCATCGATCTCGGTCGGCTTCAGCTTGCCGTTGAGCGGGCCGGTCTTGATCTTGTCGTGCAGCTTGAGAATCGCGTCGAGCAGCATCTCCGGACGCGGCGGACAGCCCGGCAGGTACATGTCGACCGGGACGATGTGGTCGACACCCTGCACGATGGCGTAGTTGTTGAACATGCCGCCGCTGCTGGCACAGACGCCCATGGCGAGCACCCACTTGGGCTCGGACATCTGGTCGTAGATCTGCCGGAGAACCGGCGCCATCTTCTGCGACACCCGACCGGCCACGATCATCAGGTCCGCTTGCCGCGGGGATGCCGAGAAGCGCTCCATCCCGAACCGTGCGATGTCGAAGCGCGGACCACCGACCGCCATCATCTCGATGGCACAGCAAGCAAGACCGAACTGCGCCGGCCAGACCGAGTTCTTGCGCGCGGTGTTGAGGATCTTCGAGACCGTCGTCAGCAGGACGCCCTCGGGAAGCAGCTTTTCTTCGATGCCCATGTCAGCCGCTTCCCCGCGTCAGTCCCACTCGAGCCCGCCGCGGCGCCACACGTAGGCGTACACGACGAAGACGGCAACGATGAAGAGGACCATCTCGATCAGGCCGAACATGCCGAGCGAGTTGAAGGCGACGGCCCACGGATACAAGAAGATGATCTCGATGTCGAAGACGATGAACAGCATCGCCGTCAGGTAGTACTTCACCGGGAAGCGGTGGCCGCGGAACGCCTGCGGGCTCGGTTCGATGCCGCACTCGTAGGACTCCAGCTTGGCCTTGTTGAACCGTTTCGGACCGGTCAACGCCCCCATGATCACGGAGAAGACGGCAAAGCCGGCGCCAATGGCCGCCAGGATGAGAATCGGGATCATCCTTCTCCTTCTCTCCTGTTCTGCGCACCGACCCAGCGGGCAACGGCGACGAGTCTAGGTGTCACGTCGTGAGCCATTTCACGCGGCCGGTGCGATGCGGGTGAGGCCGTTGATGATGCGGTCCATGGCGTCTCCGCCGCGCGGCTCGGTGAGGTTCGCGAGCAGCTTCAGGCAGAACTTCATCAGCGTCGGGTGGGGCAGCCCGTGGCGGGTGCACAGCTTCATCACTGACGGGTGCCCGATCGCGCGGACGAAGTAGCGGCCGAGCGTGTAGTAGCCGCCGTAGGTGTCGTCGAGCGCCTTCGGGTAGCCCTCGAGAACGCGCTCGCGGCGTGCGCCGGACGGCTCGGCCATCGCCTGGGCGACCACCTCTGCCGCCATGCGCGCCGACTCCATGGCGTAAGCGATCCCCTCGCCGTTCATCGGGTTGACCATGCCGCCCGCGTCGCCGACGAGGAGCGCACCCTCGGCGTAGTGCGGCTTGCGGTTGAAGCCCATCGGCAGCGCCGCGCCGCGGATCGGGCCGGTCGCGTTCTCCGGAACGAAGCCCCACTCCTCCGGCAGCGCGGAGACCCACCGGTCGAGCAGGTCGCGGTAGTCGGTCTGCCCGAACGCATCGGAGGTGTTCAGGATGCCCAAACCCACGTTGGACGTGCCGTCCCCCATCCCGAAGATCCAGCCGTAGCCGGGCAGCAGCCGGTCCTTGCCCGGCTCGCCGTCCCACAGCTCGAGCCAGGACTCCAGCCAGTCGTCGTCGTGGCGCGGGCTCTTGTAGTAGCGGCGGTAGGCGACGCCCATCGGGCGGTCTTCGCGGCGCTGGCGGCCGAGCGCGAGCGAGAAGCGCGTGCTGTTGCCGTCCGCGACGACGGTTACCGGCGCCCGGAACGTGCGTCCGTCCTTGGTGACGACGCCTTCGACGCGTCCGGTGCGCTCGTCGCGGATCGGCTCGGTGACGGTGGTCTGCTCGAAGATCTGGGCGCCGGCCTTCTGCGCGTTACGCGCGAGCTGGTCGTCGAAGTCGTGGCGCTGGCGGACCAGTCCGTGTCCCGGGTAGGCGGCGAGGTCCGGCCACGGCATCTCCAGCCGCATGCCACCGCCGAGGATGCGAAGACCCTTGTTCGCAAGCCATCCCGCCTCGGGAGAGGTGTCGATGCCCATGGCGATCAGCTGCTTGACCGCACGCGGCGTCAGGCCGTCGCCGCAGACCTTCTCGCGGGGGAACTTCGACTTCTCGCAGACGATGACCGACAAGCCGGCTTGCGCCATCCAGTACGCCGCCGTCGATCCCCCCGGACCAGCGCCGACAACCACGACGTCTGCGTCGTACTCGGGGTGTGTCACGCCGGTTCTCTGCCTTTCAAGAGCGCCTCGTGAAAGCGTTCACATGCGGCTGGGGTGATCCTATCGACCGCCTAACGGGCACCGGTGTGGAGGGCGACCGCACCGAGCATCAGCTGCCGCCATCGGACCTTGCCCCAGCCCGCCGCGGCGATCCGGTCGGCGAGCTCCGCCGGGCCGGGCCAGGCGTCCACCGACTCCGCGAGGTAGTCGTAGGCCTCACTGTTGCTCGCCACCAGGCGGGCCAGCCTCGGCATGACCCGGCGCACGTAGAAGTGGTGCCCACCCCGCAGCGGCTGGCGCCGCGGCGCGCTGGTCTCGAGGATCGCGAGCCGTCCCCCCGGGGTGGTGACCCGCGCCAGCTCGGCGAGCGCTGCGTCGACGTCGGCGAAGTTGCGCAGGCCGAAGGACACCGTGACTGCGTCGAAGGTGCCGTCACGGAACGGCAGCCGCAGTGCGTCGCCGGCGACGAACGGCACGGTGGGGTGACGTCGACGGCCGACGCCGAGCATCCCTTCGGAGAAGTCGCAGGCGACGACTCTCGCCCCGCCCGCCTGCAGGCTCACCGAGCTCGCGCCCGTGCCGGCGGCGAGGTCGAGCACCCGGTCACCGGCGCTCAGCTCGAGCGCGGTAGCGACGATCCGTCGCCAGCGGCGCTCCTGACCACCGGTCATGACGGCGTTCATCCGGTCGTAGTTGTCCGCAACGGCATCGAACATCCGGGCCACATCACGGGGCTGCCGGTCGAGCTGGGCGCGGGGCATCAGCTAGCCGGCGGCTTCGCCGTGGACCTTGTCGGCGTACTCGTCCTCCACCGCGGTGCGCTCGGCGGCCTTGGCCCGGCCGCGCTCGACCGTGCGCTCGATCGCCGCCCCCATGTTGATCCGCTGGTTCTTCAGGGCGAACCAGCTGATGACACCGGAGGCGAGGAATGCCGCGGCGACGAGCCAGATGCCGCGCAGCCCGATGACGTAGGCGATCAGCGCGCAGAGGACAAGGAGAGACAGCCGCAGCAGGTTGTAGATGAGGACCGCGCGAGCGCCGCTCGGTTCAGCCTCGTCCGTCGTCATGCGCCCGAGGCTACGCGGACGGATCTCGGCGACTCGCGGGCGGTATCGGGCGAGGTTGCCTGACAAGAACCGGCAAAAAATGGGACAATGAACCCAACACGCCGCATTCTCGACTGGATCGCGGCCGCCGGAGGGGAACTGCAGTGGAAGCTCGCGACCGCCTTTTGACGCCCGGAGAGGTCGCCAGCCTGTTCCGCGTCGACCCGAAAACGGTGACGCGCTGGGCCGCCGCAGGACGCATCAACAGCATCCGTACGCCGGGCGGGCACCGCCGCTTCCGCGAGTCCGAGATCCGCGACCTGCTTCGCCAGGACGGCGCCAAGACGACCGCCGCGCCGGCCCCTCGCGCGCCCGGCGACGAGCAGCCCGCCACCACCGCGTGATCGCATGTCACATAGGTGTCGTGACTTGCAACCCGCATGTCACATCGGGGCGGTGATTCGCGACACCCATGTGACATAGGGCCTCGGCGTCACAACCCCTATGTCACATGCGAGCGTGTCAACGCGGCGGTGAGCTAGGAGATCCCGGCGTAGCTGTGCAGGCCGGTGATCACCGTGTTGACAACGTAGTAGTCGACCATCAGCGCGCCGAAGGCGATCAGTGACAGCGTCGCCGCGCGACGGCCGCGCCAGCCGGCAGTCGCCCGAGCGTGCAGGTACGCCGCGTAGCCCAGCCAGGTGATGAACGACCACGTCTCCTTGGGGTCCCAGCCCCAGTACCGGCTCCACGCCTGCTCGGCCCAGATCGCCCCGGCGATGATCGCGAACGTCCATACTGGGAACGCGAAGGTGATGACGCGGTAGGCGAGCCGGTCGAGGACGGCGGCACTCGGCAAGGCGCGCATCAGACCGCCTCGCGCGGCCCCCATCTCGACGGCCGCCGCGGTTCCCGGGCCGAGGCTGACCCGCGCCGGGTTCCGCGGTGACCGCAACCGAGCGAGGAGCGCGACGCGCAAGGGCGGCAGTCCACGCTCGTAGCGGTCCTTCAGCAGGTAGAGCACCGTGATGACGCCGGAGACCAGGAACGCGCCGGTCGCGGTGATCGCGGCGACGACGTGGATCTTGATCCAGTACGAGTTCAGCGCCGGTACGAGCGGGCCGGGTGCGGCGTACAGGACGGTGCCGGCGAGGCCCAGGTACAAGATGATCGGCGCCATCACGAACGCGCCGAGGCAGCGCACCGACTCGGTCGTTCGCTGCTTGCCGGTCACCGCGGCCCGGACCCGCGGCTGCGTCAGCAGGAACAGGTACACGCTCACCGCGACGAGGGTGACCATGCACGAGAACTCGTACATGTTGCCCCACGGCACGCGATGCACGGCGACACCTCGGGTCGTGACGGCAGCGATGTGGAACGCCCACCCGCCGAACGTCAGGACCACCGCTCCGCGCCCGAACAGCGCCGCGCGGCGGGCACCTCGCGCCACCGTTTCGCTGCCACCGCCGGCCGCCTCGGCACGGCGCCCCGCAGCGAACTCGGCGGCGTAGCCGAGCATCGCGAACGCGTAGAGGAAGACAGCCCACGTCAGCAGCACGTCAGAGGTGTGCGCGAGATGAAGGTTCGCGCTCATTCCCCTGCCCTCTCGATTGCCCCGGGATCGGGCGCGGTGATCCGACCGACCAGATCTTCGAGCTCGCCGCTGAAACCGTCTGCGTCACTGCGAGCGAGCCCCGCCGCCATGACAACGGTACGCCGGTCGGACTCCCCGCCAGCGGCCGGGACCGCACGCAACCAGAACCGCCGCCGGCGTACCCGAAGTGACGCGAGCAGGCCCGCGATGATGAAGATCGCACCGGCCAGCAGCGTGCGCTTGCCCGGCTCGTGAGCCACCTGGAACGTCGCCCACTGGTCAACGCCGTGGAAAGTGACGGTCGCGCCGTCGCGCAGGTGCCAGCTCTTGCCCGGCGTGAGCTGGGTGACTCCGATGTTGTTCAGGTTCGCCACCGGCAACGAGTAGACGGACTGCGGCACACCGCTGTTCGCGCCGAGGTCGCCGCTCCATGCCGCCAGTGACAGCAGCGGCTGCCGCGGCCCCGGGTAGATCGACGTCACGGCACCGGTCGGCCCGACGCCCGCGGTCGGGTAGAAGAAGCCGGTCAGGCCGAGCTGCTTGCCACCGCCCAGGTTCGGGATCTTCACGACGCCGTGCGAGGTGAACTGCGAGTCGTCCGGCAGGAACGGGGTGTCACCGTTGTAGACCGTCTGCCCGGCCGCGTTCTTGACGCTGATCCGCAGCGAGTAGCCGTGACCGACCAGGAAGACCTTCGCGCCGTCGACGTCCAGCGGGTGGTTGACCTGCATGTCGAACGGCACCGGCGCGGCCGACGGCGAGGAGCGATAGGCGATGTAGGCGTGGAAGCTCGTCGGCTCCCCGCTGGGCTGGTACGACGCGGTGAACCGCTGCAGCGTGAACGAGAACGGCGCGAGCTGCGAGTCGGAGAACAACCTCGACGGCTCGAACACGTCGTAGAACTCTCGCGCGTTGGCGAAGCCGCCGCGCTCGCTGACCAGGACCGTTCCCTTGTAGCCGTACAGACCGGTCAACGCGATGCCGAGCAGCAACACGACCAGCGCTACGTGGAAGACGAGGTTGCCGGTCTCCCGCAAGTAGCCCTTCTCAGCGGCGACCGTCGCGACGCCGTCGGGCTCGTCGCGGCGGTCGACCCGCCAGCGCGAGGACTTCAGAAGCTGGTACGCCGCAGCGGCGACCTGGTCGGGAGCCGCTTCGGTCTCCCACTGCACCGATGCGGGCAACCGCATCAGGTGGCGAGGTGCGTTCGGCGGTCGCCGGCGAAGGGCCGCGGCGTGCAGCCGGATCCGGGGAACCAGACAGCCGACCAGCGACACGAACAGCAGCAGGTAGATCGCGGCGAACCACGGCGCGGCGAACACGTCGAACAGCGACAGGTGGTTCATCAGCGGGCCGAGGTGGGGGTGCCGCCTGAGGAAGCCGTCCACCTTCACCGGGTCGAGACCACGCTGCGGAATGAAGGTGCCGGGAATCGCAGCGAGGGCGAGGAGCGTCAGCAGCAGCAGCGCCGTACGCATGCTGGTCAGCTGTCGCCAGAGCCGGCGCAGATGCGGCCCCGCACCGCGAGCGACGCGACCGGAGACCGGCTCAGGCGCGGTCGAAAGCGCAGCGACTTCCTCGCTCAGGGTCTCGGTCATACGGCGGTGGTGAATCCGGGAAAGGCGTTGCGCAGGTGGATCGACAGCGTGTTCCACTCACCCGTCACGAGCAGGACGCCGACAGCGACGAGGAGCAGGCCACCGCCGCGCACGACGATCGCGTAGTGCCGCTTGACGACGTCGAACGCGCCGAGCGCCTTGCGGAACGCAAGCCCGGCGAGTACGAACGGCAGACCCAGCCCCACGCAGTAGACCGCCGTCAGCAACGCGCCGCGACCCGCGGTCGCGGTGTTCGGGTCACCCGCGAGACTGAGCACGACACCCAGCGTCGGACCGGTGCACGGCGTCCAGCCGACGCCGAACGCGAGCCCCAGCAGCGGTGCCCCGGCGATGCCGAGGGTGGGGAGCCTGTGAAACCGCCACTCGCGCTGGAATCCGGGCAACCAGCCCATGAACGCAAGCCCCATCACGATCGCGACCGCACCGGCGATGCGGTCGACCAGCGTCGCGTGGGCGTCGAGATGTGCGCCGATCGCTCCGAAGAACGCTCCGAACAGGATGAAGACGGACGAGAAGCCGGCAACGAACAACGTCGAGCCGAGCAGCACCCGGCCGCGTCGCCACCCGCCGGGCTGCGCCGCGGCAGCGACGGCGGCGCCCGGGCCGTCCGAGACCTGACGGGAGCTGGCCGCGAGGTCGGCCGCCGACAGCCCCGTGACATAAGAGAGGTACGCCGGGACGAGCGGCAGGACGCACGGGGAGAGGAAGGACACCAAACCGGCCAGGAAGGCAACCGGGATCGCAAGGATCAGGGTTCCGGATGCGGCGTGTTCGAACGCGGTGCTCGCGCTCGCGACGAGGTGCATCAGGCGTTCTCGAGCTTCAGCACGTGCTGCACGAGCGACTTCAGGTCGGTGTACTCGATCGGGCCGGTCACCTTGGCCAGGATCTCGCCGGTCCGGCCGATCACGATCGTCGTCGGGGTCGAGGCCGGAATCGCGTGCGGGAACCGCAACGCCAGCGTCTCGCTGCTGTCGAACAGGCTCGGGTAGGGGACGCCGTACTCGCGTTCGAAGTTCTTCGCGCCAGCGATGGAGTCGCGCTCATCGATCCCGAGGAACGCGACCCCCTTGCTCGCGTAGTCCTTCGCGACCTGCACGAACCCCTGCGCCTCCGTCCGGCAAGGGTTGCACCAGCTCCCCCAGAAGTTCACGACGACGACCTTGCCGCGCAGGCTCGACAGCGAGAAGTGCGTCCCGCTGATCGTCGTGCCACTGACATCACCCACTCGGTAGTGGTGATCGGCCAGGTCGATGACGTTGCCGTCGCCGCCCTGGATTCCCAGCGACTGATCAACGCCCTGGCTGACGGCGCTGCCGCCCGAGCATCCTGTTGCGACAAGGGCGAAAACCCCAGCAACAAGGCGGAAGAGAGGGCGGCGCGACATCACCTCGATTGTCGCTTACGAGGGTTTGTTAAGCCTGAGCGGTGTCCTGACAGCGCGAGGACACCGCAAATCGATCTACGCGCCACCGACTCTCTTGCGGCCGGCGTCGCCAGCCGGCTCGGAGTAGTCGATTCGCACGATCCTGTCGTCCTCGTAGACGACCGAGGTGACCGAGGCGAGCGCGCACCGCCGGCGGTCGGGGCGATGCCACAGCGTGGTCCCCTCGAGGTAGCGCCGGCAGATCTCGATCGGGAGCTGGTGAGAGACCAGGACCGCCTCGTGACCTTCTGCCGAGTCACGCGCGTCGACGACCGCAGCGGCGACCCGCTTCGCGATCTGGACATATGGCTCACCCCAGGACGGCCGAAACGGGTTCCACAGCCGGATCCAGACGGAGGGCCGCTTCAGCGAGCCGTCACCGACCCCGAACGTCTTGCCTTCGAAGAAGTTCTCACTTTCGAGCAGCCGGTCGTCCGTCGTCGGGGCCACCCCGAACTCTGCCGCAATCGGAGCCGCAGTCTGCACCGCACGCTCCAACGGCGAGGACCTGACGACCGTCACGTTGCGACCGGCCAGTGACGCTGCCGCGGTCTTGGCCATCTGCTCGCCCGCCGCGGACAGCAGGAAGCCGGGCAGGCGGCCGTAGAGAACTCCGGTCGGGTTGTCCACCTCGCCGTGGCGAACGAGATGGACGATTGTCTGGGTCACGGGGCTACCTCTAGTGCGGCTTCGGCTGCGTGCGGCAGCGCGTCAAGGATCCGGTCGATCGCGGAATCGTCGTGAGCGGCACTCAGGAACCACGCTTCGTACGCCGAAGGCGGCAGGTAGATGCCGCGGTCGAGCATCGCATTGAAGAACGCGGCATATTGCCGGCTCGACGTCGTGCTTGCAGTGGTGAAGTCGAAGACGTCGACGTCGGTGAAGAACACGGAGAACAGGTTGCCCGCCCGGTTGAGCCGATACGGAAGACCGACGCCGTCGAGCGTTCTCGCGACCTCGCCGCCGAGCCGAGCCGCGGCGGCGTCAACCCGGGCGTAGACGTCGGCGGTGCAGTTCGTGAGCTGCGCGATGCCGGCGGCGACCGCGACGGGGTTCCCGGACAGCGTGCCGGCTTGATACACCGGTCCGGCCGGCGCGAGGGAGGACATCACGTCGGCGCGGCCGCCGAACGCAGCCGCGGGCAGTCCGCCGCTCATCACCTTTCCGAAGGTGAACAGATCCGGAGTCACGCCCTCCAGACCCCACCAACCGGCCGGGCCGACCCGGAACCCGGTCAACACCTCGTCGAGAATCAGCAGAGCGCCGTGCTTCGCGGTCAGCTCACGCAGCGATGCGTTGAACCCGTCGCGGGGCGCGACCACGCCCATGTTGGCGGCGGCAGCTTCGACGATGACGCAGGCGATCGAGTCGCCGTGGTCGGCGAATGCCGCTTCGACGGCTGACGGGTCGTTGTAGGGCAGCACGATCGTGTCGGCTGCGCTGGCGCCGGTGACGCCTGGCGTGTCGGGTAGCCCGAACGTGACGACGCCGCTCCCCGCGCTGGCGAGCAGCGCGTCGACGTGACCGTGGTAGCAGCCGGCGAACTTCACGATCTTCGCTCGACCGGTGAAGCCGCGGGCGAGCCGCACTGCGGTCATCGTCGCCTCGGTGCCGGAGCTGACCAGGCGCACCCGCTCGACCGGCGCAATCCGCGAAGTGATCAGCTCGGCGAGCTCCACCTCGGCCGGTGTCGGGGCGCCGAACGACAACCCGTTTGCCGCCGCGCGCTGAACCGCCTCGACAACGGCCGGGAACGCGTGGCCGAGGATCATCGGCCCCCACGAGCAGACGAGGTCGACGTACTCCTGGCCGTCCGCGTCGTACACGAACGGGCCGGATCCCCGCACCATGAACCGCGGATTCCCGCCGACCGCGCCGAATGCGCGCACCGGCGAGTTGACGCCGCCGGGGATGACGCGCTGCGCCCGTGCGAACAGCTCAGCGGACTCGGTACCGGGCACGACATCCATTGTTTCAGGTGGCACGCTGTGCCGATGGCGGACTTCGGCGTAACCACGGACCCGGGCCGCGTCGGCTTCGACGCCGATCGACTCGCCCGGATCGACCAGCACTTCGCGAAGTACGTCGACGACGGCCGACTCCCCGGATGGCAGATCACCATCAGCCGCCACGGCGAGGTGGCGCACCTGTCGTCCTACGGGCAAGCCGATATCGAGGCCGGACGCGCCGTCGAGACCGACACGCTCTGGCGGATCTACTCGATGACGAAGCCGATCACCTCGGTCGCCGTGATGATGCTCTACGAACGCGGGGCGTTCGAGCTCACCGACCCGATCAGCCGGTGGATCCCGGAGTTCGCCGAGCCCAGGGTCTACGTCAGCGGCTCGGCCGCCAAGGCGGTGACGGTTCCTGCCACCGAGCCGATCCGGGTCTGGCATCTGCTCACGCACACGGCCGGCCTGACGTATGGCTTCCACCACGTGGACGTCACCGATGAGATCTATCGCAACGCCGGCTTCGAGTTCGGCGTGCCGAAGAGCCTCGACCTCGCCGGTGCCGTCGCCGGTTGGGCCTCGCTTCCGCTGGCGTTCAACCCCGGCACCGAATGGCTCTACTCAGTCGCAACCGACGTTCTCGGCCGGCTGGTCGAGATCTGGTCCGGGCAGACTCTCGCCGACTTCTTCGCGACCGAGATCTTCGGCCCGCTCGACATGACCGACACCGGCTTCTACGCACCGGAGAGCGAGCACGGCCGGCTTGCCGCGCTCTACGCGATGGCGCCGACTTTGAAAGAGAAGGTTCGCCACGACGTCTTCGGCGAGGCCTTCAAGCGCCCGCCGAAGTGGCTGTCGGGCGGCGGAGGCCTGGTCTCGACCAGCCGCGACTACACGCACTTCGCGCAGATGCTGTTGCGCGGCGGCGAGCTCGATGGCGCACGCCTGCTGTCTCCACGAACCGTCCGGTACATGAGTCAGAACCACCTTCCCGGCGGTGCCGACCTCGAGAGCTTCGGCCGTCCGCTGTTCGCCGAGACCCGCTACGACGGCGTCGGCTTCGGGCTGGGGCTTGCCGTCACCGAGAGCCCGGTCGCGCACAAGGTGCTGGCGAGTCCTGGCGAGTCGTACTGGGGCGGGATGGCGAGCACCGCGTTCTGGGTCGACCCGCTGGAGGACATCACGGTGGTGTTCATGACCCAGCTGATGCCGTCGAGCACCTATCCGATCCGCTCGCAGCTGCGACAACTCGTCTACCAAGCCCTGGTGGACTGAGTCATGAGCCAGAGCATCGCGGAAGCGTTCGCGCAAGCAGTTGCCGCGAAGGACCACGACCGGATCCGAGATCTGATGGGGCCGGACCTGGACTGGCGCGCAATGACGCCGCGAAAGATCTGGGAGGCGTCAGACGCCGAGGGCGTGATCGACGCCATGAAGGTCTGGTTCGGTGACACGGACGACATCGAGCGACTCGAGGCAGTCGAGACCGACTCGTTCGCCGACCGCGAGCGAGTGGGTT
>DASZYY010000199.1:0-8162 GCA_035545175.1 Mycobacteriales bacterium
GCCGTCCCGGTCAGCAAGATCGAGTACGACCCGCCGGCGAGCTCGGCCAGGTGCTGGGCGCGTGGCGCGCATCCGAGCACCGGCGCCTCGATCTGCGCCAGCTTCTGCAGGCACGTCTGCGGGTCCGCCTGTGTCGACAGCCGAAGCTCCAACCGGTGGTTCGGAGCGAGTGACCACACCGCGGGCTGCAGCGGGATCGAGTACGACGTCGCGACGCCCGGTACGACGGGAGTCTCCCGGCGCAGGGCCACGAACGGGCGCATCGGCAGCCCGCGACGGTCCCGCCACGAGCGGGCGTGGTCGAGTGCGCGCAGCGTCCCCATCAGCCCGCCATGGGTGATCTGCACCTCTGAGCCATTCGGCGCGACGTCGTACAGGTCAGCCATCAGCTCCAGGTTCGCGGTCGTCGAACGCGCCGTGACGGTGACAGCGGAAGGGCCCGCCAGCGTTGCCCCGCCGGCGAGCGGCCTCGACAGGTAGCTCACCGACGTGCCGGACTCACTCGGCGGACCCCAGCTGATCCGGGAGGTGCCCTTGCGGTGCGGGCTGCGGGTCAACCCGCTCGGTGCCAGGTAGTAGCGGGTGTAGCGGTTGACCATCGGATAGGACGACGTGCGGATCCAGCCGCGGTTCTGCTCGTACAGGTGCAGCGGAGTCTTCGTGTCGGTCGGCAGTCCGGTGCGCTCGTCCTTGAGCCAGGTGTCGTACCACTCGAGCTCGATGCCGTAGTCGAGTCCGCCGCCGTGATGCCACAGACCGGTGATGGCCTGGTAGCGACCGCTGACCGGCTCGCCCGGGCGCAACGGTCCGAACGGATCGCGATGGAAGTAGGCGTTCTGCAACGCGGCGTAGAGCTCGAGCCCGCCGAACCCGTTGTCGAGCCACCCGTCGTACAGCAGCGTCGGGATGTTCGCGCGGACGATGTCGGCGGCCTGCCGCACGTGGTCGCGGTCGAGCCAGTACTTGTGGTCGAACGCGGCGTCGCCGCCGTCCTGCGACTGCAGGTACTTCGGGACCATGTACAGCTCGTTGCTCGCGCCGAGCTCCGAGCCGCCGAGCAACCCGGCGCCCACCCATGCCGGCGCGGGGATGCCGTTGTCGGAGTACACGTCGCGGTAGACGTCGCCGCCGATGCAGCCCGGGACCATCGCCTTCACCGGCTGGTGCCGGCCGTAGCGCTTGCCGAGCAGCGCCGCGGTGTAGAGCTGCGTCTGGCCGAGGTACGAGCAGCCCTGCAGCCCGACCTTGCCATTCGAGCCCGGCAGGTGAGCCACCCAGTTGACGAGGTCGACGCCGTCCTTGGCATCGCGCGGACTGAAGAACGCCTCCTGGCCGTCGAGCGACCGACCCGAGCCACGGACGTCGGCCGACACGAAGATGTAGCCCCGCTCGACGAAGTAGGCACCCGGGCCGGTCTGGCTAGCGAGGTTGGTCGCGTTGAGTGACACGGAGTACGGCGATTGTGTGAGCAGAACCGGGAACCGTCCTGCAGCGCGTTGGTGGGTCTGAAGACTCGCGGGGTAGTAGACGTCGGCGACCAGCCGCGCGCCGTCGTCCATCGGGACGAGCACGTTCTTCTGCGCGACGACGCCGTACCGCGCCGGCGGCGGACTCCACGTCCCGCCCGGGTACGGCGTCCGGCTGTGGTGGGTGCCGGCGAGCACCGGCGTCGCCGGGACCGCCATCGCCAGGACGACGGCGACGACGGCAGCGTGCCGCCCGCCGGAACGCCTCATGACGCTCTCTCGGCGGGCGGTAGGCCGGCCGCCGCGACCGCGGCCGCGAGGTCGTCGATCACCCGGTGGATCGCGTCACGGTCACCGGGCAGATCCAGCGACTGCTCCCACACATGCAACGCGTCGTTGACCCGCGATGCGAGTCGCAGGCCCGACGGTGAGAGCGACACGATCACGCGCCGCCGGTCGGTTCGGTCCAGTGCGCGACGCACCCAGCCGGCTGCTTCGAGGCGATTGAGCGCCAGCGATGTCCCACCGGAGGTGCGCCCGAGCACCTCGCAGATCGCGGACGGGGCGCTGCGCCCGCCAGGTGACCGGCGGATGACCGACAGCACGAGGTAGTCGGCGAGACCGATGCCCGCGGCGCCGGTGATCTCCTCGAGTGCACTCGTCACGGCGATGTTCGGGCGCACGATCCGTGCCATGAGCCCCTCGGCCGGCAGGTCGAGCGAGGTCGGGCGCGTCACGCCGCGATCCCGAACCGCTCGAGGCCGTAGCACTCGATCGCGTTGCCCCGCAGGAACGCGTGGCACTCCGCAGCGTCCATGTCGGCGCCGGCACAGAGCCGGTGCGCGACGGCTCGAGAGTCGGGCCACGTCCCGTCGGTGTGGGGGAAGTCGGTCTCGAAGAGAATCGCGCCGAGGCCCACCGCCGCACGGCTTCGCAGCCCGTGCTGGTCGTCGAAGACACAACCCCACACCCGGCCGCGCACGATGTCGCTGGGTGCCTGCGGCAGCTCCACCCCGCCGACGCCGTCGTGCCAGACGATGTCCATCCGCTCCAGCAGGTAGGGCATCCAGCCGACCTGGCTCTCGGCGAATGCGATCTTCAGTGACGGGAACCTCGACAGCGTTCCCGAGAAGACCCAGTCGCACAGCGCACCCTGCGCGTTCTGCGCGCTGAGCGACATCGTCGTTGCGAGCGGAGCGTCGGGACTGGTCGTCGGCATCGACGACGACGAGCCGATGTGCATCGAGACGGTGAGGCCGGCCTCTGCGCACACCACCCACAGCGGATCCCACTCGCCCGAATACAGCGATGGCAGCCCGAGCTTCGCCGGACCTTCGGTGAACGCGATCGACGTGACACCCTTCGCCGCGCAGCGGCGCGTCTCCTCAGCCGCAAGCATCGGGTCCCACAGCGGGACGAGAGTCAGCGGCAGGAGCCGGCCGCGGCCGTCGCCGCCGCACCAGACATCGAGCATCCAGTCGTTGTAGATGCGAATGCACTCGAGGGCGAGTGCCTTGTCCGGCCGCTCCGCGAACCCTTGTCCCGCGAACCGCGGGAAGGTGTTCGGGTAGTTGATCGCGGCCTCCACATGGTTCGTGTCCATGTCGGCCAGCCGCGCCTTCTGGTCATAGGTTCCGGGCCGGAAGTCCTCGTACACGGCCGCGACGTTGGACTGCTGCTCCTGCGGGATCCCGGCGGGCGCGTGCAGCAGGCCGGTCGGCACGACGAGGTCCTCATAGAGCCACAGGTCGCACCAGCGCCCGTCCTCGGCGTCGCGGGTAAAGCCGTAGTGACCGCCGACGAAGTCCAGCCGCACCTTCTCGCGGACGACCTTGGGCCCGCGCTCGCGCGCACTCGCGGGCAGCTCGTCCTGCCAGAGCGCGCGGGGCTCGAGGATGTGGTCGTCGACCGAGATGATCCGCGGCAGGTCTTGTGCCGCCGGCGTCGTCATTTCGCCACCCACGATGCCCGCAGGTCTTCCAGCCACGGCGGGTAGTCCAGGGGTACGTCGGGCAACGCCTCAGCGCCGTGTGCAGCCAGCGCCTGCTGGAAGGAGTCGGGGTCGTCGCTCCACGACCTCGGGTCGCCGAGCATCACCTCGAACAGCACGGCGCCCGCTTCGCCGGCTCGGATCGGCCCGAACTGCGCGCCGAGCGGCAGCTCGACATGGGTGCCGGCCGGGCAGTGCCGGTCCCCGAACCACAGCTCGCCTTCGATGACGAACAGCACGTGCGGGCTCAAGTGGCCGTGCCGGCGGACGATCATGCCGGGGTCGTACTTCGCGTAGAGGGACAGGTACTGCGGGTCAGGGCTGAACGACAGCCACTTCTCCCACACCGAGGACTCGCTGCCGTCCGCGTTGCGCTGTCGCCGGCATTGCTGCCACGGGACGTCAGGGTCGTCGAGGTGGCGGAAGATCGGCTCGGCGCCGGGCACGGCCGGGCTCGTTTCGGAGGCCATCAAAGCCCCTTTCGGAAAAGTAACTTTTGCGAAAGGTACCGGGAGAGAGGACCTGCACGGTGAACGAGGTCGTGACGGGGTACCCGTCGGCGTCGAGGATCCGGGCGGTCACGCGGTGCACCCCGATGCCGAAGGCGTGCGTGACGATGTACGGCTCTAGGTCGTCCCCCGAGAAGTTGTGATAGCCGGACGTGGCGCCGAAGCTCCAGTGCACCTTGCCGGTGGGGTTCTCCTTGTAGTCGAAACCGCCGACCGGCAGCCCGTCCGCGGTCGTCGCACTCGGGAGGTCCGGCGGGGCGTAGGTCGCGATCAACCGCACTGTTGCCTTGCCGTTCTTGCCGGCATCGGCCACGAACGGGCCGCCGATCACCTGCAGCCCGGCGTACAGCACCTGAACCGGGTCGACCGTCACCGGCGCGAGGGAGCGGTGCCGGGTGTCGAAGCCGAGCGCGTCGAGGTTGCTCTCCTGACCGGCGATGACGGCATCACCCGTCACCGCGGACGCCGAGTTCGTCAACGTGTCGGATGGGTAGACCTCGGTGAACGGCGTGACGTAAGCGGGATAGAAGTAGCCCAGATCGTCCTGGCCCTTCGACAACGCGACGACGGTGGCGCCGGGCGCCGCCACCTCCAGGGTGTGCCGCACCTCCGGAAACGGCTCGCCCGGCATCGACAGGTAGGCGATGTTGCCGACCCGCAGCCCGGTCAGCCAGGTGCCGACGTTCGCGCCGGTCTGGTAGGGCGGGGTGTCAGCGCGGTCGATCGGGTACTCCAGCGCGTTCTGCACCTGTTGCTTCTGCTGGACCGGGAGGTGGTTCGCGGCAACCAGCGCGAGCAACGCCGCTCCGGTCCCGGGGATCTGCACCATGCGTTCCGTCGCCGCGAGCCGGCTGCTCGTGACCCACCTCGCCCGGGCCAGCGCCTGATCGACCAGGTTGAGCACGTTCGCGGCGAAGACGTGGTCCTCGGCGATGTCCGTGGCCTGCACCGGTGTCTCTTCGCGGCCGAGCGTGCCGGGAGCAACGATCGAGATGCCACCGAGCTGTCGTTGCAGTGCCTGGTGCACCAACCCGAAGTAGTCAGTCGTGAGATGACGGATCCGCGCGCCGTTCACGATGTCGCCGTGAGCCGGCACGGTCGCATACGTCGCGATGGTGGCGCCGGTCGTCGGGCTCACCGCCTGCAGCACGGTCAGCAGCGGATCGTCCGCCCAGCCGGGGAAGCCGTCGTACTGCGCGGCGTTGACCAGGTCGAGTGCCGAGCCGTCCGCCGTACCGAACCGCAGGTACGCCGGCCGCGCTCGCGCCGCCGCCTCCACGAGCGCGTTTCGCTCTACCCGGGTGACCTCCCGTAGATAAGGGGTGGGTACCGGTCCCCACAGGCCTTCGAGCGTCGGTGCCGAGTGACTGTGGGTCGCCTGGATGATGATGTCCGCGCCAGACATCCGCGGACCATCGTGCTTCGCGTTGATGGCGGCGGCAGCCGCCGTGCGAGCCGCCGTGATGCCGTACTGCGGGCCCTCCTGGTAGGCCGCGAACTCGGCCTGGGCATCGACGAGTGCGAGCTCGACGGCGTGCCGGCCGTTGCTGATGTACATGGCGCGCACCGTCAGCGGCGGGCCGATCACGCTGCCGGGCTTGATGGGCGGGCTCGCGCCGAAGCCGCCGGAGTACACCGTGACCTTCGGATCGATGCCGATGACGGCCGCCCCGACCCGCAACAAGGCGGGAGAGGGGTGCAGCCCATCGCCCCGGGGCGCCGCGCCCGCGGCCGCACCCGCCGAGGCCAGCAGCGCCGCCACCAAGACCACAGCGATCCGCCCACGCATGCCGAAGAGATTCGCCGAGGCGCGGGCGACTGCCTGCCGCACACTGGTCATGATGAACGGGGCGCGACGATGAGGCTGTTCGTCGCGGTCGACCCGCCCGCCGAGGAGAAGACCCGGCTGATCGACTGGCTCGCCTCGGCGAACCTCGACGCCACGCGGCTTCGGCTCACCCCGAGCGACCAGTGGCACCTGACGCTGACCTTCTACGGCGAGACCCCCGCGGCGGCCCTCGCCGAGCTGACCCAACGGCTCGAGCGCGCCGCCCAGCGCAGTCCCGAGATGTCGCTGCAGCTCGCCGGCACCGGGTCCTTCCCGGCCGATCCGGCGCGGGCTCGAGTCCTGTGGGTCGGCGTGGACGGCGACACGGCCGCGCTGTCCCGGCTCGCCGAGCGGACGACCGCCGCGGGACGGCGGATCGGTCTCGACCTCGAGTCGCGCAAGTACCGGCCGCACCTCACGATCGCCCGGCCGCGCCAAGGTCCGATCGACCTCACCGGGACCCTCGCCGCGCTACCGCCGTACCAGGGCGAACCGTTTCGCGCGACAACTATCCAGCTGATCCGCAGCCACCTGGGACCGCCGGTTCGGCACGAGCTGCTTGATGAACTCCCACTGGGGTAGACCGGTATCCACAAACCTGACATCCGTGTCATATGGAGTAGCGACAGCGGGCTCCCCAGCCCGTAGGCTGGACGTCTCATGTTGTCTCCGCTTGGCATCCTTGCGTTCGGGCTCGCATTCGTGACGGCCCTGTGCTTCGCCGGCGGATACGTCCTGCAGTACCACGAGGCGCATCAGGCCCCGGACCGGCTCTTCCTCTCACCTCGAATGCTCATCGAGCTGGCGCGCCACCGGGTCTGGGTAGCCGGCATCGTCATCATGATCATCGGCAGCGGCGTCGAGGCCGCAGCTCTCGCCGCGGGCAGCCTCGCGATCGTCGAGCCGATCCTGTGCACGTCGCTCCTCTTCGCGCTCCCGCTGTCGGCGGCCTGGCGCCGGGAACGGCTGTCACGCCGGGACTGGACCGGCGCCATCGCGGTGTGCCTCGGCCTCGGTCTTCTGCTGGGCGTGGGCTCGCCGAGCAAGGGCCTCGAGACAATGCCGCAGAGCCAGTGGCTGCTCGTGCTGCTGGCGGCGTGGGGCGCCGCACTCGCCTGCGTCGCCGCTGCGAAACGGTGTGCCGGTGCCGCTCCGCGCGCAGCCCTGATCGGGGCCGCCTCAGGCATCATCGCGGGCCTGCAGGACGCCTTGACGCGCTACAGCATGCACGAGATGTCCAGCCGCGGCTTCCTCGCGCTGATGATCACCTGGGTGCCCTACGCCCAGATCGTCGGCGGCGTCTACAGCCTGTCGCTGATGCAGTCGGCCTACCAGGCCGGGCCGCTCACCGCGGGTCTGCCCCCGATCGCGGTCGGCCAGCCCGTGACCGGAATGCTGATCGGCGTCTTCGCGTTCAACGAGCATCTGCACGCCTCTCCGGTCGCCATGACGTTCGAGCTGCTGGGTGCGGCGGTCATGGTGGCGGGCACGTGGACTCTCGGCCGGTCGCCGCTAGTGCTGGGCCGACACCATCCGACCCGCATCGCCCAGGAGGCGCTCGCCCAGGCCCATGTGGCCGTCCAGCAGCTGGAGGCAAAGCTGCAGCCGGTCAAGGAGGTCGCTCGCCGACCGGCTTGGACTCGCGCCCGCCTCGCCACCTTGCAGGCGGTCTCGATGGTTCTGATCTTCCGCCGCAAGTAACGGGCGTCGACGGGATCTTTGCCACCCAATAGCATTCCCTGACGCGCGTGTCAGGGAAGGATCCGGGTGGACCACCAGCACAAACCCAGCCGTCGGCAGGTCGTCGTCGGCGCGGGCCTCGCTCCTCTCGTCTCGTTGGCCACGCCGGCACTGCGCGCAGGGGCTGCACCGGTCGCTGATGCAGCGACCAAGCGCCCGCCGGCGTTCCGCTTCTTCACCAAGCACGAGGCTGCCGTCGTGAAGGCGGCGGCGGCCCGGCTGGTGCCGGGACCGAACGACGACCCCACCGAGAAGCTCTACGACTCCCCCGGCGCGACTGAGGCGGGGGTCGTCCACTACATCGACCACATGCTCGCCGCCTTCTCGTTCAAAGTCCCGAAGATCTTCGCGGGCGGACCGTGGAGCGACCGCCACGGCGGCGACGAGAACTACCTGAAGCACTTCGTGCCACTTGCACCGCGGCAACGAGTCGCGTGGAAGAAGCGCATCCACCAGCTGCAGGGCGCGTACCGCAAGGCGGTGAAGCAGCTCGACGCCGCAGCGGGCGGCAACTTCGCGACGGCCTCGACCTCGACCCAGGACCAGGTGCTCACCGACCTCGGGGACGTTCGCGACCTGATCTTCGGGCACACGATCGAGGGCATGTACTCGGTCCCGGAGTACGGCGG
>DASZYY010000200.1:0-9562 GCA_035545175.1 Mycobacteriales bacterium
GGCGAGTGGTCGATCCGGATGTCCTCGACGTTGACGCCGCTGGCCGCCGCGTCCATCAGCAGGCGGGCCAGCGCTCCCGGCTCGTCGGGAACCACGACCGTGACCGTCGCCCAGCGGACCGCCGCCTGGCCGTGCTTGCCGGCGAGCATCTGGCGGCCGGACCGCCCGCGCTCGACGAGAGCCCGCGCCGCCTCGGCCGGCTCCTCGCCCGCCGCGAGCCGGTCACGAAGGGCTCCGAGCGGCTCCAGCACGGCCTCGAGCGCCGCTCGCACGCCCTCCGGGTTCGCCGCGACGATCTCGGCCCACAGGTGCGGATCGCTGTCGGCGATGCGGGTCGTGTCACGCAGACCCGAGCCGGCCAGCGCCACCTTGTCGGGGTCGAGCCCGACAAGCGCTGCAGCGAGCGCCGAGGCGACCAGCTGCGGGGCGTGGGACAGGCGTGCCAACAGCGCGTCGTGCTCGGCCGCGGCCATGCGGCTCACCCGAGCCCCACACGCCCCGGCGAGTGCTTCGACAGCCGCCGTCGCGGCTTCCGCTGAGGCACCCGTCGGGCAGACCACCCACGGGCGGTCCTGGAACAGGTCGGCGGTGGCATGGTGGGGCCCGGACCGTTCCCGGCCGGCGATGGGATGGCCGCCCACAAAGCCGCCCCAGGGCCCGATTAGGGCCTCGACCTCGACTTGAGGTTGTAGTTGGACGCTGCACACATGAGTGATAGTCGAAGCGACACCTGCTCGTTGGAGCCGACCGATCTCAGCGGCCAGCACCGCTGGCGGGAGGCCCACGACGGCGATGTCGACGGACGACGTGCCGTCCCACGGCTCCCCCGCGCCGATCTCGACCGCCACCGCCAGTCGCGCCGGATCCCGGTTGGCGAGGACGACGTCGTACCCGGCGGCGCGCGCCGCGAGCCCCACCGACGTGCCGATCAGCCCGGTCCCGACGACCAGCAGCCGTCCCCCGCCTGCGTCGGCCATGTCAGTCGCGCGGCAGGTCGGTACGAAGCGCGTGGGCGCCCCGGAGGTAGACATGCCGAGCTTCGGCCCGGGTGAAGTCCGCCTCGACGAAGGCCATCAGTCGCACCACCCGCGCCATCGCCCCGGGTACCGCGATCTCCGAGGCACACAGGAAGGGCACGTCCGTGATGCCGATGGTCCGGGCGGCGTAGGCCGGGAACTCCGCCACGAGGTCCGGCGTCGTGGTGAACAGGATGCTGACCAGGTCGTCGTCGGTCAGGCCGTTGCGGTCCAGAACCGCCCGGACCAGCTCCGCCGTGGCCTCGATGATCGCGTCACGATCGTCGGCCTCGACCTGGGTCGCGCCCCGCAGCGCGCGAAGCGCCATTCCCCGTCCTCCGGTCTGCTAGTGCCCGATATGACCTAGTACCGCGTGTGACATGCGTGCTGCGAATCACGACACCGGTGTGACATGGGGGTTGCAAGTCACGACACCCATGTCACATGCGGTCGACGCGGCACAGCACCGATGTGACATACGAGCATGCCATCGCAGCGGGCGGGGGGCCGCCACTGCTGGTCGGGTAGGACCACTCGGTCGACGCCGGCGCGGGTGCCGCGGTGCTCCCGGCGCGGGTGCCGCGGTGCTCCCGGCGCGGCTGCCGCGACGCCGACCAATCGACTGCGCGATCTGCCTGCTTGCCGCTTTGTCGCTATGACGACAAGTCCACGTCGCGATAGAGCGCTTGAACCTCTTGTTGGCCGAGGTAGCGGCGCTTGCCGGCCTTCAGATCGCCGAGCCTGATCGGGCCGACCGCGGTCCTGACCAGGCGTGTCACGGGATACCCGAGCTCGGCGAGGGCTCGCCGCACGACGTGCTTGCGCCCCTCGTGGATGCTCAGCTCGACCACCGACCGGCCTCCGACGGCTTCCAGAACCCTGGCCGAGTCGGCCTTCACGAGGCCGTCCTCGAGCTCGACACCGGCCTTCAGGGCTCGCTCCAGACCCCGGCCGGCCGCACCCTCGACCTCGGCCAGATAGGTCTTCCTGACGCCGTACGACGGGTGGGTGAGGCGCTGGGTCAGCGCGCCGTCGTTGGTCAGCAGGAGCAGGCCCTCGCTGTCGGCGTCCAGCCGCCCGACGTGGTGCAGCAGAGCCGAGATGTCCTCGACCAGGTCGCCGACGCAGGGCCGGCCCCGCTCGTCGGACATGGTCGAGAGCATCCCCCGCGGCTTGTGAAGGGCGACGTAGGTCAGCCCGCTGGCGGTCGGGATCCGGGCCCCGTCGACGACCACCACGTCCTGCTCGGGGTCGATTCGCAGGCCGAGCCGGGCCGGCCGGCCGTTGACCGTCACCCGGCGGGCGGCGATCAGCTCCTCGCAGGCCCGGCGGCTTCCGATGCCGGCGGAAGCCAGAACCTTCTGCAGCCGAATCCCGGAGTTGGGGTCCTCAGCCGGCCGCGGCATCGTCGTCGAGGGCCGTGTGGTCCGGGAGGTAGTCCGCCAGCGGTGGCAGCTCCTCGGTGGTGCCCAGGCCCATCCGCTCGAGAAAGTGCTCGGTCGTGCCGTAGAGGATCGCGCCGGTCTCCCGCTCGATCCCGACCTCGGCGATCAGCCCGCGGGTGAGCAGCGTGCGAATCACCGCGTCGACGTTCACACCACGGACCGCAGCCACCCGGGAGCGGCTCGTCGGCTGGCGATAGGCGATCACCGCGAGGGTCTCCAGCGCCGCCTGGCTGAGCTTGGCGGGCTGGCCGTCCTTCACGAAGCGCTCGACGTAGGGCGCGCAGTCGGCCCGCGTGTACAACCGCCACCCGCCGGCGATCCCGCGCAGCTCGAAGCCGCGGCCGTCCGCGTCGTACTCGGCGGCGAGCTCAGCGAGCGTGGCCGCGACCTCCTCGCGCGGGCGTTCCAGGACCTGGGCGAGAACGCCCTCGTCCACCGGCTCCTCGACCACCAGCAGGATCGCCTCGAGCGCCGCACGCAGCGGGGGCAGCTCGCCCGTTTCGGGGGCGTCGACCATGGCTTCGATCTCCAGTTCAGGCATCGACGTCTACCGCCTCGTGCTCCCCCACTGGCCCGGCCTCCTCCGGCTCACCGTCGCTCTCGTACTCGGCGTCGACGTTGCCGACCTGATCGGCGGTCCACGCGTCACCGGCGACCCAGCGCACGTGCAGCTCACCGAGCGGGGTGACCTGCTCGAAGGCCACCGCGCCCTCCCGGTAGAGCTCCAGCACGGCGAGGAAGCGCCCCACCACCGTCATCGTGTCGGGGCAGTCGGCGACCAGCGCACGGAACGTGGAGCTCCCGGACCCGCGCAGCCGCTCGGCGAGGATCGCCGCCTGCTCGCGCACGCTCACCAGCGGAGCGTGCAGGTGCCCGATGTCCACGATCGGCACCGGGCGGGGCGTCAGTGCCCGAGCGGCGAGCTCGGCGAACTCCGCGGGGGTCACGCCCAGCTGCACCTCGGGCATCAGCCCGACGAACTGCTCCTCCATCGGAACCAGGCGCGGGAAGCGCTGCGAGGCGCCGTCCATCAGGACCCGCATCACGCTCACGACGTCCTTGTACGCGCGGTACTGCAGCAGCCGGGCGAACAGCAGGTCCCGGGCCTCGAGCAGCGCCAGATCCTCCTCGTCGGCTTCCGCCGACGGCAGCAGCCGGGCGACCTTGAGATCCAGCAGCGTCGCCGCCACCACGAGGAACTCGCTCGCCGTGTTGAGGTCCCAGTTGTCGCCGTGGCCGCGGATGTAGGCGACGAACTCGTCGGTGACCTTCGACAGCGCGACGAGCGTGACGTCCAGCCGGCGCTTCGCGATCAGCGACAGCAGCAGGTCGAACGGGCCCTCGAAGACGTCGAGGTGCACCTCGAAACCGCTCTTGCCGAGCGCGTCGCCGTCGGCCTCGGACGGCGCGAGCGGTGGCGAGGCGGGCATCGGTCGACGGTAGCCCAGCGGGCTGCCGCCGCCACGTCGTCGCGGCGCGACGCGCCGGTCCTACAGGGCGTGGATGATCGCGTCGCTGATCGTGGTCACCAACACCAGCAACAGCGGCCCGTCGCCCGCCAGCGGCACCAGGAACAACACGAGCAACGCGACGATCCCCCAGTGCTCTTCGAGCATCCGGTAGGCCAGCTGACGCGCCCCGGTGCCGCGGGGGAAGACCGTCCAAACCGCGACCCCGGTCGGCAGCGGCGGGATCGGTACGACGCTCAGGATCGCGACGGTGAGGTTCTCGATGCCGAAGCCGAGCGCGACCTTCTGCCCGGTGGTCACGGCGGCGTCGGTGAAGCCGTGGAGCACCGGATAGGAGTCGACGAACGGCAGGACCGAGCGGCTGGTCAGCGAGACGTACACCGCGAGGCCGGCCGCGGCCAGGACGGCCGGTACGACGACGGAGATCGCCGCGACGATCCACAGTTGCTGGTGCTGGCTGCGCCCGAAGCCGCGACGGACCTCCGGGCGGGGGGCCCAGCCGGTGCCGGCGAGCAGCGCCGCCACGGCGCCGTAGGGATCGAGCCAGGCTTGCGGGTGCCAGAACGGGGTCGGATACCGCGAATTGCGGTCCAACAGCCGTGTAGCGCCGCTCAGCGCGATCATGCCCGCCGCGAAGCCCAGGACCAGGCCGAGCAGAACCGCAGGTTGACGTAATGCAAAGAGCACGGGGCTCCCCCCAGCCGGTTTCGGTCGGACCTAGCGGCCGCGTAGCCGGCGGACGAGGATGCTCTGCTCGCCCTTGGACTCCAGGTCGGCGAGCACGACGGCGAGCGCCTCCCGGACGATGCGTCCCCGGTCGACGGCCAGCGAGTGCTCGGCGCGCAGGATCAGCCGGGCGTGCTCGAGATCGACGAGCTCGCTCGGGGAGACGTAGACGGTGATCTTCTCCTCGTGGCGTTGCCGTCCGGAGGGCCGGCGCGGGCCGCTCGGTCGTGCGCTGGACGCCGGCTGCGGCGCGGCGACGGCGGGCCGCTCGACGACGTCGACCGCGGTCGCGGTCCCGGCCAGGGGCAGCTGCGCGGCGTCCGGTTCGTCGTCGGCGGGACGCTGGACGGAGCCGGTTGAGCGGAAGAGCTCGTCGGCTCCCGGCAGGGCTACGCGGCGAGGCATCGCGCGACCACCTCTCGGGCCAGGTCTCGGTAGGCGTTGGCGCCCACCGAGGACGACGCGAACGTCGTGATCGGCTCCCCGGCCACCGTGGTCTCGGGGAAGCGGACGGTGCGGCCGATCACGGTGTGAAAGACCTTCTCGCCGAACGCCTGCACCACCCGGCCGAGCACTTCCCGGCCGTGCAGCGTTCGACTGTCATACATTGTGGCGAGAATCCCCTCAAGTTGAAGTTGAGGGTTAAGCCGCTCACTGACCTTCTCTATAGTTTGGATCAAGAGTGCGACTCCTCGCAGCGAGAAGTACTCGCACTCGAGCGGAATGATCACGCCATCCGCGGCAGTCAGCGCGTTGATGGTCAGCAGGCCCAGCGAGGGCTGGCAGTCGATCAGGATCACGTCGTAGTCGTCGACGAGCGGCGCCAGGATCCGCTTGAGCGTCTGCTCCCGGGCGACCTCCCCCACCAGCTGAACCTCGGCCGCCGACAGGTCGATGTTGCTCGGCAGCAGGTCCATGCCGGCGTTGGTCTTGAGCAGGATGTCGTCGGCGCTCACCGACCGCTCCATGAGCGCGTTGTAGATCGTCTGGTCCAGCTCGAGCGGGTTGACGCCGAGGCCGACCGACAGCGCGCCTTGCGGGTCGAAGTCGACCAGCAGGACCTTGCGACCGAACTCGGTGAGCGCCGCCCCGAGGTTGATGGTGGTCGTGGTCTTGCCGACCCCACCCTTCTGGTTGCACAGCGCAAGGATTACGGCCGGGCCATGTTCGGTGATGGGCTTCGGATCGCGCAGCTTGGGCCGCGGCCGTCCGGTCGGGCCCAACTCGCGCGGCGGACTCTTCCGCGAGGCCAGGGAAGTCGACATATCGTCCTCTCGACAAGTTGCTAGACCGATTGCGCGATTTCACGCCATGCGGTTTCAGCGACGAGTCGGGAACCTAGCCCGCCGTCGGGAGTCTTGGCAACCGCCTCTCGGGCGAACCAGCGTCACATTCGTCACACCAGCAACGAACTTCCCGCTGTTTTCGTCTAGTCCCGCGCTCTCGGGTGCGCCGTCGCGTAGACCTCGCGGAGGCGATCCACGGTCACCAATGTGTAGACCTGGGTGGTGGTGACTGAGGCGTGTCCCAGCAGCTCCTGGACGACCCGGACGTCGGCTCCGCCGTCCAACAGGTGGGTGGCGAACGAGTGCCGCAGGCTGTGCGGACCGACCGTCGCCCGCACCCCGGCCCGGTCCGCCACCTCCCGCAGGATGCTCCAGGCGCTCTGCCGCGACAGCCGGCCGCCGCGCAGGTTGAGGAACAGCGCCGCTCGCCCGCTCCCCTTGCCGACGAGGGCCGGCCGCCCGCGGGTGAGGTAGGCGTCGAGCGCCTCGAGGGCGAACCTGCCGACCGGCACCACCCGGTCCTTGCCGCCCTTGCCGGCCAGCTTGACCGCCCCCGCCGCCGGATCGAGGTCGTCCACGTCGAGACCGACCGCCTCGCTGACCCGAGCACCCGTGCCGTAGAGGAACTCCAGCAGCGCGGCATCGCGCATCGCCTTCGGGGTCCCGTCGAACGCTGCCGCCTCCAGCATCGCGAGGACGTCGTCCACCGGGAGCGCGTGTGGCAGTCGCCGCGGCGGGGTGGGCGGGCGGACCGAGGCGGCGGGATCTGAGCCGGTGATGCCCTCTCGAGCGGCGAACTTGTGCATCCCGCGAACGGCGACGACGGCCCGGGCCGCCGACGAGGCAGCCAGCGCGGGCCGGTCCGGTGCGCCGGCGCGCAGCTCGGCAAGGAAGCCGGCCACATCGCGCTCGCTGACGTCGAGGACGTCCGTGATCCCGCGATCGGCCAGGTACGCCGTGTACCGGCTGAGGTCGCGCCGGTACGCGTTTGTGCTGTTAAGGCTCAACCCCCGCTCGACCTTGAGATGGTCGAGGTAGCTGTGGGCCAGCTCAGCCGGCCGCACGAGCGCTCCCGTTCAGCCCAGGACCTCGCTCAGCCCCCGGTGCGGAAGCCCGTGTGCTTCGGCGACCGGGCCGCAGACGACCTCCCCCGCCACCGCGTTGAGCCCGGCGGCGAGCGCGGGGTCGGCAGCGACGGCCTGGCGCCAGCCGGCCTCCGCGATGTGTTCGGCGTAGGGCAGGGTCACGTTGGTCAGCGCGTACGTCGAGGTGTGGGGCACCGCTCCGGGCATGTTGGCCACGCAATAGAAGATCGCGTCGTGGACCCGGAAGGTCGGGTTCGAGTGGGTCGTGGGGTGGGTCGACTCGAAGCAGCCGCCCTGGTCGACGGCGATGTCCACCAGCACCGCGCCGGGCTTCATCCGCGACACCAGGTCGTCGCTGACCAGCGTGGGCGCCTTCGCCCCCGGCACCAGGACTGCCCCGATGACCAGGTCGGCGTCGAGACAGGCCCGCTCGATCTCGTAGGCGTTGGACGCCACGGTCTGCAGGTGTCCCTGGTAGATCCGGTCGGAGAGCCTGAGCTTGTCGATGTTCTTGTCGAGCAGAAGCACCTCGGCCTGCATGCCGAGCGCGATCGCCGCGGCGTTCAGCCCGGAGACGCCTGCCCCGAGCACGACCACCTTGGCGGCGTAGACACCGGAGACCCCGCCCATGAGCACGCCGCGGCCGCCCCCGTCACGCTGCAGGTGGTGGGCGCCGACCTGGGGGGCCATCCGGCCGGCGACCTCGCTCATCGGGGCGAGCAGCGGCAGCGAGCCGTCCGCCAGCTGGACCGTCTCATAGGCGATCGCGGTGATTCCCGAGGCGAGAATCGCCTTGGTGCACTCCTCGCTCGCGGCGAGGTGCAGGTAGGTGAACAGCACCTGGTCGGCCCGCATCCGGTGGTACTCCTCGGCCACCGGTTCCTTGACCTTGCACACGAGGTCGGCGGCGCCCCAGACCTCATCGGCGTCGGGCAGGATCCGGGCGCCGACGTCGACGTAGTCCGAGTCGGGGATCCGCGATCCGACCCCCGCGCCGTGCTCGATGAGCACCTCGTGCCCGAGCCGGGTCAGCTCGTGGACCCCAGCGGGCGTGATCGCAACCCGGAACTCGTTGTCCTTGATCTCGCGAGGGATCCCGACTCTCACGATCTCAGCCTGTCACGCCACGCAAGCGGATCCCGGCATTCGACTCAGCTTCGCGCTTTGGCCGAGCCCGGATAGCTCGACATCTCGGGCCAGGCCGCGTCCGCGGAGCGCAAGCCGCGGTAGGCCGCCGCACCCGCCGCGTTCGCCGCGAGGACTCCCATCACGCCGAGCGGGTTGTGGATCCGCCCGTCGAGCACCGCGGCCACGGCGTCGGCGAGCGGGACCCATCGGGTCGGCATGTCGGCCTCTTCGTGCTCAGCCTCGAACTTGGGCTGGGAGGAGGCCCGGACGCTGCGCGCGAGGTAGATCCGGACCGCCTCGTCCGTCATGCCCGGTGAGGTGAACGCGTCGACCAGCACGTCCCAGCGATCGGCTTCGAGGTGCGCTTCCTCGTAGAGCTCGCGCTTGGCCGCATCGAGCGGGTCCTCCCCCGCCTCGTCGAGCAGGCCCGCGGGCGGCTCCCAGAGCAGGCGCCTGACCGGGTGGCGGTACTGCTGGAGCAGCAGGATCCGCTCCTGGTCGTCCATCGCGATGATCCCGACCGCGCCGGGGTGCACGACGACGTCGCGGGTGGCCTGGCCACCGTCGGGCATCTCGACCCGGTCGGCTCGTACGTCGATCACCCGACCGGAGCGGTACGGCAGCTCGGAGCTGAGAGTCGGGTACGCGGAAGTGGGCTCGTCGGTGAGGTCGCTCACACGCCGACGTTATGCCGCCGGTCGCCTAGGACGCGACGCTGGGCAGCCGGAGCGTCCCGATCTCGGTGTGCGCGCCGTTCGCGCGGTCGAGTGCCGCCGCGATGAAGCCCGCGAACAGCGGATGGGCGCGGGTCGGGCGCGACTTGAACTCCGGATGCGCCTGCGTCCCCACGAAGAACGGGTGCACGTCGCGCGGCAGCTCACCGAACTCGACGAGACGCCCGTCGGGCGACAGGCCCGAGAACACGAAGCCGGCCGCCTCGAGCTGGTCGCGATAGTCGTTGGCGACCTCGTAGCGGTGCCGGTGCCGCTCGGCGATCCGCGTCCCGCCGTACACCTCGGCCGCGATGGACCCATCGAGCAGCTGCGCGGGATAGGACCCGAGCCGCATCGTGCCGCCCATGTCCCGCTCCCCCGCCACGACATCGAGCTGGTCGGCCATCGTCGAGATGACGGCGTGCGGCGTATCGGCGTCGAACTCCGCGGAGTTGGCGCCGGCGAGTCCGGCAAGGTTGCGCGCCACGTCGATGACCATGCACTGCAGTCCGAGGCACAGCCCGAGCGTCGGGATCCGGTTCTCGCGGGCGTGCCGCACCGCTCCGAGCTTGCCCTCGATGCCTCGTACGCCGAACCCGCCGGGCACCAGCACCCCGTCGACACCGTCGAGCGTGGCTGCGGCGCCTTCGGGCGTCTCGCAGTCGTCGGAGGTCACCCAGCGAAGGTCGATCGC
>DASZYY010000201.1:0-17241 GCA_035545175.1 Mycobacteriales bacterium
GCGAAGCGGTCATTGAGGTCGGTCATGACATCTCCTCGACAAGTACCGGGTCAGCAAGCAGGGAACGAAGCGTGGCGATGGCGCGGGCGGTCTGGCTCTTGACCGTGCCCTCGGAGCAGCCGAGCGCATCGGCCGTCTCGGTCACGGACGCATCTGCCCAGAACCGCAGCACGACGGTGGCGCGCTGCCGAGCCGGGAGCTCGGCGAGCGCGGCGCGCAGGTCGATCGCAGCATCGTGCGATCCGCCGGTGGGGTCGGCCTGGTCCTCCAGCACGTCGACCGGCGACTCCCGCCGCCACGGCCGACGCCGCTCGTCGAGGAAGCAGCGGGTCAGGATTCGCCGGGCGTATGCATCCGGTGCCTCGTTGCTGCGGACCCGCCGCCATGCGACGTACAGCTTGGTGAGCGTGGTCTGAACGAGGTCGTCGGCCTGATGCCAGTCGCCGCACAGCAGGTAGGCGGTGCGGCGCAGGCCGGGTCGGCGGGTGTGCGCGAAGGCCCGGAAGGCCGCCTCGTCAGCGTCAGACATCGCCACAGTGGTTCATACGTAGCGGAACCGCCTCGGGGTTGTCACCGCGTACCCTCGTTTTCATGTGCGGGATCGTCGGCTACGTGGGGACGCAGCCCGCCCTGGATGTGGTGATGGCCGGTCTGGCTCGCCTGGAGTACCGCGGATATGACTCCGCCGGCGTCGCGATCCGCAATCCCGCCGGCCAGCTGTCGGTGGTCCGCCGGGCCGGCAAGCTCGCGAACCTTCGTAGCGCCCTGGCCGAGACGCCGGCCGCGGACCTCGAAGGCACGCTCGGCATCGGACACACCCGGTGGGCCACGCATGGCGCGCCCAACGACCGCAACGCCCATCCGCATGTCGACTGCACCGGCGCCGTGGCAGTGGTGCACAACGGCACCATCGAGAACTTCACCGAGCTCCGTGACGGACTCGAGCACCGTGGCCACACGCTGCAGAGCGAGACCGACACCGAAGCCGTCGCCCACCTGATCGAGGAGAGGTACGACGGCGACCTCGCTGCCGCCGTGCGCTCGGTCTGCCGTGAGCTGGACGGCTCTTTCGTGCTGGTCGTGACCCATCGGGACGAACCCGACATCGTGGTCGGCGCCCGCCGTAACCTGCCGCTCGTCATCGGTATCGGCGACGGTGAGAACTTCCTCGCCAGTGACGTGACGGCGTTCATCGCCCATACCCGCGAAGCGCGCGTAGTCGACCAGGACCAGGTCGTCGTGCTTCGGCGGGACAGCGTCCAGGTGACCGACCTCGACGGCGATCCGGTGCACGGCGAGCGGTTCCACGTCGACTGGGACACCGCGGCTGCGGAGAAGGCCGGCTACGAGTACTTCATGCTCAAGGAGATCGACGAGCAGCCCGAGGCGGTGCGCGAGACGATCGGCGGGCGGTTCAGCGCCGACGGCCGGTTGCATCTCGACGAGCTCGCGATGAGCGACGAGGACATCCAGGGACTGACGCAGGTCATCATCGTCGGCTGTGGCTCGTCGTACCACTCGAGCATGGTCGGGAAGTACGCCATCGAGCGATGGGCGCGCCTCCCCGTGCACGTCGAGATGGCGAGCGAGTTCCGCTATCGCGATCCGGTGCTCGACCCGCACACGATGGTCATCGCGATCAGCCAGAGCGGCGAGACTGCGGACACCCTCGAGGCGGTCCGTCACGCGCGGCGTCAGCGCGCGTGGGTGATGGCGGTAAGCAACACCGTCGGGTCGTCGATCGCTCGCGAGAGTGACGCCACCTTCTACACGCGCAGCGGACCTGAGGTCGCGGTTGCGTCGACGAAGGCGGTGATCACGCAGCTTGCGGCGATGTACCTCATCGGTCTGCACCTCGCCCAGGTGCGTGGCTACCGCGACGGCGATGAGGTGCGATCGCACTTCCACGACCTCGCGCAGACGCCCGAGCTCATCGCCGAAGTCCTCAACCGCATGGATCCGGTTCGAAAGCTCGCGCGCGAGATCTCCTCGGAGGAGCGCGTCCTCTTCCTCGGTCGTCACGTCGGCTACCCGATGGCATTGGAAGGCGCGCTCAAGCTCAAGGAGCTCGCCTACGTCTCGGCGGAGGGGTTCCCGGCGGGTGAGATCAAGCACGGTCCGATCGCACTGATCGAGAAGGGCACGCCCGTCGTGGTGCTCGCACCGCGCCACGCGCTGACTCCGAAGCTCGTGACCAACGTGCAGGAGATTCGTGCCCGTGGCGCGCGCACCATCGTCGTCGCCACGGATGGCGACGAAAGCGTCACGCCCCACGCCGACGAGCTGATCCGGATCCCGGACACGAAGTCGCTGTTGTCTCCGCTGCTGACGATCGTGCCGATGCAGGTCCTCGCCGCAGAGTTCGCCATGGCGCGAGGTCTCGACATCGACCAGCCGCGCAACCTCGCCAAGAGCGTCACCGTCGAGTAGTCGGCTACAGCGTGATTGTCGGCATAGGGGTTGACGTAGCCAGCCTCGAGCGATTCGCCGAAAGCCTCGAGCGCACGCCGAATCTCAAGGACCGCCTCTTCACCGAAGCCGAACGCGAGGGGGCGCTGCCAACCCTGGCGGGGACGTTCGCGGCGAAGGAAGCGGTCGCCAAAGCACTCGGCGCTCCGCCCGGGCTGGAATGGCATGACGTCGAAGTGCGACACGACGACCTGGGTCGCCCGTTCCTCGAGGTGCGCGGAACCGTCGCCGACGCCGCCCTCGACAAGGGCATCGAGCGCTGGCACCTGTCCATCTCCCACGACGCCGGAATCGCGACGGCAATGGTGGTGGCAGAGGGCGACTCGTGAGGGCCGCATACGACGCCGACACGGTCCGCGCGGCGGAGCGGCCAGTGCTCGACTCGCTGCCCGAGGGAACGCTCATGCAGCGCGCGGCGTTCGCGCTTGCACGGCGTTGCGCGGCACTGCTCGGCCAGGTCTACGGATCCCGCGTCGTGGTTCTCGTCGGGTCCGGTGGTAACGGCGGCGACGCCCTGTACGCCGGTGCGCGGCTCGCGGCGCGCGGCGCGCGCGTCGAGGCGTTGCTGCTGACGGACCGACCGCTCGCACCCGCGCTCGACGCCCTGCACGAGTCCGGTGGGCGATCGCATTCGGCCGGCGATGACTCCGATGCGGCGCTGCTCGACGCTGCCGACCTCGTCATCGACGGCATGCTCGGTATCGGTGCGAGCGGCGCGTTGCGGGAGCCGATGGCGCGGCTGGCGCGCCTGCTCGACGCGGCGGACGCGCTGGTCGTCGCCGTCGATGTTCCAAGCGGAGTTGACGCCTCCACGGGCGAGATCGAAGGAATCGCGGTGCGCGCCGACGTCACCGTGACCTTCGGTGTGACGAAGGTCGGTCTGCTCGTCGATCCCGGCGCGGAGCATGCCGGGCTTGTCGAGTGCGTCGACATCGGCCTCACACCACCGGCGGCGGCTGTGACGGCGCTCGATGCCGCGGACGTTCGCGCGCTGCTGCCGTCACCGGAAGCTGACTCTGACAAGTACCGCCGCGGCGTGCTCGGCGTTGTCGCGGGCAGTGACGCCTATCTGGGGGCGGCGGAGCTGGTCGTCGGGGGAGCGCTCGCGACCGGTGTCGGGATGGTTCGCTTCGTCTCGACGCCACGCGCCGCGGCCGCGGTGCGCGCCGCTCATCCCGAGGCGGTGGTCACGGAGATCGCCCCGGGCGAGGCGGATGCGATGCTCGCCGCCGGCCGGGTGCAGGCCTGGGTGATCGGCCCGGGTCTGGGCACCGACGAAGCAGCGGCGCGGCTGGTGCGGGCTGTGCTGTCGACCGACGTACCGGTGTTGCTGGACGCCGACGCGATCACGGTCGTCGCGGACGATCCGCAGCCGCTCAGCTCGCGCAGCGCGCCGACCCTCCTCACGCCGCATGCGGGGGAGTTCGTCCGCCTCGTCGGTGGCGACCGATCTGAGGTCGAAGCCAAGCGCCTGGTCAGTGTCCGAGCAGGTGCGGCTGAGATCGGTACGACGATCTTGCTCAAGGGCAGCTCGACGCTGGTCGCCACGCCCGACGGTCGGGTCCGGGTCAACACCGCTGCCACCCCATACCTTGCGACCGCCGGAAGCGGCGACGTGCTGGCCGGCATCTGCGGCGCCCTGCTCTGCGGCGGGCTCAGCCCGCTCGACGCCGGCTCGGCCGGCGCCTTCATCCATGGCCTCGCGGGCGTGCTCGCCAGTGGCGAGCCGGCCGCTCCCATCACCTCGGTCGACATCCTGCGCGCCGTCCCCGAAGCGATGCGGGCGCTCCGCAGCGCCTGAGCTGTCAGTGGTGAGTCTCCTCCTCGGCTAGGCGTGCCTCGGCGACCTCGTCCTCGGTGAGGTCTTCACCCGGTGGCAGCCGCCCCTGGGAGGCGGCTTCGGCCTCCTCGGCTTCGCGCTGTTCGACCAGCACTTCCTCGGCGTACTCGGGGGTTATCGACATCACGTGTCTCCTTATTCGTCCCAACCCATCGTCGGGTCGGCACCGGAACCCCGCCAGAGCCAAACGGCACGTCGGGGCGGTGCCGGTTTGAGACACTGATGCGGTGAGCGTGTCGGCGGTACGCATCGACCTTGCCGCGGTCCGCGGCAACGTCGAGGTGCTGAAGCAGCGTGCCGGCGACGCGGCCGTCATGGCGGTGGTGAAGGCCGACGGCTACGGCCACGGCATCATCGAGTCGGCCCACGCGGCGCTCGCCGGCGGCGCGACGTGGCTCGGTGTCGCGATGGCTGACGAGGCGCTCGCGCTGCGGGCCGCCGGGATAGATGCGCCCGCGCTCGCCTGGCTGCTCGGGCCGACTGACGACTGGCAGTCGGTCATCGCCGCGCAGGTCGACGTCGGCGTCTACGCGGACTGGGCGCTGGCGAAGGCGGCAGACGCCGCTGTATCCACGGGCCGACCCGCGCGGGTCCACCTGAAGGTCGACTCCGGGCTGGGCCGTGGCGGTGCCCAACCGGCGGCCTGGCCGGACCTCGTCGACGCCGCGGCGAAGGCGCAAGCCGAGGGCACCCTCGACGTCATCGGCATCTGGTCGCATCTCGCGTACGCCGACAACCCCGGACATCCGACGATCGAGGCGCAGCGCCGCACCTTTGAAGACGCTGTCGAGGTCGCGGTGCGCGCCGGGCTGCGCCCATCCGTACGGCATCTCGCCAACTCCGCCGCGACGTTGCGCCTGCCGCAGACCCACTACGACCTCGTCCGCCCCGGTGTCGCGGTGTACGGCCTGTCGCCCGGCCCCGCGGTCGGTGACGCGCGCGAGCTCGGCCTGACGCCGGCCATGACGCTCACCAGTCGGGTCGCATTGACGAAGCGGGTGCCCGCCGATCACGGCGTCTCGTACGGTCACCGCTACACGACGTCCAACGAGACGACGTTGGCGCTCGTCCCGCTCGGCTACGCCGACGGCGTTCCCCGCCACCTGACGAACCTTGGCGAGGTGGCGATCGCCGGCAAGCGGTATCGGATCGCCGGAACGGTGTGCATGGACCAGTTCGTGCTCGACATCGGTGACGACAGCGTGTCGGCGGGGGACGAGGTTCTTCTGTTCGGTCCAGGTAGGGCGGGCGAGCCCACCGCAGACGACTGGGCGAGTGCGATTGGCACGATCAACTACGAGATCGTGTCCCGGGTAGGGGCGAGAGTGCCGCGAAGCTATGAGGGGGCCTGATGGCGAACCGTCGCACGGTAGGGCTGACTGCGCTTGCGGTCGGTGCAGCAGGTGCCGCCGTCGCCGCCGGTGTCGCCGCGGAACGCCGGGCCATCGGACGCGCCCGATCGGCGCCGGATCCGCACGCCGACGAGCCGTTCGGCAAGCTCCACACCGAGGGTCTCAACGTCGTCACCGATGACGGTGTCGCGCTGCACGTCGAAGTCGACGGCAATCCGGATGCTCCGCTCACCGTCGTCTTCTTGCACGGCTTCACGTTGTCCATGGACGCCTTCCACTTCCAGCGCCGGGACCTCGGCGATGCCGCGCGGCTCGTGTTCTACGACCACCGCAGCCATGGCGACTCGGAGCGTTCGCACGCGAGCCGATGCACGATCGACCAGCTCGGCAAGGACCTCGACACGGTGCTGCAGGCCGTCGCGCCCGCGGGGCCGGTCGTGCTGGTCGGCCACTCGATGGGCGGCATGACGATCCTTTCGCTCGCCGACCAGCGTCCCGACCTGTTCGGAGAACGGATCGTCGGCGTCGCTCTGCTCTCGACGTCCACCGGCAACCTCGCGAAGGAGATCGTCGGCGTTCCGGGTGTCGTCTCCCGATTGATCAATCCGCTCGTACCTAGCGGTGCGAAGCTCGTGCATCGACGGGCATCGGCGATCGAGCGCGGCCGGCGGGTGGGTAGCGACGTCGGCTTCCTCATCACGCGGTTCCTGTCCTTCGGGCCGGGCGCGCCGCCGTCGCTCATCGCGTTCATGGAGGAGATGCTGCTCGACACCTCGGTGGAGGTGATGGCGGAGTTCTTCGACACCTTCCTCTCCCACGACAAGCTCACGGCGCTCGGTGTCCTCAGCGATGTTCCGGTGCTCATCTCCTGCGGATCGCGCGACGTCTTGACGCCGCTGTCGCACAGCCAGGTGATGGCCGACCGGCTCCCGTCAGCGGAGTTCCAGATCCTGACGGGTGCCAACCACATGGCGAAGCTCGAGCGTCCCGACGAGGTCAACGCCGCGCTGCGGCGGCTGTTCGAACGGGCGGCGGAGCACGCCGCTATCAAGTGAGTCCCCGGGCGGGCGACCCGTCGATCCTCGAGATCGCCGGACGCGCGGGTGCCGCCACCGACATCGACGACCTGGCAGAGGTCGTCCGGTCGTGTACGGCGTGCCCGGAGCTCGCGGCCACCCGCCGGCACGTCGTCGTCGGCGACACCTTGCCCGGGGCCCGGCTGCTGATCGTCGGAGAGGCGCCCGGCGCGACCGAGGACGCGGAGGGCCGGCCGTTCCTCGGCAAAGGCGGTCAGCTGCTCGACCGGCTGATGGCCGATGCCGGCCTCCGGCGCAGCGAGACCTCCGTGCTCAACGTTCTGAAGTGCCGGCCGCCGGGCAACCGCACCCCGACCCGTCGGGAGGCCGCTCGGTGCACGGGCTGGCTCGAGCGGCAGATCGCGTTGCTCGACCCGCCCCTCGTTCTCACCTTGGGGCGCAGCGCTCTGACGTGGGCGATGAACGCATCGATCAGACTGGTCGACGTGCGCGGTCAGGTACATGAGTGGCGCGGCCGCCGGCTGGTCGCGTCATACCACCCGTCGGCGGCGCTTCGGTTCGGTCCCAACGGCGAACCGCACGCGGCGCTCGCCGCGGACCTTCGGCTCGTCGCGGAGGCACTCGCGTGTTGATGACAGCGCCGACGCCGGAGGCGATGCGAAGCCTCGGCCAGCGGCTCGCGAGCGAGCTTCGCGCCGGGGACCTCGTGATGCTGTGCGGCCCGCTCGGCGCGGGCAAGACGACGCTCGCGCAGGGGATCGGCCAGGGCTTGGGGGTCGAAGGAGTGGTGTCGCCGACCTTCGTGATCGCCCGGGTGCATCGCGGGGGCACCCTGCCGCTCGTACACGTCGACGCGTACCGGCTCAGCTCGGTTGCCGAGGTCGACGACCTCGACCTGGATGCCTCGCTCGATGAGTCCGTCACTCTCGTCGAGTGGGGTGAGGGACTGGTGGAGGGCCTGGCCGGGGATCGGCTGGAGATCCGGATTCAGCGGGACCCCGAGGGCGACGAGCGGTCGGTGGAGCTCACCGGCGTCGGGGACCGCTGGTCGGCGGTCGACCTGACGCGATAGCTACCAGCCGACGACGCCGTCGACCAGCTCGCGGATCAGGTCGGCGTGGCCGTTGTGCCGGGCGTACTCCTCGATCATGTGCGTGTAGACCCATCGCAGGGACACGGGCTGGCCGCGGCGCTCGCCCGTGAAGTCGAGCCCGCGGCCCTTCGCGACGGCGCGCGCCGCGTCGCACTCCGCGTGCCATGCGAGCAGGTCGGATTCCCAGTTCGCGTCCTCGATGAAGACGAAGTCGGCGTCCTCGTGGGCTTCGTAGTCCCACAGGTACGGGATGTCCTCGCGGGCGATGCACTTACGGAACCACCCGCGCTCGACGTCGGCCATGTGGCGCACCAGGCCGTGCAACGACATGAGCGAGGTCGGGATCGGGCGGTGCTTGCGCTGGGCGTCGGTGAGGCCTTCGCATTTCAGGAGCAGCGTCGTGCGGTGGAACTCCAGCCAGCCGTCGAGCATCTCGCGCTCGTTGAGCAGGTACGGCGGTTCGACACGACGCGGGTCAACGATGTCCTGCACCATGTGCGCCACCGTAGCCTCGACGCGTGCTCGTCCTCGCCCTGGACACCTCCAGCCCGACGGTGGCGGTCGCCGTCTGCGACGCGCAGGGCGGGGACGTCCGGCTCCGGGCGGAGCGCAGCGAGACGGCGGACAACCGCCACGGCGAGCGCTTGGCGCCACTCACCGCCTCGTGCCTTCGTGACGCCGGGGCCACGACGGCGGACCTCGAGGGTGTCGTCGTCGGGTTGGGACCGGCGCCGTTCACCGGGTTGCGGGTCGGGATCATGACGGCCCACGCGATGAGCGACGCGCTCGGCATCCCGGCGTACGGCGTCTGTTCATTGGACGGCATCGCGCACCGCTTCACCACCGACCACGGCAGCTTCGCGGTGATCACCGACGCGCGCCGCAAGCAGGTGTACTGGGCGTTGTACGACGAGGGCGGCCGGCGGATCGATGGCCCTGAGCTGGCCCCGCCGGACGAGCTCGCCGACCAGCTTCGCAGCCGCACTACCGACGTGGTCGGCGCCGGGGTGGTGAAGTACCGCGAGTCGTTCGCCGGCTTCACGACTCGAGAGGGAGATCCCGCACCGCGGGCCGTCGACCTCGTGTGGTGCGTCGACTTCGCGCAGCCGCCGGGGACGCTTGCGCCGATGTACCTGCGCCGGCCCGACGCGCAGCCGCCGGGACGCCCCAAGGCGGTGACGCCGCTATGAGAAGCATGCGGTGGTGGGACATCCCCGCGGTGATGTCGATCGAGATCGAGATGTTCGGCGCGGATGCGTGGAGTGACGGCATGTTCTGGTCCGAGCTGGCCGAACGCGACACGCGCCGCTACCTCGTAGAAGAGGACGAGACCGGAGCGCTGTGCGCGTACGCCGGGCTGTGCGCATACGCCCCGCACGAGGCCTACATCCAGACCATCGCGGTTGTTCCGCAGTCACAACGACGCGGCATCGGCGAGGCGCTTCTCGTCGAGCTGCTCGACGAAGCCGACCGGCGCAGCTGCGAGCACGTCGATCTCGAGGTGCGAGCGGACAACGATCCGGCAATCCGGCTCTACGAACGCCACGGCTTCACGCGGATCGCGGTCCGTCGCGGCTACTACCAGCCCAGCGGCGCCGACGCTCTCGTGATGCGACGTGAGGGTCGGGCCGCATGAGCGCACCGATCGTGCTGGGCATCGAGACGTCGTGCGACGAGACCGGAGTCGGCATCGTGCGCGGCGGGGAGCTGCTCGCGGATGCGTTGGCGTCGAGCGTGGAGGAGCAGGCACGGTACGGCGGAGTCGTGCCCGAGGTCGCAAGCCGGGCGCACCTCGAGGCGATGGTGCCGACGGTGCAGCGTGCACTCGAACAAGCCGGGCTGAAGCTCGTGGACGTCGATGCGATCGCGGTGACCGCCGGTCCGGGTCTGGCGGGCGCGCTGCTGGTCGGGGTGGCGGCGGCAAAGGCGTACGCGCTGTCGGTCGGCAAGCCGATCTACGGCGTGAACCATCTGGCCGCTCACGTCGCGGTCGACCGCCTCGCCAACGGCGACCTGCCCGAGGAGTGCATCGCGATGCTCGTCTCCGGCGGCCACTCCTCTCTCCTGCTGGTCCGTGACCTGGTGGACGACCTCACGCCGCTCGGCGCGACGGTCGACGATGCGGCGGGGGAGGCATTCGACAAGGTGGCGCGGGTCCTCGGCCTGCCGTTCCCCGGCGGGCCCCACATCGACCGTGCGGCCAAGGAAGGCGACGCCGCGGCGATCGACTTCCCGCGCGGCGTCGTCCGGGATGCGCCGTACTCCTTCACGTTCAGCGGGCTCAAGACTGCGGTCGCGCGCTGGATCGAAGCGAAGGAGCGGGCCGGCGTGTCCGTGCCGGTCGCCGACGTCGCGGCGTCGTTCCAGGAAGCGGTCGCGGATGTGCTGACCGCCCGCGCCGTCGCGGCATGCAAGCAGTACGACGTCGGGACGCTCGTCATCGGCGGTGGCGTCGCCGCGAACTCGCGACTGCGCGCGATGGCCGCGGATCGCTGCGAAGCGGCCGGCATCGTGCTGCGCACGCCGCCGCCGAAGCTGTGCACCGACAACGGCGCGATGGTCGCCGCGCTCGGCGCTCTGCTCGTCGAGCGCGAGATCGAGCCCTCGCAGCTCGACTTCCCCGCCGACTCGGCGATGGCCATGACATGAGTCGGCGAAGCCGACGCCACTTCGGGGTGGCGGGTGGGGTGGCGGGCGCATGAGCGAGGAGATCCCGCGGCTACGCCGTGACCCGCAACCGACGAGCGGGCGCAAGGTGCTGGTCGCGGTTGCGGTGTTCTTCGTGTTGCTGGTCGGGTTCGTGCTGACGCTGGTCTTCACGATCGGCCTCAACAACCATGGCGTCGTGAACCCGCCAGCGCCGACCGGCACCTCTACGCAATAGCGTCAGCCCCATGTCGACTGACGCATTCATCTCCGAGACCGTCTCGATCACCGGTCACGGCGGCGACACCGTCGAGGCGTACGCCGCCCTCCCGCAGGACCCCACCCCGCGCGGCGGCGTGGTCGTCATCCATCACATGCCGGGCTATGACGCCGGCACGAAGGAGATCACCCGCAACTTCGGCTACCACGGCTACAACGCCGTGTGTCCGAACCTGTACTGGCGCGAGGCGCCGGGCGCGGAGCCGTCGGATGCCGCCGCAACGGTGCGCGCCGCCGGTGGGGTGCCGGACGATCGGTTCATCGGTGACGCCGAGGGCGCCATGAACTACCTGAAGGGCCTGCCCAACAGCAACGGCAAGGTCGGCATCATCGGCTACTGCTCCGGTGGCCGGCACTCGTGGCTGGCCAACGGCACGCTGCCGTTCGATGCCGCGGTCGTCTGCTACGGCGCCTTCATCATCGGCGAGACACCGGAGGGCTTCCCGCCGCGCGAGAACCTCGCGCATCTCGCCGCCACGATGTCCGGCCCGATCCTGGGCCTGTTCGGCAACGAGGACGTGTTCCCGACGCCGGCGCAGGTCGACGAGCTCGAGCAGCTGCTGAAGGACGCGGGCAAGCCGTATGAGTTCCAGCGCTACGACAACGCCGGGCACGCCTTCTTCATGGTCGACCGCACGTCGTTCCGCCCCGAGGCGGCGATGGACGGCTGGGCCAAGATCTGGGACTTCTTCGGCAAGCACCTCGGCAGCTAGGGGGTTGGCATGTGCACCTACCAGACGGAGTTGCTGAAGGTCGCCGGCAGCGGCAAGGGCCCGGCCGGCTGGCTGCGGTTCACCGACGCCAGCGTGTACGTCGACCACCCGGTCCATGCGATGGCCGGTCACACGCTGAACATCGACCTGCGCAACCCGGCGGACGGCCCCGCGGCCCGGGTGGCACTGGAGCTGCACCCGGACGCCGCGAGGCAGCTCGCGGAGGCGATCCTGCGCTCCCTGGACGCCGTACCCGAGGCCGTCCTGGCCGCGGGTTAGGTCTGCGGCCCACCCCGCGTTGACTCTGCGTCACCGGCTGGCGTAACTTGGCACTCGACACCGGCGAGTGCTAGTGCTCTCGGTGAGCCCGTCCCCATTCTTCGCAGGAGGTCCCGGTCGTGCCGACCGCCACCAAGACCAAGATCCAGCCGCTCGAGGACCGCATCGTCGTGACGGTGCTGGAGAGTGAGCAGACCACGGCATCGGGCATCGTGATCCCGGACACCGCCAAGGAGAAGCCCCAGGAGGGCACCGTCATCGCCGTCGGCCCCGGCCGCTTCGAGGATGGCGCCCGCGTCCCGCTGGACATCAGCGAGGGCGACACCGTGATCTTCTCCAAGTACGGCGGCACCGAGGTGAAGTACGGCGCCGACGAGTACCTGATCCTCTCGGCTCGCGACGTCTTGGCGATCGTCAAGAAGTAGCGTCGCGCTGCGCGCGCAAGTGTGCGCAGCCAACACCCGCGACAAACGGCCCCGAGGCATTGCCTCGGGGCCGTTTGAGCGTTTAGCACTCTCTTGGCTAGAGTGCCAGGTATGCCGAAGATTCTGTCCTTCAACAGCGATGCCCGCGACGCGTTGCAGCGGGGTGTCGACGCCCTCGCCGATGTCGTCAAGGTGACCCTCGGCCCGCGTGGCCGCAACGTGGTCATCGACAAGAAGTGGGGCGCGCCGACGATCACGAACGACGGCGTGACCATCGCGAAGGAGGTCGAGCTCGAGGACCCCTACGAGAACCTCGGGGCGCAGCTCGCCAAGGAGGTCGCGACCAAGACCAACGACATCGCGGGTGACGGCACCACCACCGCAACGGTGCTCGCCCAGGCGATGGTCCGCGAGGGCCTCCGCAACGTTGCCGCCGGCGCGCAGCCGCTCGCGCTCAAGCGCGGCATCGACGCCGCCGTGGAGGCGGTCAACGACAAGCTGCTCTCGATCGCCCGCGAGGTCAACGACCAGAAGGAGGTCGCCAACGTCGCGTCGATCTCCGCGCAGGACGCCGCCATCGGTGACCTGATCGCCGAGGCGTTCGCAAAGGTGGGCAAAGACGGCGTGATCACCGTCGAGGAAGCCCAGACCATGGGCCTGGAGCTCGAGTTCACCGAGGGCATGCAGTTCGACAAGGGCTACATCTCGCCGTACATGGTCACCGACCCCGAGCGCATGGAGGCCGTGCTCGACGACGCCTACGTCCTGATCCATCAGGGCAAGATCAGCGCCGTCAACGAGATCCTGCCGCTGCTCGAGAAGGTCGTGCAGTCCGCCAAGCCGCTGCTTGTCATCGCCGAGGACGTCGAGGGCGAAGCGCTGTCGACGCTGGTCGTCAACAAGATCCGCGGCACGTTCACGGTCGTCGCGGTGAAGGCTCCGGGCTTCGGCGACCGCCGCAAGGCGATGCTGCAGGACATGGCCATCCTCACCGGTGGCCAGGTCATCAGCGAAGAGGTCGGGCTGAAGCTCGATGGTGTGGGGCTGGAGAGCCTGGGCAAGGCCCGCCGCATCACCATCACCAAGGACACGACGACGATCGTTGACGGCGCGGGCAAGGCCGCCGACATCGAGGACCGGATCCGCCAGATCCGCAAGGAGATCGACGACACCGACTCCGACTGGGACCGCGAGAAGCTGCAGGAGCGGCTGGCGAAGCTCTCCGGCGGCGTCGGGGTGATCCGCGTGGGCGCCCACACCGAGGTCGAGCTCAAGGAGAAGAAGCACCGCCTTGAGGACGCGATCTCGGCGACCCGTGCGGCGATCGAGGAGGGCATCGTCGCCGGCGGCGGCTCCGCCCTGATCTCGGTGCTCAGTGCGCTTGACGGTGACCTCGGCAAGGAGGGCGACGAGGCGACCGGTGTCGGCGTCGTACGTGCCGCGCTCGTCGAGCCGCTGCGGTGGATCGCTCAGAACGCGGGCCTCGAGGGCTACGTCGCGGTGCACAAGGTCCGAGAGCTCAAGGCGGGTCACGGGCTCAACGCCGCGACCGGTGAGTACGTCGACCTGGTGAAGGCCGGCATCGTCGACCCGGTCAAGGTCACTCGCTCGGCGGTCCGCAACGCGGCGAGCATCGCCGGCATGCTGCTCACCACCGAGACGCTCGTGGTCGACAAGCCCGAGGAAGAGGACCACGCCGCGCACGGTGGCCACGGCCACTCGCACGGGCCCGGCGGGCACCACCACTGAGCCAGACCCAGGACCTCGCCTCCCTGCTCGCTGACAGCGAGCGGGCGGTCTTTCGCGGTGCGCCTGGGAAAGCGATCGGCGACCTCGAGAGCGCGGTCGGTGTCGCCCAGAGCAGCGGCCTGTACGCCGAGGTAGCCGCGGCGGTGTGGCTGCTCGGCGTCGCGCTGTCGGCGTCCGGCAGGTACGGCGCGGCGCTGAAGGTCCTGGTGCCGCTGCTGGAGGCCGGCGAGGCGCGTGACGCGGCGGACAACCTGGAGCTGAAGCTCTTCGCGTCGCTGTCGGCGGCAACCGCCGCGAGCGTGCATCGCGGGCTGAGCCGCACCGAAGCCGCGACCGAGCTCGACGCGCGTGGGCTCGCCCTCACCGAAGGGCCGGGGGAGGCGGCGTTCGACTGCCTGCTCGGCCTTGCCGCCGACTGCGTGGGAGCGGGCCGGCTCGACGACGCCAACCTGCGGTTCAGCCAGGCGAGCGCCGTCATCGAGGGACACGGCGGTGACTGGTGGCGCCAGAAGGTGCGACTCGAGTGGGTGCGCGCCGAGATCGCGATGCTGGCCGACCGCCCAGCGGACGGCCGCGCCGCGGCAGTCGAAGCGGTGGCCGGAGCCGAGAAGGCGCGAGCCCCCCGCCACGTGGCGAAAGGGCTGCTGTTCCAGGGGGTCGCCGAGCTGCAGTCGGGCACCGGCGACGCCGCTGGGTCGCTGCGCCGGTCGGCGACGCTCGCCGACGGCCTGGGAGCGCTGCCGATCGTCTGGCAGGCCAAGGCGTTGCTCGGCGCCCTGCTCGGCGCCGACACCGAGGAGGGCGCCCGATCGCTGGCCGCGGCGCGCAACGCCGTGCTCACCATCGCCGGCGACCTGAGTCCGGGCCTTCGCGACGAATGGCTCGCTCGCCCCAACGTCAGCGCGCTCTTGCTGGAGGGCTAGCGGGCTCTGGCTCGCGTCATGCTCGTTGGGCCTAACGAGTGAAGTTTGGGGCACCTCCTGCCGATGTATGGGGCGTGACCACCGTGCTGATCTGCGATGACCAGCGCGCGGTGCGAGACGGCCTCGCCCGCTGTGTCGCGTCCGTGCCCGGAGTGACGCGGGTCGATACGGCCGCCAGCGGCGAGGAGGTTCTCGCGAGGTGGCCGCTGGAGCGCCAGGACCTGGTGCTCATGGATGTCCAGATGCCAGGCCTCGGCGGGGTCGAGGCGACTCGCCGGCTGACCCGCGAGTTCCCCGACGTCAACGTCGTCATGCTCACGATCGCCAGTGACCGCGAGGCGGTTGCCGCTGCGATCTCGGGTGGCGCCCGCGGCTTCCTGCTGAAGGAGGTCTCGCGCGAGGAGGTCGCGGCGACGGTCGCCAACGCGATCACGATGTCGACGCTCGGTCCCGAGGTCGGCAACGGTCCCTCCCGGCGCAACGGTGCCGACGCCCCGGACCTCACGCAGCGCGAGCTTCAGGTCCTCACCGGTATGGCCGGCGGGAAGAGCAACGCGCAGATCGGCCGTGACCTGTTCCTCTCCGAGGACACCATCAAGACCCACGCCCGCCGGCTGTTCCGCAAGCTCGACGTCGGCGACCGGGCCGAAGCGGTGGCCGCCGGCTTCCGCCACGGCCTCGTCAGCTAGCGGCTACGACTCGTCTTCGTCCTCGTCGGCTGACAGGACGCCATCGGCGAAGCCCCTCGCGTAGTCCCAGCTGACGTAGTCGGCCGGATCGGGGGCGTACGCCGGCTCGTGGACGTGCGGAGCGCCCTGGTCGAGCAGGCTCCGCAGGTTGCCGCGGATCAGGTCCCAGGAGAAGTAGTGCCCCTCGTGGCAGTCCTCGCAGTCCACGACCAGGCCACGGATTCCGCGTGGACCCAGCAGCGCCTGGAAGACGTCGAGGTCCTCGAGATCCTCGAGGAGATCGCGGCGCTCGTCCTCTGACAGCGGTTCGTCGTCGTACTCCTCCTCGGACGACAGCCCCGCGGCAGGGTCGCTCGGGTCACCCGCGAACGGGTCGACCGGACTGTCAGTCATCGGCGCACCCCTGTCGGGCTGCGCCGAGACTGACGCTCTGCGCCCATGGGGCGAGCCACCTCCGCTTCGCTCCGGTACTCGCCGTACGCACGGGTCAACGCTATACGCGTAGCGCTCGGTAGACTCAAGGTTTCCCTTCATTCGTGGGACGAAGGTGGGTATGGAAGCGTCGCTGCCGGAGAAGTTCGCGCCACTGGGACTGACCTTTGACGACGTCCTGCTGCTTCCGGCCGCCTCGGATGTCGTGCCGAGCGAGGTCGACACCTCTACTCGGCTGTCCCGGACGATCTCCGTCCGTACGCCGCTGCTGTCCAGCGCCATGGACACGGTGACCGAGGGGCGGATGGCGATCGCGATGGCCCGGCAAGGCGGCGTCGGGATCCTCCACCGCAACCTCTCGATCGAGGACCAGGCGATCCAGGTCGACATCGTCAAGCGGTCCGAGGCAGGCATGGTCACCTCGCCTGTCACCTGCGGTCCCGATGACACGATCGCCGATGCCGACACGCTGATGGGGCGCTACCGGATCTCCGGCGTGCCGGTCACCGATGGCGACGGCGTGCTGCTCGGCATCGTCACAAACCGTGACATCCGCTTCGAGCGCGACGCGTCCCGGCGGGTACGCGAGGTCATGACCGCGATGCCGCTGGTCACCGCTCCCGTCGGCGTCTCTCACGACGACGCCCTCGCACTGCTGCAGCGTCACAAGATCGAGAAGCTGCCGATCGTCGACGAGAGCAACCGGTTGCGCGGCCTGATCACGGTCAAGGACTTCGCGAAGAGCGAGGAGTACCCGCGCGCCACGAAGGACGCGGAAGGGCGGCTCGTCGTCGGCGCCGCGGTCGGTGTCGGTGAGGACGCCTACAAACGGGCAATGACATTGCTGGACGCCGGCGTCGACCTACTCGTTGTCGACACCGCTCACGGACACTCCAAGGCCGTTCTCGAGATGGTCGCCCGGCTGAAGTCGACCGTCGCGATCGACGTAATCGGGGGCAACATCGCCACTGGCGCGGCAGCCAAGGCACTGATCGAAGCCGGCGCGGACGCGGTGAAGTGTGGCGTTGGGCCTGGGTCAATTTGCACCACCCGTGTTGTCGCCGGGGTTGGTGTGCCGCAGATCTCCGCGATCTACGACGTCGCCCAGGTTGCGGGTCCGGCCGGCATACCGGTCATCGCCGACGGCGGCATGCAGTACTCCGGTGACATCGCCAAGGCGATCGCGGCCGGGGCGGACAGCGTCATGCTCGGCTCGCTGCTCGCCGGGTGCGAGGAGTCGCCGGGTGAGCTGCTGTTCGTCAACGGCAAGCAGTTCAAGTCCTACCGCGGCATGGGCTCGCTCGGCGCGATGCAG
>DASZYY010000202.1:0-1616 GCA_035545175.1 Mycobacteriales bacterium
TCGATCGAAGGCCGCGACGCACTCGCCTACGCGATGGCAGACCTCGTCCCGAAGAAGAAGGAAGTCAAGAAGCGGCGGTTGCGCTGGCCGAGGTGGCTCACCTGGAAGCGAACCGTCGCTCTGCTGATGGTCGACATCATCGTCGGCCCGATCCTGTGGCACCACTTCCTGGCCCCGAGTCCCGGCGCGGCGAAGGGTGCGGTCAACCACACGCTGACCGCACTCGAGCACCACGACTGGCAGGGCGTCTACGACTCGCTGTGCCGCAGCGATCGCGAGCAGATCGACGAGAGCGACCTGGCCGCGGCCGGGAACATCGCGATCGCCCAGCTCGGCGCCGGGTTGGCGCGCTGGACGATGACCTCGACCCGGACTCTGCAGCAGTCGGTCGGCCCGCTGAACCTTCCCGCCGAGCAGGTGGCCGGCCAGCTGTTCCCGGTCGCCGGTGACCCGAGCAACTACACCGTCGTGGTGGTCGATGAGGTCCCGAGCGGCTGGCATGTCTGCATGTCAGCCGGCGGTTTCAGCATGCTCGGCTACACCGAGCCACTCGGTTCCGGCTTCAGTCAGGAGTAGCAGCACTCTTCGCGGGGTGGCGCAGCTCGCGGGGCAGCGCGAACACCAGCCGCTCCTCCGCCGCGGTCACCTCCTCGACCTCGCCGTAGCCGCGCTCGGCAAGCCACGCCAACACATCGGCGACCAGGGCCTCCGGCACCGATGCGCCGCTGGTCACGCCGACCGTCGAGACGCCGTCGAGCCATGACTCGTCGATGTGACTCACGTCGTCCACGAGGTACGACGCCGCGGCGCCGGCGTCGAGGGCAACCTCGACCAGCCGCACCGAGTTCGAAGAGTTCGTCGAGCCGACCACCAGGACGACGTCAGCGTCGGCAGCGATCTGCTTCACCGCGGTCTGGCGGTTCTGCGTCGCGTAGCAGATGTCATCGCTCGGCGGATCGATCAAGGCCGGGAACCGCTTGCGGAGCGCGGCGACGGTCGTGAGGGTCTCGTCGACCGACAGCGTCGTCTGCGACAACCACGCGACCCGCTCCGGGTCGCGGACCTCGATCGTGTCGACGGCATCCGGCCCGGCCACGAGATGCACCCGGTCGGGCGCCTCACCCGTCGTACCGATGACCTCCTCGTGGCCCTCGTGACCGATCAGCAAGATGTCGACGTCCTCACGGGCGAACCGCTTCGCCTCGCCGTGGACCTTCGTCACCAGCGGGCAGGTCGCGTCGATCGTGTGCAGGTTGCGCTGCGCGGCTTCCTCATGGACGACCGGCGCGACGCCGTGCGCGCTGAAGACGACGACCGCCCCTTCGGGCACCTCGTCGGTCTCGTCCACGAAGACGGCGCCGCGCGCCTCGAGCCCGGCCACCACATGGGAGTTGTGCACGATCTGCTTGCGCACGTAGACCGGGGCGCCGTACTGCTCGAGCGCTCGTTCCACGGTCTGCACCGCGCGGTCGACCCCGGCGCAGTACCCGCGTGGCGCAGCCAACAGCACGCGGCGTACCGCTCCCTCAGTCACACATCCATCGTAGGTTGACCGCCATGCCGCCTCAGACGACCGCGGAATCGCCGGTTCAGGTACGCAACCTCGCGCAGGCGCT
>DASZYY010000203.1:0-17398 GCA_035545175.1 Mycobacteriales bacterium
GATCGCGTCCTTCGGTGCCGCGTCAGGGTTCGACAAGCTCTCCGAGACAGCGACAACCTTCCAGAACCAGCTGGCCCGCGAAGGCACCTACCGGACGGACACCGGCACGATCTACAAGGCGTTGGTCTTCGTGGACGGCGCCGGATCGCTGTACATGATCGCGACGGTCGATCGGTACTTCGACGCTGTGAAGAGTGGCTTCCACCCGGACGTGACATGGGCCTGGACACTGACGGGGCCGTCCCGTCGACACCGCAGCCAGCAACTGGTGGGTGCTTCGGCATAAGGCCCCGGCATGTGAGGCGCCGGTTACGACCTCTGACTTCGCATGTTCGGTATCCCACTGATACGAGCTGCCCTGGTTGCCGGCAGGTGGTTGCCGCCGGCCGTAGTCCCGGGCACTGGCAGTGGTCGCATGATCGAGGCGATGTACTACACGCTGCGCGACGGGAAGCGCGCTTCTTCACCGTCGCAGATGCGGCGCGAGACGAAAGGAGGGGTGAGTGTCGACCGTCGTGCGTGATCTTCGTCGTTCTGGCCCGATTGCCAAGGTCATTGGGGTGTCCGCCTGCGCGGTCGTGGTCGCCGGTGCAGTGACGGCGGCTATCCGCTCCGGGCCGTCGGGTTCGGGTACACCGACCGGGCCAGTGGGGTGGGTGCGGGTCGTCGACCGAGAGGTGGGCTTCATCGCTCGGCTGCCCGCTGCGCCGAAGAACTACGGCTCGGCCCGCTCCGTCGGCGGGACCCAACTCGAGGTGTGGCAGGCGAGAGCCGGACATCGGATCGTGATCGATCGCTTCGCGATCCCTGATGTCTCCTCGACCGGCATCGAACGCATCTTCCGCGAAGCGGTGGACTCGCTCGCGCGCGGCTCCGGGTTCCTGGTCCAGTCGCAAGGACCGACGACCTTCCGCGGGCAGCCTGCCCGCGCTGGCGCGTACGTCGCAGACGACGGCAGCTCCTATCGGGCGATCATCTTCGCCGACGGCGCAGGCGACCTGTACTTCATCGGTGCGCCGGGCCGCTACTACGACGCCGTGACGACGAGCTTCCGGGTCCTCATTCCGCAAAGTCGCCCGCTCCGACGATGACGCGCGGGTCGAACTTCGCCGGACCGCCGAGCCCAACGTTTTGGACCTCAACACGCCGCCCGAGGCATCCATATGGTTGGGCTCGGCGGCTTCGAGGTGGCCGTTGCAGGTTGCTCGCCCTCGATGCGGGCGGGCGGGCTCGGGGGAATAATCTCCGGCCATGAAGGTGCCGCTGCTCTCTTCCGACTTCCTTGATCGCGGCGAGTTCGTCTACAAGAACCGGGTCGGCGTCATCGACGAGCCGACCCGCGAGGACTCGCTCGGTGAGCTCACGTACGGCGAAGTGGCGCGCCGCGCTCGCGCCCTTCAGGCCGGTCTGGACGAGCTGGGTGTGGGCCCGGGGGAGCGGGTGGCGGTCGTATCCCCGAACTCCGCACGCAACCTCGAGCTGTTCTACGCGGTACCCAGCTCCGGTCGGGTGCTCGTACCGATCAACTTCCGGCTGCGGACCGAGGAAGTCGAGTACATCGTCGAGCACTCAGGCGCGTCGGTGCTGCTGGTCGACCCTGAGACCAACGAGGACATCCCGACCGTCACGGCCAAGCACCGGTTCCTGCTGGGGGCCGAGAGCGATGACGCGCTGCTCCGGTTCGACCGCGAGCCAGTGCCTTGGGCCGAGGCGTCTGAGGACGCGACGGCGACCATCAACTACACGAGCGGAACGACGGCGCGCCCCAAGGGTGTCCAGATCACCCACCGCAACATCTGGGTCAACGCGGTGACGTTCGGCCTGCACGCCGGGGTCAGCGACTGGGACACCTACCTCCACACGCTGCCCATGTTCCACGCGAACGGCTGGGGAATGCTCTACACCGCGGCGTCGCTCGGCGTGCCGCAGGTGGTGCTGCGCAAGGTCGACGGCACCGAGATCCTGCGCCGGATCGAAAAGCACAACGTCACTTACATGTGCGCAGCGCCGGCGGTGGTCAACGCGATCCTCGATGCGGCACCGAGCTGGGAGGGCCCGATCCCGGGCCGCGACCGGGTCGCACGCGTGATCTGCGCCGGTGCGCCGCCGCCGTCGAAGACGGTCGAGCGGATCGAGGACGAGCTCGGCTGGGAGTTCTGCGAGATCTACGGCCTGACCGAGACCTCGCCGCTGCTCACGATCAACCGTCGGCAGCGCGAGGATGCCGACAAGCCGATCACCGAGATCTCCCGAGACCTCAGCCGGGCCGGTGCGCCCGCGATCGGCGTGAAGCTGCAGATCAGCGAGGCCGGCGAGGTGCTGGCGCGGAGCAATGTGGTCCTGGAGGGGTACTGGCAGCAGCCGGATGTGACGGCCGACGCCCTGTCGGGCGGCTGGTTCCACACCGGCGACGGCGGCACGATCGATGACCAGGGCTACCTGTCGATCTCCGACCGCAAGAAGGACGTCATCATCACCGGCGGCGAGAACGTCTCCTCGATCGAGGTCGAGGACTGCCTGTACGCCGCGCCGGGTGTCGCGGAGTGCGCGGTGATCGGCGTGCCCGACCAGAAGTGGGGCGAGACGATCAAGGCGATCGTCGTCCGAACCCCGGGCGCCGACTGCAGCGAGGCCGACCTCATCGCCCACTGCAAGGAGCGGATCGCCGGTTACAAGGCGCCCACGTCGATCGACTTCGTCGAGGCGATCCCGCGGACCGCCACCGGCAAGGTGCAGAAGTTCAAGCTGCGCGAGCCCTACTGGTCCGGACGGGACAAGCAGGTCAACTGACCCTCGCTCAATATGCTGACCGGCGTGGCGACCCCGACTTACGAGATCCACACGCACACGCTCGACAACGGCCTGAAGGTGATCGTCAGCGAGGACCGCCTTGCTCCGGTCGTCGCGGTCAACGTCTGGTACGACGTCGGGTCGCGTCACGAGACGCTCGGGCGCACCGGTTTCGCGCACCTCTTCGAGCACCTCATGTTCCAGGGCTCGGCCAACGTGGCGCGCGGCGAGCACTTCGCGATCGTCAACGCGGCCGGCGGGACGCTGAACGGCACGACCTGGTGTGACCGCACGAACTACTACGAGACGGTGCCGTCGCATCACCTCGCGACCGCTCTGTGGCTCGAGGCGGACCGGATGGGTGGCCTGCTCGAGGCGCTGGATCAGGACAACCTCGACAACCAGCGCGAGGTCGTGAAGAACGAGAAGCGCCAGACGCGGGACAACCAGCCGTACGGGTCCGCGCTGGACCTGCTGCACGAGCTTGCCTACCCGGCCGGTCACCCGTACCACCACTCGACGATCGGCTCGATGCAGGATCTCGACGCCGCAGAGCTGATCGACGCCCGCACCTTCTACTCGACCTGGTACGCCCCGGACAACGCGTCGCTCGCCATCGTCGGCGACGTCGACACCGAAGAGGCGATCGCGCTCGCCGAGAAGTACTTCGGCTCGATCCCGTCCAAGGGCGGCTTCCCGGAGCCGCCCTCGACGGAGATCGCGCCGCGGATCGGCCAGGAGGTCCGCCGTACCGTCCAGGACCGCGTACCGGTGCCGCGAAGCTTCGTCGCCTACCGCACCGCGCCGTTCGGTACGCCGCAGTTCGATGCCATGGAGGTCGCCGGCGCGGTCCTGGGTGGCGGCCGTGGCAGCCGGCTGTACAAGTCACTCGTCCTCGACCAGCAGCTGCTGCAGCCGAGCGACGCGGTTGTCGAGTCCTGGCCATTCATCGGCGGCGCCGCCCTGACCATCGCCGACCTTGCGGCCCGCGAGGGCGTCGCCATCGAGCAGCTCGAGGCGGCCTACCACCACGAGGTCGCGCGAGTGCTCGACGACCTGCAGGACGATGAGCTGGTCCGGGCCAAGGCGCTGCTCACCAGCCAGTGGCTGCATCACCTCGCCTCCGTCGACGGGCGCGCCGACACGTTCAACCAGTACGCCACCTTGCTGGGGGACCCGCGGCTCGTGAACGAGGCACTGCCGAAGATCCTCGCCGTCACGCCCGACCAGGTGCGCGAGGTCGTCTCCGAGGTCATGCGTCCGGACAACCGCGTGGTGCTCACGTTCGTGCCGGCCGTCTCCGACGAGCAGGAAGCCGCGGCATGACGGGGCGCCCGGAGCCAGGGGCACCGAGGCCGTGGACATTCCCCGCGTTCGAGCGGCGCACGGTCGCGGGCGGCCGGATGCTGACCGCCCACCTGCCCGGCAGAGCGCTGGCGGTGGTCTCACTCGTGGTCGATGCCGGAGCGGTCCTCGAGCCGCCCGCGCAGGCGGGTGTCTCCGAGATCGTCGCCCGCGCCATGTCAGAGGGCGCGGCCGGCCGTGACGCCTATGAGTTCGGCGTCGCCGGTGAGCGGATCGGTGCGACGTGGCGGTCCTCGACCGACTGGGACTCGTTGCGGGTCGGCTTCGAGGTACCGGCCGGAGCGCTTCCCGGCGCAGCTGAGCTCCTGGCCGACGCCGCGAGATCCGCTGAGTTCGCCGACGACGTCCTGGATCGGGTGCTCGACGAACGCGTCGACGAGATCAGCCTCGAACGCAGCCAGCCCGCTGTGCTCGCCGCTGAGGCTCTCGGTGCTGCCGTCTTCACGGCCGACAGCCGTTACGCCCTTCCCGACGGCGGCGACCCCGGCACCCTCGAGGCGCTGACGCATGCCGACATTCGCGGCTACCGCGATGCGCGGATCAGGCGCGAGGCCGCGACGCTGGTGGTGGTCGGTGACCTGGACGGGGTGGACGTCGACGCGCTCGGGTGCACCGTCTTCGACGGCTGGGACGGCGACGGCGTCCCCACACCCGCGCCCGCGGTCACCCCGTGCGAGCCGGGCCGGCGAGTGGTCGTCGTCGACCGCCCCGGTTCGGTGCAGTCGGTCGTGATGATGGGGCACGACGGGCCGCCGCGCGCGATCGACGACTACGTCGCGATGACGACGATGGCGCTCGTGCTCGGCGGCATGTTCTCGTCGCGGCTGAACATGAAGCTGCGCGAGGAGAAGGGCTACGCGTACGGCGCGTTCGGCGGCTATGACGCCCGCAAGCATGGCGGCGTCTTCGCAGCGCGGGCGGCGGTGCAGAGCGAGGTCACGGTCCCGGCGCTCCAGGACATGCTCGTCGAGATCGAGCGCGTTCACCGTGACGGGGTCACCGCCGAGGAGCTGGCACAGGCCCGGTCCTACCGGGCCGGGGTGTTCCCGGTGAACTTCGCAGGTGTGGGTTCGGTCGCCGCCGGCCTTGGTGACGTCATCGTGCACGGGTTCAGCGACGACCACTTCGACGCACTGCGAGCGAAGATCCTCGATGTCACCCTCGACGAGGTGAACGCGGCCGCGGCGAGCCGGCTGCGCCCCGCCGACCTGGTCACCGTCGTGGTCGGCGACGCGGCGGGCTTCGCGAAAGACCTCGAGGACCTTGATCTCGGTCCGGTCGAGATCATCACCGACGAGCAGTGATCCTCCGTCGCGTGGCCGCGTCGGTCGCGGCTGCCCTCTGTCTCGTCGTCGCCAGTCCGATTGCGGCCGAGGCGGTCGGTGGCCCGCCGCCCGCGCCGCGACCGCTGATCGTTCTGCTCGCCGTACCCGGCCTGGCGTGGTCCGACGTGCAAGGCATGCCGCACCTCGCGCGGTTCGTCGCCGATGCGGCCGTGGGCGAGCTGAGCGTCAAGACGGCCGGCGGCGTCACCCACTGCTCGCCCGGAATGCTTGCCGTCACGGCCGGCAACCGCACAACCGACGTGAACGGCAGCTGCCCGATCCTGCCCTCGTCGTGGGAGTCGCTTCGGCAGACGAACCTGCACACCAAGTACCACACGACGATCGGGCTGCTCGGGACGACGCTGCAACGGGCAGGAGTCGCGACAGTCGCCGTCGGTCCAGCCGCCGTGCCACTGCTCGCCAACGAGCATGGAAGCGTCTCCCACGTTGCCCCGACATTCGCCGCCGCGCTCGCCGCCGCGGACACCGCGAAGTCGGGCGGCGTCGTCGCGGTGCTCGACCCGCACCTGTACTACATGCTCGAGCCGACTCCGGAGCTCCGCGCGGCGAAAGCCGCGCAGGTCGACGGAGATCTCGGCCAGCTGCTTCCGGCGATCCCGCCGTCGGCGACCGTGATCGTCGCCGGGATCGGCGACATCGCAAGCGGCCGCGGTCACCTGCATCTGGTCGCGATCCGTGGCCCGGGCTGGGCTCACACCGAGCTGCGGTCGTCGGCCGCCGGGCGGGCTCCGTTCGTGCAGCTGATCGATGTCGCTCCCACGATCATGCACATCGCGGGTGTGGCGATCCCGGCCGCCGTCGTCGGACGTCCGATGCAGCAAAGCGGTACGGCGGTGCCTGCCATCTCGACCTACGTCGACGACGACCTGCACGCGGTCAGCCAGCGCACCCTGGGCCAGCGCACGTTTCTGGCGCTCGGCATCGCCGTGATCGTCTTGATGCTTCTCACGTTGCTGCCGTGGCAGCAGTCGCGTACCGCGGCACGCTGGCTCGCGCGGCTCCTCGCACCCGCCCCGGGCCTGGTGTTCGTGATGAACGGCCTGCCGTGGTGGCGGTGGGGTCAGCCGTACTACGCGCTGCTCGTGGTCGGCGGAGCTGCGCTGATCGCGACGGGCACGACGGTTGCCGCCCGCCGCAGCCGGGCCGCCGCCGCCATCGTGCCGCTCGGCGCGACGTTTGTCGCCCTTGTGATCGACCAGCTCACCGGTGCGCACCTGCAGTTCTCCGCTCCGCTCGGCGATAACCCGATCGTCGCCGGCCGCTTCTCCGGAGCCGGCAATCTCGACTTCTCGGAGATCGCGACCAGCGCGCTCCTGCTCGCCGCAATCCTCGGTGCGTGGATCGGTGGCAAGCGCGGGGTGCTGACGACGGCTGGCATCGCGCTGGTGGCGGTGGTGGTCGACGGTGCGCCGCAGCTCGGCAATGACATCGGTGGCGTCTTCGCGCTCGTCCCCGGCGCCATCGTGCTCACCGTGCTCGCGATGGGCGCGCGGCTGACGTGGCGCCGCGGGCTGCTCGCCTTGGGGGTCACCGGCGTGGTCGCGGTGGGAGTGGCGCTCGCCGACTACGCGCGGCCGGCCACCTCCCAGACGCATGTCGGGCGGTTCGTCGGGCAGGTCCTCCACGGCGGCGCGGGAGCCGAGGTCCATCGAAAGTTCGACGCGTCGCTGTCGACGTTCGGCCCGACCGTCGGCACCTTCGTCGCCGCCGTGGCGATCGTCACGGCGATCGCCTCGTGGCCCCGGCTGGTGTCGGCGCTGGATTCGCTGCCCGGACTCCGGACCGGGGCCGTTGCCGCGACCGTGACCGCGGTACTCGGTGTCGCGCTCAACGACTCGGGGATCCCGATCGCAGCCATGGCGGTGGTGGTGGGTCTGAGCGCCGGGTATGGGGCAGTCGGTGGCGGTCGGCTAGCTGTCGCGGGCGGGCGGGCGCCACTGGCGCCGGTGGAGGCCACGACCGGCGAGGCGGACAGCGCGTAGCCGCTCCTCGCGCAGCTCATGCGCCTCGGTGTCGTCGAGCGGTGCGAGCTCACCGACGACCTGGCGGAGCAGGTGGTCGGCTAGCGCCGGATTGCGTGCCAGCGCCGGCCCGTGGAGGTACGTCGCCACCACGCTGCCCTGTAGTGCGCCGTCGACCGCGCCGTCGCCGTTTCCGATCCCGGCGCGCACTGCCCCGAGTGGTTTCGCCGAGGTGCCGAGCACCGTCCGCCCGCCGTGGTTCTCGTAGCCGGTGAGCACACCCAGGTCCGGCGACTCGGTCTCGACCAGAAGCTCCCCGACGGCACGCGCCCCCTCGAGCCGATCGGTACGGCAGTCGATCAGCCCCAGCCCGGGGCTGACATTGCCGTGTCCGTCGAGCCAGGTTTCGCCGAGGATCTGGAATCCCGCGCAGACGGCGAAGACCGGCGCACCCCGGTCCGCCGCCTGCCGTAGCGAGCCGTCCGAGAGGCGGGACACCGCCAACGCCTGGGCGCTGTCCTCCCCGCCGCCGAGGACGTAGAGATCGGCCTGCTCGGGGAGCGGCTGGTCGATCTCGACGGCGATCGTCTCGGCGTCGATGCCACGCCACCGCAACCGTTGCGTGAGGACGACGGCATTGCCACCGTCGCCGTACGTCCCGAGCACAGCCGGGTAGATCAACGCGATCCGTACCGCGTCAGCCATTCCCGACGACCTTCCGGTAACCCTGGAACGCGGTGTAGTTCGCGAGCACCTCGACCGAGCCGCGGGCTGCCGCGGCGGCGAGTGCGGCTGTCGGGTCGTCGATGCGCTCATGGTCGACCCCGGCGTAGCTGAGTCGGACCGCGACGTCGCGGGAGCGCTCACCGGTGGCGACGGTGTGGCGGCCGGCGAGCTGCTCGAACGGCACGTCCCACAGCCAGGACGGGTCACGCCCGTCGGCGGCGCGCGCGTTGACGGCGACGACGACCTGCTGCCGGTCGGGCGGCACCATCGTCAGCGCTTCGGTCCAGCCCGCCGGGTTCTTCGCGAGCAGCAGGCGCACCGGAGCGCCGCCGTACGTCGCGGACAGGTAGCGCCCTTCGACCGTGCGGATCGCGGTCATCGCGGCCAGGGCATCCGCGGCCGGTACCTGCCACAGCGCAGCGGTTGCGGCGGCCAGCGCGGCGTTTCCGACGTTGACGACGCCGGGCACGCCGAGCTGGACGTCGTGGCGCTGCCCCTCGGCGTCGACGATGGTGGTGTCCTCAGTCCGCCACTGCGGGACCGGGCGTCGCAGGCCGCAGTCGCTCCACCAGTCCGTCCCGGACCGCGACAGGACACCGCCGCATTCGGGACAGACCGACGTGTCGTCGTGCCAGCGCTGACCGGCCGCGACCCAGACGGTGGTTGGCGCGGCCTGGGCCGCCCAGACGACGAGCGGGTCGTCGCAGTTGGCGACCGCCTTCGGTGCGTCCGGGCGTGCGAGTGCCGTGCGCCAGATGCCGGCAAGCCGCTGGACCTCCGCGTAGCGGTCGAGCTGGTCACGGCTGAGGTTGAGCAGGGTCACGGCCCGCGGCCGGACGGCGTCGATCACCCGTGGAACGAACGGTTCGTCGACCTCGAGCACGCCCCGCGGCGCGTGCGGGTCGCGCGCGAGGGCGGCGGTCAGCCCGGTGGGAAGGTTCGCGCCACCGGCGTTGCTGACGACCGGGCCGAGGGTCTCGAGCGCCGCGACGACGAAGGAGCGGGTCGTCGTCTTGCCGTTCGTGCCGCTGACGAGGACGAGGTCACGGTTGTTGGCCGCGTGCTTGAGGGCGTCGGGGTCGATGGCCAGCGTGATCCGGCCACCGACGGTGGTGCCGTCACCCTGCTTGGTGAGGCGGGACAGCGCGGCGGCGGTTGCGCCGGCCGCCCTTCCGAGCGCGTATCGGGCGCTCGTCACCCCTTGACGTTGTAGCGGGCGGCGTAAACGATCGCCGCGTAGCAGGCGCCGGTGAGCGCCGCGACCACGGGCCACACCGTGCGCATGACCTTGGGTGGTGCGGTGGAGAGCACCTTCGAGATCAGCGTGCCGCCGGCGAGCAGGAGCACGCTGAAGACGGCCATGACGATGACGAACTTGTCTTCGGTGGTCACAGCTCTCTCCGCAGCTCGGTGGTGTGCGGGGACAGCCTATCGAGCGTCCCAGTCGCGATGGTGACGTGGCTGGCGTCGCGACACGCGGCCGACCTTCGCGCCGGTCGTGGACAGCGCCCGTGCGGTGTTGACCAGCGGAACGTGGCTGAAGGCCTGCGGGGTGTTTCCGAGCTGGCGTCTGGCCTTGGGATCCCACTCCTCGGAGAGCAGGCCGACGTCGTTGCGGAGGTCGAGGACCCGCTCGAACGTGTCCCGCGCCCGCCGGTTCTGCCCGATCAGGTGCAGGTCGTCGGCGAGCCAGAGGGTGCAGGCGAGGAACGCGCCCTCGGACCCGGCAAGCCCGTCGCCGGCCTCCTCCGTGTCGTAGCGCAGCACGAAGCCGTCGTGGGTCAGCTCCTGCGCGATCGTCTCGACGGTGCCGACCACTCGCTCGTCGTCCGCCGGAAGGAAGCCCACCTGCGGGATCAGCAGGGTCGCCGCGTCCAGGGCCTGCGACCCGTAGCTCTGGGTGAACGTCCCACGGTCGGCGTCGTACCCCTTTGCGCAGACCTCGGCGTGGATGTCGTCCCGCGCGGCCTTCCAGCGTTCGACCGGCCCGTCGAGCCCGAACTTCTCGACAGCCAGCACGGCACGGTCGAAGCCGACCCACGCCATCACCTTGGAGTGGACGAAGTGACGGGCGTCGCCGCGCATCTCCCACAGCGACTGGTCCGGCGCGGCCCAGCGACTCTCGAGCTCGTCGAGCACGACCTTCTGGAGGTCCCATGCGCCGTCGGTCGTCGACAGCCCGGACACCCGGTCAAGGTGCAGCGCATCGAGCAGCTCGCCGTACACGTCCAGCTGGAACTGCCCGACGGCCTCGTTGCCGACCCGAACCGGCCGTGACCCTTCGTAGCCGCCGAGCCAGGGGATCTCGTACTCGCTGAGGCGACGCTCGCCCGCGATGCCGTACATGATCTGCATGTCCTTGGCGTCACCGGCGACGGCGCGCAATAGCCACTCGCGCCAAGCCTTCGCCTCCTCGGTGCAGCCGGCGTAGATGAGCGCCTGCAACGTCATCGTCGCGTCGCGAAGCCAGCAGTAGCGGTAGTCCCAGTTGCGCGCACCGCCGAGCTGTTCAGGCAGCGACGTGGTGGCAGCCGCGACGATCCCGCCGGTCGGCTTGTAGGTGAGCGCCTTGAGGACGGCCAGCGAGCGGACGACCGCGTCGCGCCACTCGCCGTCGTAGTGGGCGTGCGACACCCACTCGGTCCAGACCTCCTCGGTGTCACGCAGTGCCTGCTCCGGATCGACGGCACGCGGCGCTCGCAGGTGCGACGCCTGCCAGGTCAACACGAAGGGAACCCGGTCACCGGCCCGGATGGTGAATCGCGCGCGATGGGAGTTGGCGTCCGGCGCCAGGTCGATGGGGCTGCGCAGACAGATCGAGTCCGGGCCGGCGAGCATGACCAGCCCGCCGTCGATTCGGCGCACCCAGGGCACGATCGATCCGTAGTCGAAGCGGACCCGGATCGTCGTCTCCATCTCCACCTCGCCGGCGACGCCCTCGACGATCCGGACGACGTCGGGCGCCTCGCCACGAGGCGGCATGAAGTCGATGAGGCGGACGGCTCCGCCAGAGGTCTCCCACTCGGTCTCGAGGATCATCGTGTCGCCGCGGTACCGGCGCCGGGTGCACGCGCCGCCTCCTGCCGGGGCGATCTGCCACGACCCGTTCTCCGGCGTACCGAGCAGGGCCGCAAAGCAGGCGCCCGAGTCGAAGCGAGGGAAGGGGAGCCAGTCGATCGAGCCGCGCCGGCTCACCAGCCCCGCGGTGTGCATGTCACCGAGCAGCGCGTAGCTCTCGATCGGCTCGTGAGTGACCCGGCTCATGCCCGTAGGCTTCCACTAACCGGGGCTGGCCGTAACTGGAGGTTTTCACGATGGTGGGACGCCGCCTCGCGCTGCTCGCCCCTGCCCTGGCCATCGGCGTCGCCGTGTCGGGCTGCAATGCCTCGGCGCTGACCAAGCGAGAGCTGGTCGTGCACTTCGACGCCGCCGCGACCCAGGCGCAGCACCGCGCCGCGCTCGAGGCCTGCGCTCACGCGACGCCCGCGGCGACGCCGGAGCCGTTCAGCACGGCGGGTCCTGCCTCGAACCTGGTCGGCGACGTCCGGTTCCGGATCGACCACGCGGACGACCGAGACATCGCGACCCTCGAGACGTGCCTGTCGAGGCAGCCCGGGGTGCAGGGCGACGAGATCCCGGACCTCACCAACTAGTCGCGGCTAGGCCGCGCCCCGGATCGCCTCGTCGTCGAGCAGCCCGAGCGCGCTCAACAGCTCGCGGGCTTCGTCGACGGTCTCGGAGCTCCGGCACACCGTCAGTGCGGCACGGCGTCTCTGCTCAGCAGAGAGCTGGGCAAGCGTGAAGTCGGTCAGCAACGTCTCGCGGCGAGGCTCGCCGCTTCGCTCGGTTCGCGCAGTCCGTGTCGTCATGGTCTGACCTTCGTCTGCCCACCTGAGTCGCACCTGAAAACCTCGGCGCGTCGCCAAACGAGGTCCGGGGTGTCGCCGGTGGCCGCACCTAGCATCCCAACTACCACCACCGGGAAGGCTGACGCGCTATGACGACGGTGCAAGAAGACGCCGGCCTGTCTGCCACCACAGAGATCCGGGAGGGCGAGTACGGCGAGAAGGTCGCCGTCATCGAGCCGGGCGGCGCGGAGTTCATCCCGCTGGGCGAGCGCCACGGATCACCGGCCCGGCTGTTCTGGACCTGGATGTCGCCGAACTTCGAGTTCGCGACCGTCTTCCTCGGCGTCCTGGCGGTTGCTGCGTTCGGGCTGAGCTTCTGGCAGGCGGTCGCCGCGATCGTTCTCGGCACCGTCCTCGGCTCGGCCTCGCACGGCGCGCTGTCCGCGCGCGGTCCGCACTACGGCGTGCCGCAGATGATCCTGTCGCGGATCTCGTTCGGTTACTGGGGCAATGCGCTGCCGGCGAGCATCAACGCAGTGATCGCCGGCGTCGGCTGGTTCGCGGTCAACAGCGTCTCCGGCGCTCTGGCCTTGAGCTCGCTGATCCACCTCAACAAGTACGCCTCGCTGGTCCTGATCGTCGTGGCGCAGCTCGCGATCGCGCTGTTCGGGCACAACCTGGTCCACCTCTTCGAGCGCGTGGCGGCGCCGCTGCTGATCATCTCCTTCGGGCTGGGCTCGATCTGGACGTTCAGCAAGGGCCACTACAGCCAGGCCGGCCATCCGATCCCGGGCGGCTTCCTCGTCGCGGTGGCCGCGACGTTCGGCTACGCGTGCGGGTGGAACCCGTTTGCGAGCGACTACACCCGCTACATGGCGCCCGACTCCGACAAGAAGGCGACCGCCTGGTGGGCGGGGCTCGGCGTTGCGCTGTCCTGCATCTTCCTGGAGATCGTCGGGGCGGCCTCTGCGACGTACGTCGGGGCGGCGAGCTTCGGGGGACCTGGTCCGTTCGTCGACCCGTACCCCACGTGGGTGAGCAAGCTCGTGCTGCTGTCGATTGCGATCGGTGCCGTCGCGGCGAACGCGATCAACATCTACTCGGGCTCGATCTCGTTCACCGCGATCGGTTTCAAGATCCCCTCGCACCTTCGGCGCGCCCTGATCGCGGGTGTCTTCGGCGTGGCCGGCTTCATCGTCGCCGCCGTCGGGATCGACAACATCGACAAGTACGAGAACTTCCTGCTGATCATCTCGTACTGGGTAGGACCGTGGCTGGCGGTCTTCTTCGTCGACCAGCTGATCAACCGCGGCAACCACGCCGACGTGCTCTACGACCACCGGTACGCCAACTGGGCCGGCCCGGTGGCGATGGCCGTCGGCATGGGGGTGTCGATCGGCTTGTTCTCCAACCAGCCGCCACGGTTCGTCGCCTACTTTCCGACGCATCACCCCGGCCTCGGCGATCTCACCTTCGAGGTCGGCTTCGTCCTGTCGGCCGTCGTGTACTACCTGCTGTACCGGGCGGGCCTGGGTCCGAAGAAGACGGTCGTGGCCTCAGGCGGATGACGCTCGCGGACGACGACCGGCGCTGGCTCGACGCGGCGGTAGCTGAGGCCCGCGCCGGCCGGGACGAGGGCGGCGTGCCCATCGGTGCTGCCCTCGTCGCCGACGGGAGGCTGCTGGCGGGTGGACACAACCGGCGGGTGCAGCATGGCAGCGCGATCCACCACGGCGAGACGAACGCCTTGGAGAACGCGGGTCGCCAGCCGGCGAGCGTCTATCGCCGGGCGACGATGTACACGACCCTGTCGCCCTGTGACATGTGCTCCGGCGCGATCCTGCTCTACGGGATTCCGCGCGTCGTGATCGGGGAGAACGAGACCTTCATGGGGGCGGAGGACCACCTGCGCAGCCGCGGCGTGGAGGTGGTCGTCGCCGACGACGAGGAGTGCAAGGCGTTGATGCGCGAGTTCATCGCGGCGAACCCCGAGTTGTGGAACGAGGACATCGGCGAGGAAGACTGAGCAGGTGCGCGTCACGGTCGTCGACCACCCGGTGGTCGCAGCGAAGCTCAGCGTCCTGCGTGACGCCTCGACGACCACCCCCGTGTTCCGGCGGCTCGTCGACGACCTGGTGACGCTACTTGCGTACGAGGCGACGCGGTCGGTGTCGGTCGAGCCGGTGGAGATCCAGACGCCGCTGACCACGACGACCGGCGTCCGGCTCACCTCGCCGCCGCCGCTCGTCGTACCCGTTCTGCGGGCCGGCGTCGGCATGCTCGACGGGCTCACCCGGCTGCTGCCCGACGCCGAGGTCGGATTCGCCGGGCTGGCCCGCGACGAGGCGACGGCGCAGGCCTCTTGGTACGCCGACCGGCTACCGGAGGACGCTGCTGGCCGCCACGTCTTCGTGCTGGATCCGATGCTTGCCACCGGCGGCACCCTCGAGGCGGTCGTCGCGGCGCTCCTCGCGCGTCATGCCGAGATGGTGACCTGTGTCTGCTTGTTGGCAGCCCCGGAAGGGATCGCCCGGGTCGAGCACGCCTTCCCCGGCGACAACGTCAGCCTGGTGGTCGCGGCGGTCGACGACCACCTGGATGAGCGGTCGTACATCATTCCCGGACTGGGCGACGCCGGGGATCGGCTCTTCGGAAGCGGGCCGTCCGTCAGCGGCTGACAACTCAGCGGCTGACACGATGGTGCGGTGCGGTATCCGCTGTTCCTCGACCTGACCGGGCGTCGCGTCGCCGTGGTGGGCGGGGGAGAGGTGGCCACCCGTCGTGGCGCCGACCTCGTTGCAGCGGGCGCCCGGGTGGTCGTCGTGGCACCCGATGTCGCCGACGAGCTCGCGGCGTCGGGCGTCGAGGTCGTGGCGCGCCGGTACAACGCGGCCGATCTGGACGGTGCGTGGCTTGCCCTCGCGTGCACCGACGATCCGTCCGTCAACGCGCAGGTCGCCGCGGACGCGCAGGAGCGAGGAATCTGGTGCGTCCGGGCCGACGACGCATCGGCCTCGCCCGCCTGGCGGCCCGCCGTCACCTCGGTGGACGATGTGACGGTCGCCGTGAGTGCGGCCGGCGACCCGACCAGGGCCGCAAGCGTCCGCAACGCGATCGAGACAGGGCTTCGATCCGGCGACCTCGCCGCGCGACGAACCAGGGGCGTCGGAGGCCGGGTCACGCTGGTCGGCGGCGGCCCGGGCGACCCGGACCTGCTGACGATCGGCGGGATGCGCGCCCTGCTCGATGCGGACGTGATCGTGACCGACCGGCTGGGACCGACCGGCCTGCTCGACGCGATCGATGCCGAGATCGAGATCGTCGACGTCGGCAAGACGCCGGGTGGGCACGCTGCGGAGCAGGCCGACATCAACGCGTTGCTGATCGAGCGGGCGCGCGCCGGTCAGCGGGTGGTGCGGCTCAAGGGCGGCGACCCGTTCGTTCTCGGGCGTGGGAGCGAAGAGGTCGACGCCTGCGTGGCCAGCGGCGTGGAGGTGCACGTCATTCCCGGCGTGACGAGCGCGATCGCCGCCGCGTCGCTGGCCGGCATTGCGCTGACGGAGCGAGGGACGACGCAGCAGTTCGTCGTGGCGAGTGGGCACGTGCCGCCCGGTGACCAGCGTTCGACGGTCGACTGGACGTCGTTGGCGGCGACTGACGCAACACTTGTCCTGCTGATGGCGGTGGCGAATCTCGGACCGATCGCCGAGACGCTGGTAGCCGGTGGCCGCGACCCGCAAACCGGCGCTGCCATCGTCGAGAAGGCATCGCTTCCGGACCAACGCGTGACGCGTTGCCGGCTCGCCGAGCTTGCGGAGGTGGCGCGGCGCGAGGGCGTCGTACCGCCGGCCGTCGTGCTGATCGGCGATGTCGTGCGAGTCAAGTAGGGACACGCGGCAAGCCGCAATGTCGGCTTCCTGACAGAACCCGCGGCGCTGGTTGAGCGGCGGTTGCCGGTGACGGACTCTCGTCCTTGGAGGAACGAAATGGTCGTCACACAGCTCAAGGGGCGTCGCATGTATCACCGCATCGTGGTCGGTACGGACGGCTCCGCAACGGCGGAACGAGCCGTGGATGCCGCCGGGGGGCTCGCCCAGCTGACGGGGGGCAGCGTCCACGTGGTGACGGCATACCGACCGGTCCGGGCGGCCGCCGTCGTGGCGGGCGCCGCGGCCGCCCAGACCTGGTTCGGTGAGGAAGAGCGGCTGGCTGCCGAGGAGCTCGTCGCCTCGGCGGCGGAACGGCTCAAGGAGCGGGGCGTGCCGGCCGTCCCGGTCGCACGGCTCGGCGACCCGGCCGACGTACTGCTCGCGACGGCAGAGGAGTTCGACGCGGACCTGCTCGTCGTCGGCAACCGGGGGATGACGGGGGTGCGGCGATACCTGCTCGGGAGCGTCGCCGATCGGGTGGTGCACCACGCGTCCTGCACGGTGCACATCGCGCATACCTGCTGAGGCCGACCTCCCTCATCAAGTGGCCGGCGCCGTGAAATGCTGGCGCCCGGTCGAGTCGCACGTTTCGGGGGGAGCATGGCCGCAGGACGCCCGATCAACAAGCGCCGGGAATGGACGCGGGCGGAGTTGGTCGACCTGTTCGGTTCGGTGCGCCTGTTCTCGAAGCTGCCTGCGCCGCAGCTCGAGGCGCTGGGCCTGGCGGCCGAGCGCGTGTTCGTGCGGCGGGGCGAGCTCGTGATCAAGCAGGCCGACGAGGGCGACGCGCTGTACGTGCTCGCCAGCGGGTCGATGCTGGTACGACGGATCAGCCGGTCGGGCACGAGCCGCGGGCTCAACGTCATCGAGCCGCCCGGATCCTTCGGTGAGCTCTCACTGCTCGACAGCCGGCCGCGGTCGGCATCCATCGAAGCCCTCGAGGACTGCGAGCTGTTCTCGATCTCCCGAGAGACCTTCCTCGGGCTGCTCGGCCGCGACCCGCGGCTCGTGGATGGCCTGATCCGCGAGCTCGGGCGGATGATCCGGCGGCTCACCGACCAGGTCGCGGACGAGGCGCTGCTGGATCTGCCGAGCCGGGTGGCGAAGACGTTGCTGCGCCTTGTCGACGACCAGGTGATGACCGGCCCGAAGGACCAGCCGGTCGTCGCCCTGTCACAGGGCAGGTTGGCGGAGCTTGCCGGCGGCTCACGGCAGAGCGTCAATGCCGCGTTGTCGACCTTCGTCATCCGCGGGCTGATCCGGATGGAAGCCCGGCGCATCGTCATCACGAACCTGCCCGGCCTGCGGGCCCGGGCCGGCATCAACTAGGACGCGGCCTCGCCGAGCGCCCAGGCCCGCGCCTCGGCGGGGGAGTCGAGCAGGTCCAGCGTGTGCCGCGCCGCTTCGAGGTCACCACACCGAGCCTGCGCCCG
>DASZYY010000204.1:0-10272 GCA_035545175.1 Mycobacteriales bacterium
TGCTGGTGATCGGGATCGTGTTCGGCGCACCGGTGGCGTCCAAGCTCGGCGCGGGCGGCTACAACGACCCGAACGCGCCGTCCGCGGCGGCACGTGACCTGCTCTCGAACCGGTTCCACACCGGCAACGCCAATCTCGTCCTCGAGCTGCGATCGCCGGCCGGTGCCGACAGCGCCGCGATGCGCGCGGTCGGGGTGCGCGACGCGAAGGCGCTCGCCGGTCGCGAGGGCATCGACCACGTCACGTCGTACTGGACGGCGTCCAAGCATGTCGCGGCGGCCTTGGTCAGCCCCGACGATCGCGCTGCGCTCGTCGTCGGGCACGTGGCGGGCACGGACTCGGTGGCGCCGGATCGGGCGGCGAGTGCGACCGATCCGTTGATCGGCGTCCATGACGGCGTGACCGTCAAGGCGGGCGGCATCGCGGTCGCCTACCACCAGGTCAACGAGACCGTGAAGTCCGACCTGACCAAGTCCGAGATGGTCGCGATCCCCCTCACCGTCGTGGCGCTCACCTGGGTGTTCGGCAGCTTTGTGGCGTCGATCCTGCCGGTCGCGGTCGGTCTCGCATCGATCATCGGCACGATGGCTGTGCTGCGCTTCCTGGCGTTGTTCACCAGCGTCTCGGTCTACGCGCTGAACATGACCACCGCGATGGGCCTCGCGCTCGCGATTGACTACAGCCTGTTCATCGTCAGCCGCTATCGCGAGGAGATCGGCAACGGTCTCGAACCGGCCGCCGCGGTACGACGCGCGATGCAGACCGCCGGTCGTACGGTGCTCTTCTCGGCGCTGACCGTCGGGCTCTCCCTCGCCGCGATGCTCGTGTTCCCGCTGTACTTCCTGCGGTCGTTCGCCTATGCCGGCATCGCCGTCGTCGGTCTCGCCGCGCTCGCGGCGCTCGCCATCCTTCCGGCGGTCCTGATACTGCTCGGCGACCGAGTGAACGCGCTCGACCTTCGGGCGTGGCTGCGCCGCGTGATGCGTCGACCGGAGCCCGTAGCGAAGCCGATCGAGGCGATGTTCTGGTATCGCTTCGCGCACGGCGTCATGCGTCGGGCGGTCACGGTGGGGGTCCTCGCGACTGCGTTGCTGGTCTTCGTCGGTCTGCCGTTCCTGCACGTCAAGTTCGGCTACCCGGACCAGCGGGTGCTGCCGCAGAGCGCCTCGGCTTATCAGGTCGGGCAGGACGCGCTCACCGAGTTCGGCGCCGGCACCGGCGCGACGATCGACGTCGCGGTCCCGTCCGTTCAGGGTCGTGCCGTCGAGATCGGCGGGTACGCCGCGAAGCTGTCGCAGATCAGCGGCGTGCAAGCCGTCGAGTCGGCGGCGGGAGAGTACGCCCGCGGCGCGAAGGTGGGACCGGCCAACCCGTCGATGCGTTCGGGTGGGGCGACGTACCTCACCATCGCGGCGTCCGGCGACCCGCAGTCGCAATCCCTGAAAGACATCCTCACCTCGGTGGAAGCAGTCCAGGCGCCGTGGCCGGTCGACATCGGCGGCCAGACCGCGGAGGACCGAGACAGTCTCGACGCGTTGAGCCGGGCGATGCCGTGGGCCATCCTCATCATCGCGCTCGCGACCTTCGTCCTGCTGTTCCTGTTCACCGGCAGCATCGTGATGCCGATCAAGGCGCTCGTCCTCAACACGTTGTCGCTGTCGGCGACGTTCGGCGCGATGGTGTGGATCTTCCAGGAGGGCCACCTCGGGTCGTTGTATCCCGACCTCACCGTCACGCACTTCCTCACCCCGACGATGCCCCCGTTGATGTTCTGTGTCGCGTTCGGTCTGTCGATGGACTACGAGGTGTTCCTGCTGTCCCGGATCCGGGAGGAGTGGCTGACCTCGGGGCGTACGGCGAGCGACAACACCCGAGCCGTGGCGCTCGGCCTCGGTCGCACCGGCCGGATCGTCACCGCCGCAGCCGTGTTGATGGCGATCGTCTTCGCCGCGATCTCGCGCGGCCAGGTCGCCTTCATGATGCTGTTCGGCACCGGGCTTACGCTCGCTGTCCTCATGGACGCGACGGTCGTGCGGGCCACGCTGGTTCCGGCCTTCATGCGGCTGGCCGGCAAGTGGAACTGGTGGGCACCGAAACCGCTGGTGCGACTGCACGAGCGGTTCGGCCTGTCGGAGGAGGCGCACCTCGAGGTGCCGGTTGGCGAGCAGCCGGTGGCGGTCGGATGACGCCGCAGGCTGTGGCTCGCCGCGCCCGTTCACAGCGCGGCAGCGGCGAGCAGCTCCGCGCCGAGATCGTGGCGGCGGCGAAGGCACTGCTGGCGGCGGCCAGCTCCGTCGACGAGGTCTCGATCCGCGGCGTCGCAGACGCGGTCGGCGTTACGCCGCCGTCCATCTACCTGCACTTCGTCGACAAGGACGACCTGATGGCGGCGGTCGTCGCCGACGTATTCGCCGAGCTCGACGCGGCGATGCTTCAGGCCGGAGCGCACTCAGGCGGGCCGTTGGAGAAGCTTCGCGACTACGGCCGGGCCTACGTTCGGTTCGCAGTCGACCATCCCGAGCACTACCGGATCGCGGCGATGGATCCCTGTCCGCGCCCGGACGTCGACGAGGTGCTTGCCAGCGGCGCGTTCGTGCACTTCAACGACACCGTCGTCGAGTGCATCGACGCCGGGATCTTCCCGCCGGGGGATCCGCTTCCCATCACGCTCGACCTGTGGGCGGCGGCACACGGCATCGCGTCCCTGCTGATCACGAAGCCGTTCCTGCCCTGGGGCGACCGGGACGCGGCCGTCGAGCGGGCGTTGTGCGCGGCCGCGCTAGGTCACGCGGCGGTGGGACTGGTCGGGGAGCCCGCGACCCCGGCACGAATCACCGACTGGATCAAGCGGCGGCGACCAGGTCGCCGTACTCCGGGTGGCGCTCGATGAAGGCACGGACGAACGGGCACTGCGGGATGACCTGCAGGCCGGCCGCCCGGGTCTGATCAAGGGCGCTGCGGACCAGTCGGCCACCGAGTCCGTGCCCTTCGACCGACGGGTCGATGTTGGTGTGCACGAAGGTTCGCACGCCGTCACTGTCCCGATAGCTGCTCGAGCCGATGACCTCGCCATCAAGTGCAAGCTCGAAGCGGCGCTGCTCGGGCCGGTCGGTGATCGTGATCTCTTCTTCGCTCATGTGCGGGCTCCCAGTGCCTCCTCGACCGCCTCACCGATGAAGTTGAGCGCGACGACCGTGAGGACGATCAGGATGCCTGCCGGGTAGAGCAGCCACCATGAGCCGGTCGCGGCGTAGTCGACGCCGTCGTAGAGCATCGAGCCCCAGTTGGTGGCGGGCGCGGGAACGCCGAAGCCGAGAAAGCTCAGGGTGGACAGCGCCAGGATTGCGTCGGCCACCTGGAAGGTGGTGTTGACCACGATCGTCCCGATCGCATTGGGAAGCAGATGGCGAACGACGATCCGTCCGTGTCCGGCACCTTGCAGCCGCGCCGCCTGAACGAACTCTCGAGTGCGCAGCGTGAGGCTCTCGCCGCGGATCAGGCGCGCCGGCACGAGCCAGGCGAACAGCCCGAGAACCACGACAAGACTGGAGAAGTTCGGCTGGACAATCGAGAAGAGAACCAGCAGCACCAGCAGCGACGGAAACGCCAGCAGCGTGTCGATGACGCGCATCATCACCGAGTCCAGCACGCCGCCGAAGTACCCGGCGATGCCGCCGTACAGCGTTCCGACCAGGGTCGCGAGCAACGCCGCGACGAAACCGATCTCCAGCGCGGACTGTCCGCCGAGCATCAACCGGCCGAGCTCGTCGTAACCGTTGCCGTCGAAGCCGAGCCAGTGGTGTGCATTCGGCGAGGCGAGCACCTCTTCGATGTTGGTCCGAACCTGTTCAGTTCGGTAGAACACGGGCCCCAGAAAGCAGAACAACGTCACGGCGACGAGCAGACCGGTGCCCCATCGACCGAGCGTCGTGCCGAACAGCGCGAGGCGGGCGACCGCCAAGCGCCGCGTCGGCGCATCGCCCGTGGCTGCTTCCATCGGGTCGACGTTCGCGACGAAGGGCGCGTGTCCGCTCACGTGACTCGCACCCGTGGATCGAGATAGCTGTAGGCGAGGTCGGAGATCAGGTTGCCGACGATGACGGCGACCGCGATGATCACGGTGATCCCGATCTCCAGCGCGTAATCGCGGTTGACCGCGGCGTTGAACGTCTCCAGGCCGATGCCCGGGTAGTTGAAGACCTCTTCGGTGATGATGGCGCCGCTGAGCAAGTCAGGAAGGCTGAGCCCCAGCAGCGTGATGATCGGGATCCCTGCGTTGCGCAGAGTGTGCGACCAGACGATGCGACGGGTCGATGCGCCCTTCGAGCGCACGACGCGGATGTAGTCCTGTCCGAACACGTCCAGAGCCGACGAGCGCATGTAACGGCTGAAGACCGCGATCGAGGTGAGCGAGAGGGTCGCGACCGGCATGATCATCCCTGATGGCTGGGTGAACGCTTCGGTCCACGAACCTTGCGGTGCCTCGGTGGGGAAGACGTGCAATCGGATGGCGAACCAGTCGATGAGGATCAGGCCGAGCCAGAAGTCCGGCATCGCGTAGAAGACGAACGACGTACCGGTCAGCAGGTGATCGGTGATCGAGTTGCGCCGTAGCGCCTGGAACAGCCCCGTCGACACGCCGATGAACAAGGCGATGAAGGTTGAGGCGCCGACAAGGACGATGCTCTTCGGGAGGTCCTCCGCGAGGATCGCGTTGACCGTCTGATTCCGCTTGAACGAGTACCCAAGGTTGCCGTGCAACAGGTGCGACAGGTAGTCGCCGTACTGCGTCAGTAAGGGCTTGTCGAGTCCGTTCTCATGGATGAATGCCTGGATCTGCGCCTGGCTGGTGTGGTGACCGGCAATCGCGACTGCCGGACCGCCGGGCAGGTTGTGGAAGAGGACGAAGGTCGCCAGTGTCACGAGAAATGCGACCAGTACGGCGAGGGCCAGACGTCGCATTGTGTAGGCGAGCACGCATCTCCCGAATGCTGTCCTGGACGTCGGCCGAACGGCGTCCCCCTGACGATACGAGACGCGGAGCGAGTACGTCTGGGTGTGCTGAAATGATGCCTTGAGCCTGCTTCACGTCGACGGTCTCGCGACGAAGATCGTCCTCCGAGACCGCACGGTGCACGCCGTGAACGGCGTCTCGTTCGACATCCACGGCGGGGAAGCCGTCGGGCTCGTCGGTGAGTCGGGCTCGGGCAAGTCCATGACAGGCGCGTCCATACTGCGCCTGCTCCCGGCCGGCGGCGAGATCACAGCGGGTCGGATTGAGCTTGACGGTCGTGACCTCGTCGCGCTTCCCGACAAGCAGATGCGGGCGGTCCGTGGCCGCGAGATCGCGCTGATCTCCCAGGACCCGATGACTGCCCTCGATCCGACGATGACGATCGGGACCCAGATCGCCGAACCGTTGTTGATCCACGGGCTGCTACCGAAGGACGCCACGCGAGATCGGGTTCTCGAGCTGCTGTCGATGGTCGGTGTTCCGCAGCCCGAAGAGCGAATCGACAACTACCCGCACCAGCTGTCCGGTGGGCTGCGGCAACGGGTTTGCATCGCGATGGCGATCGCGTGCGAGCCGAAGCTGCTGATCGCCGACGAGCCGACCACGGCGCTTGACGTGAGCGTTCAGGACCAGATTCTGCGGTTGCTGCGTCGACTTCGAAGCGAGCTGGGGATGGCGCTGCTGCTCATCACGCATGACATGGGCGTGATTGCGGAGCACACCGACCGGGTGATGGTCATGTACGCCGGGCGAATCGCCGAGTCGGCGCGTACGACCGAGCTCTTCCGGCAGACGAGGCATCCCTATACCGAGGCGCTGCTCGGAGCTCTCCCGCGCGTGAACCAGACGGCCGTCGAGGGTTTGTACAGCATTCCTGGCTCTCCTCCGTCGCTGACCGAGCTTGTCGACGCGTGCCGGTTCGCGCCCAGGTGCCGCTACGCAAGCGACCGCTGCCGCACCGAGCTCCCGTTGCCGACCGTGGCGCCCGACGGCCACCTCTGGGAGTGCTTCCACCCGCGTGATGGCGCGTCTGTCGCCACCGTCCGAGAGGCTGCGCCGCCTCCGCCGCCGCCGGCGACGCGTGCGGTGCTTGCGGTGGCCGATGACGTCGTCCGCGAATATCCGATCGGTGGTGCGAGGCTCTGGTCTCGCCGAGCACTGGCAACGGTCAAGGCGGTGTCGGGCGTCTCCTTCGAGGTCTACCGGGGGGAGACGCTTGGCGTGGTTGGTGAGTCCGGATGCGGCAAGAGCACGGTCGGCCGCATGCTCGTGGGGCTGGAAGCGCCGGACGCCGGCGCCGTGATGTTTGATGGCGCTCCGATCCGCACCGGACGTGGAAAGGCTGAGAGACGCCGCCACAGCCGAGATGTCCAGATGATCTTCCAGGACCCGTATGCCTCGTTGGACCCGCGGATGCGGGTCCGCGCGATCCTGGACGAACCGCTGGTCATCCAGCGCACCTTCGCTCGAGACGAACGGCTGGCCCGGATCGCTGAGCTACTGCGCGACGTGGGCCTCGACCCAGCGGCAGCCGGCCTGTTGCCGCGAGAGTTCTCGGGCGGTCAGCGGCAGCGGATCGGCTTCGCCCGCGCACTTGCGCTGCGTCCCCGACTGATCGTCGCCGACGAGCCGGTGTCTGCGCTTGACGTATCGATACGGGCCCAGCTGCTGAATCTGATGCGGCAGCTTCAGGAGGCGCACGACCTGACCTACGTGATGATCTCCCACGACCTGTCAGTCGTGAGGTACCTCGCAGACCGGGTGGCGGTCATGTACCTGGGGAAGCTGGTCGAGATCGGGCAGACCGCCGAGATCTACCAGCGGCCGGCCCATCCCTACACCGCCGGCTTGCTCGAGGCGGTGCCTGTGCCGGATCCCGAGGCAGCGGCAAGCCGCGAACGCGTGGCGATAGGTGGCGAGCTACCGTCGGCTGTCGAGCCGCCGTCGGGTTGCCGGTTCCGCACTCGTTGCCCGAGAGCACAGGAGCTCTGCGCGAAAGTGGAGCCGCGAATGAGCACCTTCGCAGGCGACGGTCACCTCGCCGCCTGCCACTTCCCGCTTCAGCCGGTCGTGACAGGCGGCGGAGCCGAAGCCGCCTAGCCCTAGCCGCCGCTGGGAAGGTGGCCGGTGTAGTACCAGTCCTCCGGCGTGAGGTTGCCGAAGATGTTGTACGGCGTCGTGCCCTTCAGGTTGCTCTTCGTCTCGATCAGGCTGTAACCGGTCTCCTGCCAGATGACCGGTAGCTGCTCGGACAGGTAGTCCTGATAGGCGTCGAGCGTCTTCTTGGAGTCACCCGGAAGCGTCGAGGCTTCGATCAGCTGGTCGGCCTTCGGGTCGGAGTAGCTACCAAGGTTGTTGCCCGCGCCGGTCTGGAACAGCGCCTCGCCCGTCGGGTAGTAGTCGGGAGCGTAGATCCAGCCGCCCGCCGCACTCAGCTGCCAGTCACAGGACGATTCGCTGGGCTTGCAGGCCACGGTGTCCGCGTAGAGGTCGTTGACGGATACGGTCTTGAGCACGATGTCCACGCCCGCGGCGGCGGCGTCGGACTTCTCCTGCGCAATCGCCTTCGGGTAGGCGATTCCGACGTTCTCGTAGATCAGCGTGAACTTCAGCTGCGCGCCCTTCGGAATGTTCGCGCCGCACTGGTTGGCGGCCGTGCCCGGGTTCTGGCAGGTGCTGACACCGTTCGGCACCACGTTCCAGCCGTGGGCCTTGAGCAGCGAGATGGCGCGTTGCGGGTCATAGCCGTACAGGCACTTCGAGTCGGTCTCGTCGGCGAAGCTGTTCTGCGGAACGCTGGGGATCGGCCCGCAGCCGGGCACCTCGGTGTTGGAGTAGTAGTGCTCGGAGATGCCTTCCTGGTTCTGGAGCAGCTGCAGAACCTGCCGGATGTAGAGCTGCTTGAACATCGGCCCGACCGTCGGGTTGTTGAAGTTCATGTACTGGTAGCTGATCGAGAAGCTGTACTGCTTGCCCTGCACGTAGCCGAGCCGGTCGAGCGCCTTCTGCGATCTGAGCTGGACGGGTGAGATGAACCCGATGTCCGGGCCATTACCGCCGAGGAGCGCGTTGAACTCGGCGTCCGTCGTCGTGTAGTTCTTCTGCGTGAACTTCGCGAGGTACGGCTTGTGGCCGACGTACTTCGGGTTGGGCACCATCGTCAGATTGCCGTTCGATGGCGTGTACTCCGTCAGCCTCCACGGACCGTCGACGGTCTGCCAGAGCGGGTTGGAGGCGTACGTCGAGAGCTTCTTCGCCTCACCGGCGAGGTAGTTGTAGACCGCCTTCGCGCCCGCCGTCGTCTCGTCCCAGTCGCCGATCGACCCATTTGCCGACTTCTTGTCCCACGCCTGCTGGGGGAGCGGGGTGATCTGCGAGAGCTCGTTGTAGGTGAACCAGTTCGTGTCGTAGGCCTTGGTCAAGTTGAACTGGATGGTGGTCGGGTTCACGATCTTCGCCGACGCCACGTTGTCCGGGTAGTCGCCGGGCGAGTAGTCGGCCCAGTTGGCCTTCTCCGCCTTCATCAGGTTGTGCCAGAACAACACGTCACGTGCGCTCACCGGAGTCCCGTCCGACCACACGTAGTGGTTCAGCGAGATGGTCACGGTCTTGTTGCCGTTGCTGTAGACCGGCGGCTTCCCGATCGAGCGGGTGTAGTCGATCGTCGTGTCGTTGCCGTTGCCGTACCAGTAGAGCGGGCGGTACATCAGCATCTGGAAGTTGCTGAGGTTGGTGTTCAGGAAGTACTGGGCGCTCGCCAGCGGGAAGATGTAGTTCGGTCCGCCACCGATGTTGTACAGCGAGGCGGTTCCGCCGTGCAGCGGCGTTCCTCCGGTGTTGTTGGGTACCCCTGTGCTGCTGGAGCCGCTGCAGCCGGCCACCGCGGCTACGGCAAGTACGGCCGCCGCGGTGACGAGACGCGTCCGTCGGGTGAGCGAGCGAAGCATGTGCGCGACTCCATCCAGTCAGTGGGGTGCCAGTGGGAGGCAGTGTTCTGCGCTCGCCATGTGGGTGTCAACGAAGCGCTACCCCCGTGACGCGTTTGTGATGCCAATCGCTCCTATCGCGCCGGCCGTGACGAGGCAGACCGCACAGGCGACCACCGCCTGGTGAAACGCGTGAACCGAGCTTGCCGACCGACCGAAGGTGTCACCGACTAGCGTGCGCGCCACGATCACACCCACGACGCCGATCCCGACGAGGCCGGCAACCCGTGCGATCGCATTGTTGATCGCGGAGGCGATCCCGGCGTCGCTCTCGTCGGCCTCGGCGAGGACCGTCGTCGTCAGCGGCGCGACGGTGATGGAAAGCCCGAGGCCGAAGACCACGAGGGCCGGGAAGACCACGCCGAAGTACGACGTGTGGAGACCGGCGCGAAGCAGCCACAACACCCCGGCTGCCGCGACAAGCGGACCGCCGCCCATGAACAGCCGTGGTCCCAGTCGCCCGGACAGTGCGCCGAATCGGCTGGAAAGAAAGAACATCACAATCGTCACCGGCAGGGTCGTGAGGCCGCTGCGCAGCGCCGTGTAGCCCGCGACCTGCTGCAGGAAGATCACGAGGAAGAACAGCAGGATCGACAGCCCGCCGTACATGACGAGGGTCTCCATGTTGGCGGCAGTGAAGTTCCGGGAGCGGAACAGCTCAAGTTTCACCATCGGCTGCGGAATGTGTCGTTCGTATGCGACGAAGCCGGCGAAGAGCGCAATGCCTGCCGCGAGCAGTCCGACGATCATCGGGCTGGCCCACCCGCGATGCGGTTGCTCGATCAGCGACGCCATGACTCCGCCGAGTCCGAGTGCGCACATGGCGCCGCCGGCAAGGTCGAGCTTGCGACTGGTCACCGGCGGAACGTGCCGAACCGCGAGCGCAATCAAGGCGATGGTGGCGACGACCAGTGGGACGTTGATGGCGAAGACCCAGCGCCAGGACGAGACGTCGACGATCCAACCGCCGAGCAATGGTCCGGCGACCGCGCTGATGCCGGTCCACGCGGTCCACGCACCGATCGCCCCACCGCGGCTGTTGGGCGGGAATGCGGCGACGATGACGGCGAGCGAGCTCGGGGTGACCATCGCGCCCGCGATGCCTTGCAGCGCCCGCGCCACGATGAGCAGGCCGATGTTCGGCGCCAGTGCGCAGCCGAGTGAGCACAGCCCGAAGGCGGCGACGCCGATCCCGAAGACCTTTCGCTCGCCATGGATGTCGCCGAGTGAGCCGCCGATGAGGATGAACGAGCCGAGCAGCAGCAGGTAGGC
>DASZYY010000205.1:0-6661 GCA_035545175.1 Mycobacteriales bacterium
CCGGTTTCGCGCACCTCGTCCACATGCGACATGGGAGCATCCTGCTATGCCAACCTCTGATCGGGTAATCGGAGCCGGCGCGTGGACGCTCGAGCACGGCCACCGCTTCCTGCTCGCGGTCACCGGCGGCCGGTTCCCCAAGAAGGTCGCGGGAATGAAGACCCTCGAGATCCATGTGAAGGGTCGCAAGTCCGGCAAGGTGTACTCGAACATGCTGACGACGCCGGTGTACGGCGACGGGCGCTACATCATCATCGCCTCGAAGGGCGGCTCCCAGGACCACCCGGACTGGTACAAGAACCTCGTTGCCAACCCCGACATCGAGGTCACGGTGGACGGCGAGACGAAGCCGATGACGGCGCGCACGGCGAACGCCGAGGAGAAGGCCGAGCTCTGGCCGCAGGCGGTCGCCGCGTACAAGGGCTACGCGGCGTACCAGAAGAACACCCCTCGCGACATCCCCGTCGTCATCCTCGAGGCACGGGCTACCTGACCGGACAGCGCGAACCCGTCACGCGGCGGCACTACGACGATCTGGCCGACGCGTCGACGAGGGCTGGTTGCGCCCGGGAGTTCGCAAGCCGTCCGGGCCCACAGCTCATTGCCGCCGCAGCGGCTGGCGCGATCGCGGCGCGGGTTCGCATGGGCCGGTTCCGGACCGCGGATCTCGGCGTTGCTGCCGGGGTGCTGCTCGCCCATCCGGTGGCTGAGTGGGCGGTACATGTTCTTGTCCTTCACCGCAGGCGAGTGACTGCGGAAGGTCAGGTGAAGGAGTCGTTCTCCGCCCGGACCCATCGTCAGCATCACGAGGACCCGAAGGATGTCGACCTGGTCCTGCTTCCGGTGTCGGTGACCGCGGGCCTGGTCGGCGGAGCGTTGGCTGCGGCGGCATCGGTGCCCGATCGGCGGCGCGGGACGACCGCAGCGGCCACCGGCCTGCTTTCGCTGCTCGCCTACGAGTGGATGCACTTCCTGATCCATGCGCCGTACCGGCCGCGCGGCCGCTGGTATCGCGCTCGGTGGCGCGCCCACCGGTTGCATCACTACCGCAACGAGCACTACTGGTTCGGGGTCGTCTCGACCGCCGCGGATCGGATGTTCCGGACCTCGCCCGAACGTGATGCCGTGCCGGTGTCCGCGACCGCGCTCTCGCTGGTGGAGCGGTAGGCAGGCCTGATGCGGCGTCCGCGGTTCGCCGTTGTGGGCGCCGGCATGGCCGGATTGCTGGCAGCCATCAAGCTGCGTGAGGCCGGTTACTCGGATGTGACGGTCTATGAGAAGGCGGCCGGGCCCGGCGGGACTTGGCGCGCGAACACCTATCCCGGCATTGCCTGCGATGTGCCGTCAGCGCTCTACAGCTACTCGTTCGCTCCGAACCCGGACTGGAGTCACCTGTTTGCGCCGGGCCCGGAGATCCTGCAGTACTTCGAGGGGATCGCGTCCCAGCACGGCCTCGACCAGGTCGTGCAGTACGGCGTCGAGGTCACTGCACTTCGCTACGACGAGGGCGGCTGGCAGATCCACACCACGAACGGCGCGGACCGCGCCGACTTCGTGCTTGCCGCGACCGGGGTGCTGCATCATCCGGCCTACCCCGACATCGGCGGCTTGGAGACCTTCGCCGGACCGTGCTTCCACACCGCGCAGTGGGACCACACGGTACGGGTGGATGGCGCGCGGGTCGGGGTCCTCGGAACCGGCTCCTCCGGCGTGCAGGTCATCGGGGCAATCGCGGATCGCGTCTCGGCGCTGACCGTGTTCCAGCGCACGGCGCAGTGGGTGCTCCCGGTCGACAACCCGGCCGTAAGCCCGGATGACCAGCAGCGGTATCGCGATGACCCAGGCGCCTTGCCGGCCCTGCGCGCCGAGCTCGCGAAGTCGTTCGCCGCGAATTTCGCCGACGTCGTCGTCGACATGGACTCGCCGGTCCTGCAGAAGATCGAAGAGCTGTGTCTGGCGAACCTGTACGACCACGTACGCGACCCGGCACTTCGAGAGAAGCTGCTGCCGACCTACCGTGCCGCCTGCAAACGATTGGTGGTCTCACCCAACTACTACCGTGCGCTCACCCGCCCCAACGTCGAGGTCGTCGTTGACGACATTGCCGGAGTCGAACCGGCCGGCGTCCGGATGAAGGACGGTGTCCGGTACGAGATCGACGTGCTGGTTCTTGCTACCGGTTTTCGGGTGGACCGGTTCCTCCGGCCGATCGATGTCATCGGACGCGCCGGGCTGCGGCTGGACGATGTTTGGGCGCAGCGACCCACGGCCTACCTCGGCGTTTCGGTGCCCGAGTTCCCGAACCTGTTCCTTCTCAACGGACCGAACGGACCGGTCGGCAACTTCTCCCTGATTGACGTCGCCGAGATGCAGGTCGCGTACGTGCTTGCGCTTGTCGCCCACGCGCTCGACCGTAAGTCGGCCGTGAGCGCGAGGTTGGAGGCAGCGCACCAGTTCGAGGCCGACCGGGTCGAGGCGACGAAGCGAACCGTGTGGGTGACCGGATGCCGCAGCTGGTACCTCGACGATCGAGGCATCCCGGCCGCGTGGCCGTGGACCATGGCGCGGTTCCGCGAGCTGATGGCGTCGCCGGAGCTCAGCCACTTCGAGCTGGCGCAATGAGCACAGCGCGCGCGCTGGTGTTGGAGCGCCCTCGTGCGCTCCGATTGCGCGAGCTGCCGCTGCCGGAGATCGCCGACGACGACGGCTTGCTGCGCGTCGAGGCATGCGGCCTGTGCGGAACCGATCACGAGGAGTGGTCGGGTCTGTTGGCACCCGGCTGGGCATTCGTGCCCGGGCACGAGTCGGTCGGCGTGATCGAGCGGGTCGGTGCAGTGGCCGCCGAGAGGTGGGGCGTCCAGGTCGGCGATCGCGTCGCGGTCGAGGTGTTCCTGTCATGTCGCCAGTGCGATGATTGCCTCGGCGGGCAGTATCGGCGCTGCGCGGCGCACGGCCTGGCGGACATGTACGGCTTCGTACCGGTCGACCGCGGTTCCGGGTTGTGGGGCGGTTACGCGACCCACCAGTACCTCGCGCCGGACAGCCTGCTGCTGCCCGTCCCGGCCTCGCTCGATCCGGTTACCGCGACCCTCTTCAATCCGGTCGGCGCAGGCATCCGCTGGGCGGTGACGGTGCCCGGCACGAAGGCGGGCGACGTCGTGGCCGTGCTCGGACCCGGCATCCGCGGCCTGTCCGCCGTCGCCGCACTCCGCGAGGCTGGTGCCGGGTTCGTGTTGGTCACCGGTGCGGGGGAGCGTGATCGCGAACGGTTGGAACTGGCCCGGGACTTCGGCGCCGACCTGGTGATCGACGTGACGCAGGAGGACCCGGTCCGGGCGTTGGGCGCTGCAACCGGCCACTTGGCTGACGTTGTCATCGACGTGACGGCGAAGGCGCCGGCCGCGCTCGGTCAGGGCGTTGCGCTCGCTCGCGCCGGGGGCACCCTCGTGATGGCGGGCACCCGTGGATCGGTCGAGACGCCTGGCTTCGATCCGGACCACGTTGTCTACAAGGAGCTGCGCATACTCGGTGCTCTAGGGGTCGATGCCACGGCCTACCGCGCCGCACTCGACCTGCTCGCCTCCGGGCGCTATCCGTTCGGTTCCCTACCGACAGAGGTCGTCGGTCTCGATGGCGCGAGCGATCTGCTGGCGCGGATGGCAGGCGAAGGATCGCCGGCACCGCCGGTGCACGGTGTCGTCGCCGCTGGCGTGTCCTAGCTCTTCTTGCCTGTGCAGGCAGGATCGACCGGAACGGCGGTCGTCGCCTGCCACCCGCCGCGGCCGTAGCCGAAGTACCGCTTGTACTTGGCGGGCATCGCCGGGAATGCGCCAAAGTCCGCACTGCGGTTGTTGATCGTGAAGTGCTTGACGAACACGCCTCCCGCTCCGGTCGCGAGGTCATACCAGTACGCGCCGTCCCAGTTGTAGATCTCCGTGCTCTCGTCGTCCTGCAGGACGGCGGAACGCCAGTGGTCGCGCTGGTAGTAGAAGCACTTGCCCCTGACGGCGGCGAACCGCGCCGGCTCGTGTGACAGGAAGTCGATGATTCCGAGGTGATCGACGTTCTGATGGGTCTTGTCGTAGTCGACGCAGAGTGGGTCGGCCTTCGGGTGCGGGAACTTGGTGCCCGTTCCGAGGTGCTGGATCTTGCAATGGAACGGCAGGTGACCGTCGTACGGACCCATGCCCGCAGTCGCTGCCGTGCCGGGCATGGCGTCGATGACGCCGCCCAGCAACAGCCCGGCGAGCGCGAGGCGGATCAGTCGCTTCATCGGCGCCTCCATGTGTGACTGGTGGGCAGGTCGTGTGCCGACCACGGCTCGTGGTGCGGATTGGCGATCGGCGGGTCTACCGGGTCGTGGCCGAGGCGCCGAACCAGGCGGCTTGCGATGCGTTCGGCGATTGCCGCGATCGTCAGCGACGGATTGACGCCGAGAGCGGTCGGGACCGCTGCGCCGTCGGCGACGAACAGTCCGGGGTAGCCGAACACCTCACCATCGGCGTTCGCGACGCCGATCGCCGGCGAGTCCGCGAGCCGCGCCGTGCCCACCGGGTGGGCGGTGTACGCCGACTCGTCGTAGTCGGGGGAGGCGTTGAGCACGAGATCCACCATCTCGCCGCCCATTCGGTCAACCAGACCACTGACTATCCGGCGGGCGCCGTCCCACAGCTGTCGGGTCTCACGGTCGATCGGGAACTGGATGCCGGACACCCCGAATGCGGCAGTTGCCTTGATCTCGTCGCTCGAGCTCGGGTTGCCGAGGATTCGTCCGGGACTGCCGTCGACGCCGATCACAGCGAGTCCCACGAGCTCGCTGCCGTAGGAGCGCATTAGGTGCTTCTTGCGAAGCCCCCACCAGAGTTCGTCAGGGTCGCCGTTCACGATCGTCGCCGGCGACAGCTCGTGCTGCGTGATGATCACGAAGCCATGGCTCTTCAAGAACTCGTAGCAGACCGTGTCCATCGCAACTCCGCGTTGCTGCATGGACAGGCCTCGCCCTGGCAGCGACGGATCGGCCGGCAGTCGAGCCATGAGCGCTAGGTCGCCATTCGCCGAGAGGTTGTTGCCGGCCTGGGCCGACAAGGCCGGCAACCATGGCCGGGAGCGCACGAGCAACCCGCCTGTCCCCATCGCCCCACCGGCGAGCACGACTCGCTTGGCCTGGACTTCGCGTGCGTGCACGAGATTCGGGGCGGCCGGCTGGAAGATGCTGGCCCGGTCCGGCGGGCCGTAGAGCACGCGATAGCCGCCGTCGGCGGGCATGACCTGGATCGCTTCGCTGTCAGGACGTACCTCCGCACCCGCGTGCTCGGCGCCGCGCAGGTAGTTCATCGTGACGACGTTCTTGCGCGAGAACTTGCACCCGGTGTTGCAGAAGCCGCAGTGCAAGCACCGCGTCGTTGCCTGCCGGATCGGATCCACGCGATATCCGAGTCGATTCATGTGGAGCGCCCAGGTGCCGCCGCGCCTGCCCACCTCTGAGAACGACAGCTGGTGCACGCCGAGCCCTTGCTCGGCTCGCGCGTAGTAGGGATCGAGGCCGCGCCGGGTCAGCGCCGTCGGCCAGATTCGTCTGCCCGATGCCTGGCGCTCGAAGACGAAGGACGGGGCGCGCAGGCTCACGCCCGAGTAGACGAGCGACCCGCCGCCGACAACAGAGCCGACGAGTACGACGATCCCGTCACCGAGGAACTGGTGGGTGATCTTGGTCAGCTCCTTCGCATCGATCTCCACCTGGAGCGAGTCGTCGGCGCGCCGCTCGCCTCGCTCGAGGACGAGGACCTTCTGGCCGGCATGGGCCAGGTAGTAGGCCAGGATCGATCCGCCGAACCCCGAGCCGATGACGCAGACATCGACCTGCTCAGCCATCAGTCGGGGTTTCCGTGGGCGGTCATGCCGTCGAACGTCACGTAGTAGGAGTGATGCGGCACGTACCCCCGCGAGTGCACCGGCAGGCCGATGTAGCGCGGCCCGGCCTCGCTCCGCGCGTTGCCGTAGTAGGCCACGTAGACCACCACGGCGACGGCGTAGTACAGGACGTAGAGCGGGTTGCTTCCGCCGGCCGGAGGTGGACTCAGCCGGTCGCGCAGCACCGTTTCCCGTTCGGCGTACGGAAGTGCGAGGTCGAAGCTGGCCGGTCGGCCGAGGACGAGAGGCGTGCGCGCCTGCAGGTCGGCGTGGACCAGCGGATAGGCGCTATCGAATCCGTAGAAGGGGTCGTAGAGCTCGTCGACGCACCCGGCCTCGACGGCTCCGGGATGGTGGTCGGCATGCCCCGCGGGCCCGGGAACGACCGTGTCGGCGAACGCGGCAATCGTGTTCCGTACCGAGCCTGGCGAGGACTCCGGAGCAGGTCCGAAAGCATCGGCCACCCGGATCGCCTGGCGGACCAACGGCAGTACGCCGGACATGCCGGCCATCGCGAATGACGCCGCGTTCAGCAGGCCGCGCCGGCTCACCTGCCACTCTGCGTCCACTTCCGTAGATTGACGGATCAATCGATCCGGGGCAATGGAGGCAGTGTGGCGCTCACCGAAGCGGAACAGCAGACCCGTCGGCACGCGATCCGCGACCTGATGCCGGAGACGCCGTTCCTGAAGGGCTTGGGAGTCGTCTTCGACCGGTACGAGCCGGACGAGGTGGTGCTGCGCCTGCCGTT
>DASZYY010000206.1:0-1838 GCA_035545175.1 Mycobacteriales bacterium
GGTCAGCACGACGTCCGCCGCGCCGATCTGTGACTCGAGGTGGTCCATCGTTCGCGGCCCGAGGATCGCCGAGGTCACGGCCGGGTGGTTGATGACGAACGCGATCGCCATGTGGATCAGCGACATGCCGTGCTTGTCGGCCAGGTTCGCCAGGGCGTCCGCCGCGTCGAGCTTGCGCTGGTTGCCCGGGATCGACAGGTCGTAGCGGTCCGGCAGCAGGACTGCGCGGCGGCTCTCGTTGTCGGAGCCGTCCTTGCGCCACTTGCCCGACAGCCAGCCGCCGGCGAGTGGGCTCCACGGAATGACGCCCATGCCGTACTGCTCACACACCGGCAGCAGGTCGCGCTCGATGCCGCGCACGAGCAGTGAGTACGGCGGCTGCTCGCAGACGAACCGCTCGCGGACGCGCTCTCGCGCGATGAACTGGGCTTCGACGACCTCATGTGCGGGGTAGGTCGACGTCCCGATGTAGCGGACCTTGCCGGCCCGGATCAGGTCGGTCAAAGCGGCGAGCGTCTCGTCGATGTCGGTCTCGGGGCTGGGCCGGTGGACCTGGTAGAGGTCGATGTAGTCGGTCTGCAGCCGGCGCAAGGAGTTCTCGACCTCCTTGACGATCCAGCGGCGGGAGTTGCCCTGCTCGTTCGGGTCGAAGCTCATCGCGCCGTGGAACTTGGTCGCGAGCACGACGCTGTCCCGCTTGCTCTTCAGCGCCTTGCCGACGATCTCCTCGGACTCGCCGGAGGAGTACATGTCCGCGGTGTCGATGAAGTTGATGCCGGCATCGAGCGCGCGGTCGATGATCCGGATCGACTCGTTGTGGTCCGGCTCGCCCCACGCGCCGAACATCATGGCGCCCAGGCACAGCGGGCTGACTTTCACACCGGTTCGACCGAGCGTCCGCATCTGCATGAACGACACCCTGCCACTCCGGGCGGGTGCCCGCTAGGGACGAACTCGGAGCTCGGCGTGCGTGGCGGCCGGGAACCATTGATAGATCGTGCCGTTGGAGGCGACGTAGAACGGCCGGTGCACTTCGGCGTAGCTGCCTCGAGGTGTCGCCACCCGCTCGAGCGACGCGACGTTGCCCTGCGCGTCCAGCTCGAGCAGCAGCTCGCCGCCCGCGCCGCCCCGCCATCCGTCGACGCCGAGCCAGAGGTAGATGTTCCGCTGCGCGACCTGTATCGCATCCGCGCCGAAGACCACGTTGTGGCCGCCGGGGAACGAGTACTGCCGATCCCAGCCGGGCTTCATCGTGACGTCGAGCGTCGCCCGGTCGACCGACCAGCTGAGCCGGCCGCCGTACTCGGGCACACCGATGCTGCGCCGATCGAGCTTGGGCGGAACGGACAGGACGTAGGGCCCTACGCGCGTCGGGGAGCTCCCGTCTTCGTCGATCGGTACGAAGAACACGCCGAGGCTGGTGTCCGTCGGAATCAGCTCGTAGAGGTCGCCGTTCTGGTGCGCGACGATGCGGCGCCGGCTCGCGTGAGTGCTGTCCGCGGTGAAGGTACGTACGGCGGGCGGGGTCTGCGCGTCGATCACGACGAAGTCACCGGACGGAGCAGTCGCGAGGTCCTCAGCCGTCGGGGAGATGCCCCGGACCTCGCCGAGGTAGCGACCGGAGAGCGTGAAGTGGGCGACGCGGTGCTTGTTCTGGTCGAGCACCCAGAGGGTGTTGCCCGCGACCACGATCGCTGCCGGGGGGAATGGCTCGGCTCCGCCGGCGGCGCCGTTCGGGCCTGACACGCCCTTCGCACCACCCGGCGGCCCGAGCTGGTCCGCGCGCTTGCCGTAGGCGAACGTCGCCACCGTCCGCCAGCGTTCGGGTGGGTTGGCGA
>DASZYY010000207.1:0-2142 GCA_035545175.1 Mycobacteriales bacterium
TGTCGACGACGTTCGAAAATGAGGCCATAGCGACGCTCGAAAATGGGGCCACCCCGACAGAGTCGATGGGTGATCTCTATGGAGGATTGGGCGTTGATCCGCAGGCTGGTCGCGGATGGCGTGCCGAAGCGGCAAGTGGCCCGGCAGCTCGGCGTTAGCCGCGGGACGGTGGACCGGGCGGTGGCCTCGCCCGCACCGCCGAAGTACGTGCGCAAGTCGTCGGGCACGTCGTTCGACCGCGTTGAGCCGGCGGTGCGGATGCTGCTTGCAGACACGCCGCTGATGCCGGCGACGGTGATCGCCGAGCGGGTGGACTGGCGGGGGTCGATCACCTGGTTCCGGGACAACGTGCGTCGACTCCGACCGGCGTATCTGCCGGTGGACCCGGCGGACCGGTTGTCGTGGGCGCCGGGTGACGCCGCGCAGTGCGACCTGTGGTTCCCGCCGCGGCGCATTCCGTTGGAGGACTCCACGACCGCGCTGCTGCCGGTGCTGGTGATCACCGCGGCGCACTCCCGGTTCATGCTCGGTCGGATGCTGCCGACGCGGCGCACCGAGGATCTACTGCTGGGCTTGTGGGAGCTGATTCACGCTCTCGGCCGAGTGCCACGACGACTGATATGGGACAACGAGCCGGGGATCGGCCGCGGCCGGCGGCTGGTCAGCGAGGTCACCGCGTTCGCCGGCGCGCTCGCGACGAGGTTCGTGCTGCTGCCCCCTCGTGACCCGGAGTCGAAGGGCATCGTCGAGCGACGCAATGGCTTCTTCGAGACCTCGTTCATGCCGGGTCGGTCGTTCAGCTCGCCGACGGACTTCAACGAGCAGTTCACCGCGTGGTTGCATCGGGCGAACCGGCGGATCGTCCGGACGGTGAAGGCAGCGCCTGTCGACCTGCTCGACGCCGACCGGGACCGGATGCTGGCGTTGCCCCCGGTCGCGCCGACGGTGGGCTGGTCTCATCAGATCCGGCTCGGCCGCGACTACTACGTCCGTGTCGACACCAACGACTACTCGGTGGACCCGACCGCGATCGGTCGCCTCGTCGACATCAGCGCCGACCTCGAGCGGGTCCGCGTCCGGCTCGAAGGGCGTGTGGTCGCTGACCACGCCCGAATCTGGGCGCGCGGCACGACGGTCTGCGACCCGGCGCACCGCGAGGCGGCCCGGCTGCTGCGCCAGCAGTTCCGGCAACCCAGAATCTCAGCTGAGGGCGACACCCTGGTGCGCGACCTCGCCGACTACGACCGCGCGTTCGGCCTGACGACCGGTGACGGAGCAGTCGCGTGAGCGCGGCCAAAGCGCCGCCCGAGGCGATCAAACAGATCCACTACCTGGCGGCGGCGCTGAAGGCACCGCGGATCACCGAAGCCGCCGCACGGCTCGCCGACCAGGCCCGCGACGCCGGCTGGACGCACGAGGACTACCTCGCCGCCGTGCTCGAACGGGAGGTGTCCGCCCGCAACGCCTCCGGCGCGCAACTGCGGATCCGCGCCGCCGGGTTCCCCGCCCGCAAGACCATCGAGGACTTCGACTTCGACGCTCAACCCGCCGTCCGCGCGCAGATCGGCGCGTTGGCCTCCGGGGCGTTCCTCACCGAAGCCCGCAACGTCGTGCTCCTCGGCCCACCCGGCACCGGCAAGACCCACCTCGCGATCGCCCTCGGCATCGCCGCGGCCCGCGCCGGCCACCGGGTGCTGTTCGCGACCGCGACCGACTGGATCACCCGACTCACCGACGCCCACCGCATCGGCCGGCTCGCCACTGAGCTGGCCAGGCTGCGCCGCTACGGCCTGATCGTCGTCGACGAGGTCGGCTACCTGCCCTTCGAGCAAGACGCCGCGAACTTGTTCTTCCAACTCGTCTCATCCCGCTATGAACACGCCTCGCTGATCCTCACCTCCAACCTGCCGTTCAGCGGCTGGGGCAACGTCTTCGGCGACCAAGCCGTCGCCGCCGCGATGATCGACCGCATCGTCCACCACGCCGACGTGCTCAGCCTCAAAGGCGCCAGCTATCGGCTCCGCGGCAGCGGCATCGACAGCCTCCCCAGCATCAGAACGCAAGATCAGGCAGACTGACCACAGCAACCGGTGGCCCTATTTTCAGCCGTCGCTTCGGTCCTACCTTCGAGCGTTGCCGACA
>DASZYY010000208.1:0-6457 GCA_035545175.1 Mycobacteriales bacterium
TTCTACGCCAAGGCGAAGGCCTACAGCGAGCGCGACGACCGGACCGTCCTCGAGGAGCGGATGCTCGACGACTTCGGCATGCTCGAGCTGCACGCGTTCTACGTCCGTCACATCCTGCCGCTCAAGATCGAAGTGCAGTACTTCAACTGGAAGCAGCAGCCGTGACGAAGCAGCCGTCGTCTACAGCGCGTGGCGGGGCACCGGCGCAGGAGCGGGAGCTTCGCGCGCAGGGTCGCAAGACCATGCAGCGCCTGCTGTCCGCCGGTCGCACCGTGTTCGAGGCACAGGGGTTCCACAACGCGCGGGTCGACGACATCGTCAAAGCCGCCAAGACCTCCCACGGCACCTTCTACCTCTACTTCTCGAACAAGGAAGACCTCTTCAAGGCACTCGCCCTCGACGCGGCGGCGGAGATGGAGAGTCTCGCCGCCTCACTCGGTCCGATCACGCCGGACGAGGAAGGCCGCGAAGCGATCCGCGAATGGGTGACGAGCTTCGTCGACATCTACGACGCGCACGGCAGCGTCATCCGGGCGCAGACCGAGTGGGAGTTCTCCGACCGAGACCTCGGCCGGCGCGCCCACGGCACGCTCGTGCAGATCTCCAGCGCGCTCGCGGCCCGGATCCACGAGGTCCGGCCACTCGATGACCACGGCCTCGCCGAAGGGCTCGCCTGCCTGTCGATGCTCGAGCGGTTCAACTACTTCCGGCAGGCCCGTCAGGTCGAGGTCTCCCGGGAGGATGCGATCGACACGCTCACCCGGGCGGTGTTCGAGGGCTTCTTCGTGCCGGACCGCGGCATCGCCCGGCGTCGCGTCACCCCACGCCGGGTCCGCAAGGCCGGCTGAGCGGGGTACGAAACAATGAGCGCCATGTCCGAGCCTGACGCTGCCATCAGCGCGCACCACGGACCAGACGAGCACGACGTCCCGAAGGGCGGCCGGAGCGGCTTCACGATCGTCGGCGGCCGCCAGGTGCATTACCTGGAGTGGGGACCGTCGACGGCGCCTGCGGTGCTCGCGATGCACGGCGGTGGCCAGACGGCGTACATGTTCGAAGACATCGGCGCCACGCTGCGCGACAAGCGCCACGTCATCGCCATCGACCTGCCGGGCCACGGCGAGTCCGGCTCGCTCGACGACTCGGCCGGCGTCTCGCGCCAGGCGTTCGCCGAAACCCTCCCGGGCTTCCTGGACGAGTTTGGCGTGCGACCGGTCGCGATCATCGGCGCTTCGCTCGGCGGGATCGTTGCACTGACGCTCGCCGCCGCGCGGCCGGAACTTGTGTCGGCCATCGTGATGATCGACGTCGGCCACAAGTTGGAGCCGGCCGGCGTGCAGCGAATCATCGACTTCATGACCAAGCACGAGTCGTTTGGGACCTTGGAGGAGGCCGCGGCCGCGATCGCGGAGTACCTCCCCAACCGCAAGCCGTCACCGCCGAACCGGCTCAAGCGCAACCTCCGCCAGCGTCCGGACGGGCGCTGGGTGTGGAAGCACAGCCTCGGCCGGATCAGCCGCGAGCGGATCCAGGACGTCAACGAGAACTGGGAGAACGACATCCTGGTCGGACTCGGAGACGAGGCGAAGACGGTCAACGTGCCGGTCCTGGTGCTCCGCGGCGCGTCGAGCGATGTGCTGTCCAGCGAGGGCGCCAACGAGGTCACGTCGCTGCTGCCCAATGCGCGGCTCGCCACGATCGGCTCGGCCGGCCACCTGGCGGCGGGCGACAACCCGGCGTCCACCGCCAACCTGATCAAGGAGTTCCTCGACGAGGTTCTCCCGGTTCCTGGCAACTAGAGAAATAGAGAAGGGTCACCAGTCATGGGTTTGCTCGACGGCAAGGTCGCCATCGTCACCGGCGCTGGCCGGGGTCTGGGGAGGACCCATGCGCTGCTGCTCGCCTCCGAGGGTGCTCGCGTCGTGGTCAACGACCTCGGCGGCGAGTGGGACGGCGCCGGCACCGACAACCGCCCGGCGGCAGAGGTAGTCGAGGAGATCAAGGCGGCCGGCGGCGACGCCGTAGCCAACTACGAGAGCTGCTCGAACTTCAAGGCCGCAGAGAACCTGATCAACCAGGCGGTCGATGAGTTCGGCGGCCTCGACATCCTCGTCAACAACGCCGGCATCCTGCGCGACAAGATGAGCTACAACATGTCGGAGGACGACTGGGACTCCGTCATCGACGTCCACCTCAAGGGTCACTTCGCGACGACGCACTTCGCCGGCGCCTACTGGCGCGCCCGCTCAAAGGCGGGCGACGAGGTCTACGGCCGCGTCATCAACACCAGCAGCGAGTCCGGCCTGTTCGGCAACGCCGGTCAGATGAACTACGCCGCCGCCAAGGCCGGCATCGTCGCGATGACCTGGGTGACCGCCCGGGAGTACGCGAAGATCGGGGTCACCGCGAACGCGATCGCGCCGCGCGCGCGTACCCGCATGACCGAGATGACCTTCTCGGGCTTCGGCTCCACCGAGGAAGGCGCGTTCGACGCGTTCGCGCCCGAGAACGTCTCGCCACTCGTCGGCTGGCTCGCCAGCCCGGCCGCGGCGAACGTGACCGGACAGGTCTTCGTCGTGTGGGGTAGCGAGGTCCAGGTAGCGAAGGGCTTCACGCTCGGCGGCTCGATCGACGCCGGTGGCAAGGCGTGGACGGTCGACGGGCTGATCGAGGCGCAGTCGACGCTGTTCGCCAAGCACGACTCCGGCATCCCGCCGTTCCAGCTGCTCTAGGTCCGCCCGCTCACATGGCACTGATCCCCGACCAGCTCCGCTGGGTCGCCGAACGCATCCCGGACGAGCCGGCCTTCGTGGTCGACGGCATCGGCTCGGTGACGTACGGCGAGTGGAACGACAACTCCTCGCGGCTGGCGCATGGCCTGATCGAGGCCGGGGTGAAGGCCGGGGACCGCGTCGCCATGGTCCTGCGACCCGAGGACGGACTGGCATTCGTCCAGACCTACTCGGCGATCCACAAGGCCGGCGGCGTCGCGGTCCCGGTGAACGTCCGGATGGCGGCCAACCTCGTCGAGGGCGTGCTCAACCACTGCGAGCCGGCGGTGACGGTGGTCGCGCCCCAGCTCGCGCACCTCGCGCCGAAGGGCGTCGGCTGGGAGACGCTGCTCACCGACAACGCCGAGGACATCCAGGTCGATCGGGACAGCGACGACCTCGCGGAGATCCTCTACACGTCGGGCACGACCAGCGCGCCGAAGGGCGTCGCGATCCGGCACAGCAACTCGGCGATGATCATCACCGCTGAGCCGGAGTGGACCGGCCGGCCGTGGCTGCACGCGTGCCCGATGTTCACCTTCTCCGGGATGACGTTCGTCTGCCAGCCGATGCGCATGGGCATGTACACGTTGTACCTGCCGAAGTTCGACACCGGCGACTGGCTGCGACTCATCGAGTCGGCGAAGCCGAAGTGCGTGTTCCTGGTGCCGGCGATGGTCGAGCTTCTGCTGGCCGACCCGCGGACGCGGGAGACGGACTGGTCGGCGGTGGAGATGGTCTCGGTCGGCTCGGCGCCGATCGCGCCCGCGACGCTGCTGGCAATGCAAGAGGTCGTGCCCGATGCGATGGTGACGAACTCGTACTCGATGACCGAAGCGGGCACGGCGTACTTCTTCATGCCGAAGGGCCAGCTCGTGACACATCCGGGTTCGGTCGGCATCGCGGTGCCGCCGGCGAAGGTGCGGATCCTCGACGACGAGGACAACGAGGTCGCGGTCGGCGAGATCGGGAACGTCCAGGTCAAACCGGCAGGCAAGCTGCGCGAGTACTACAAGGTGCCACCCGAGGCACAGGACATGTTCAACCCCGACGGCTGGTTGCGCACCGGCGACCTCGGCAAGCTCGACGAGGACGGGTACCTCTACATCGTCGGACGCGCGAAGGACGTCATCATTCGCGGTGGCCTGAACGTCCACGCGACCGATGTCGAGTCAGCGCTCTACGAGCACCCGGGCGTTCGCGAGGCCGCGGTGGTCGGCGTCGAGCACCCGGTGCTCGGCGAGGACGTCGTGGGCTTCGTCGTGCTCACCGAGCCGGGCGCGGCGACCGCCGACGAGCTGATCGAGTGGACCAAGGCGCGGGTCGCCGACTACGCCGCGCCGAGGCGGCTGTACCTGGTGGACGAGTTCCCCAGGAACGCGACCGGCAAGGTGCTGAAGCGCGCGCTACAACACCACCCACTCCTGAAGTAAGCGCTTCGCCGAAGTCGACGTAGATCCCCTTATCGGGCACTCATTTCGGGATGTACGTCGACCTCGGCAGCTAGGGCGCTACGGATCTTGGCGATCACCGCGTCCGGGGTTCGGTAGTAGTCCTCAGAGCTGACGACAAGAACCGTCCACCCGAGCCCGCGTAACGCGTCGCGGCGCCGATCGTCGGCGCGGCGCTGGCTCCAATGAAACGCACCGTCGTACTCGACGGCGAGCTTCGCCCGGGGATATGCCAGATCCAGCCGGGCGACGAACCTGCCGCTCGCATCGTGGACGACGTGCTGAGCAACCGGACGTGGCAGTCCAGCGAGGACGAGCAACAGCCGAAGGCGTGTCTCCATTGGGGACTCCGACAGCGGCTCGATGAGGCCCATCGCCCGATCAACCCGGCGAACGTGGCGCAGCGGCCGGTGCTCCGCCGTGTAGCGCGCCAACGCGTCACACGTGACGAGTCCGCCTCGCGCGAGCGCGTCGGCAACCACAACGCCCTCGACAGGTGACAGCCAGCGAACGCAGTCGAACACCGTGCGCACCGGCGTCGTCAGGGGCACGTCGTCCCAGCAGACGATGTCCGTTTCATCGACAGTGATCTCACGAACGAAACAGCCCGGCCGCTGCCGGCACCTGCCACCATTCGGAAAGCCGATCCACACCAGATCAGATCGTCGATCCTGCACGTCGATTCCGTAGAGCCACGCAGCAGTCGGGCCGCATACAAACGCTTCCTCGCCAAGAATCAGACGGACCGCCGCAAGTCGCACGACTCGGTCATCGGGCAGGTCGTTGTGGACCCATACGTTGCGAAAGACGTGCCGCCACGTCGGGCCGAGCAGGGCGTTCCTACCCACGCCGTGATGCGCCGCAGCTCGGGTCGTGAATGGCGCGTCGCGCAATGCCGCAGGTATCCGCGCGCGACGCACCCGCAGATGATGCGCGCTACGCCCTACACCGCGCGGAGATCGGTCCACAGCCCTGCGTCGAGGTCGACGTAGGTCCCCTTAACACCGGTCTATTCGGTGATGTACGTCGACCTCGGCGCGGGGTTAGGAGGCCGCGCCGAGGATGAGGTCGGCCACCCGGTGGCGCTGCCAGCCCTGCTTGCCGAGTACGAGATCGGTTGCCTTGGCGCGCTTGTAGTAGAAGTGCGCCGGGCACTCCCAGGTGAACCCGACCGCGCCGTGGATCTGAATGCTGGTGCTGGTCACGGCGATCGCGGCCTCGGCCACCCATGACTTCGCCATGCTCGCCGCGAGCTCGCGGTCCTCGGCATCGACGTCGGAGCACCACGCCGCGTAGTGCGTGATCACGCGAGCAAGGGTCAGGTCCTGCAGCATCTCCGCCGCCATGTGCTTCACGGCCTGGAAGGTGCCGATCGGGCGGCCGAACTGCACGCGAGCCTTCGAGTACTCGGCGGCGAGCTCGAACGTCGCCTCGGACGCTCCGATCAGCTCCGCGCACAGCATCACCGCCGCGTCGTCGACGATCCGGCGAAGCAGCGCGGTCTGGTCGCCGTCCGGGCCGAGCCGACGGGCCGGCGTGCCGGCGAGCGCCAGGCGGGAGAGCTCACGGGTCGGGTCGAGGCCCGGGACCGCCTCAGCGCCGGCGTCTTCGACCAGGAAGGCGGCCAGGCCGTCGCCGTCCTGAGCGACGACGATCACCCAGCTCGCACCGGCGCCGTCCGCGACCGTGGGCTTGAGACCGTCCAGGGTCCAGCCGTCCCCGGCTCTCGTTGCGCGGGTCGCGATGTTCTCGAGCGGGTCGCCGGCTACCGCCAGCTCCTCCACCGCGACCGCACCCCGCTTGGCGCCTGATGCCAGGTCGGCCAGCAGCTCGTCGGCGCCGAGTCGCAAGGCAGCGATCGTGGCGAAGACGGCTGAGGAGAAGTACGGCCCGGGCAGCGGGACGCGGCCCATCTCCTCGCACACGACGGTCATGTCGACCAGGCCGAGCCCGAGGCCACCGTGCTCCTCCGGGATCAGCAGGCCGGGCCAGCCGAGGTCGGCGATGCGGCTCCAGAGCGCATCCGGCATCCTGCCGCCGTCGCCGGCCATCGCCAGCAGTGCATCGGCCGGCACCATGCCGGAGAGGGCGTCGCGAACCGCCTCGCGAAGGGCCTTCTGGTCGTCGTTGAAGTCGAAGTCCACGCCGCCATCCTGGGGCCTGGAGAACCCTGACGCAAATGTCAGGGAAGTGTGTCGGCGGCTACCCCGGGCGCGATAGGTTCAGCCCTATGGA
>DASZYY010000209.1:0-6183 GCA_035545175.1 Mycobacteriales bacterium
TCACGGTCGAGTGGCTGGATGGACGTGATGGTCGTCACCGACAGCTCGTCCTTGCCGGCGATCAGCTTTCCGTCCTGCACCCGCACCCGGACCCGTCCGGCGATCACGAGCGGAACGATGAAGAAGCCGACGAGGAACACCGCGACCGGGACGTACACGACGTAGGTGAAGCCGGCGCCGAGCTCGAAGATGCCGAAGCCGACGATCATGAGGACTGCGGGCCACCAGGTCCAGGGCACCGACAGCCGCTCGTCGAACGACGGGGATGCCACAGGTCAAGGGTATGGGCAGTCCTGGGTAGGGTCTCGCTGCGATGTCCGAGCCGTCCTTGACCGTCATGTTGCGCCGGCTCGATCCCGAGCTCCCGCCGCCGACGTACGCCCACGACGGCGATGCCGGTGCGGATCTGGTGGCGGCGATCGACGTCGAGCTGGCACCTGGGGAGCGAGCGGTCGTCCCGACCGGCACGGCGATCGCGCTGCCGGACGGGTACGCCGCCTTCGTGCACCCGCGGTCCGGGCTCGCCGCCCGTCACGGGGTCGCCCTGGTCAACTCGCCGGGCACGATCGACGCCGGGTATCGCGGCGAGATCCAGGTGATCGTCATCAACCTCGACCCTCGGGAACCGGTGCGCTTCGCTCGTGGCGACCGGATCGCCCAGCTGGTGATCCAGCGGGTCGAGCGGGCACATTTCGTCGAGGTCGAGGAGCTGCCGGACTCGGTTCGCGCCGAGGGCGGTTTTGGATCTACGGGCGGCTGGGCCGACCATGGAGACGAAACGCCTGAAAGGGGCTGAGGTGTTCCGACGACGCCGCGCGGCTGATGAGGTCGCCGACGAGGACTTCGACGGCGCGAACGACGACGCCGACGACGTCGACGCCGACGACCCCGAGGACGACAGTGCAACCGAGGTCGAGGCGCCGCGCCCGGCCGAGCCGACCAAGGGACCGTGGGACGTCGCGGACCTGCCGAAGGACGACGCGACGCCGCGGGTCGACCTCGGCGGCTTGATCGTCCCGATCCCGCAGGGAGTCGAGCTGCGCGTCGAGATCGCCGACGACGTGGTCGTTGCTGCGGTGTTGGTCGATGGCAACAGCCAGCTCCTCGTCAGCGCGTTCGCGGCACCCAAGTCCAGCGGCATCTGGGACGACGTACGAGGCGAGATCGCGGACTCCCTGCGCACCTCGGGTGGCAGCGCCGACCACACGCCCGGCGCCTTCGGTCAGGAGCTTCGGGCCCGCATCCCCGACGAGTCCGGTGGTTCGCAGCCCGCCCGCTTCATCGGGGTGGACGGACCTCGGTGGTTCCTTCGCGGTCTGCTGACCGGGGTCGCCGCCACCGATTCGTTCCAGGCACGACGGCTCGAGGAGGTCTTCCGCGGCATCGTCGTGAACCGCGGCACCGACGCGATGGCGCCGCGCGACGCACTGCCGCTGCACCTACCGCGCGAGGCGCTCGAAGCCGCGGCGCAGAGTGTCGACGACGACGAGGCGGCGCCGCTGGAGCTTCAGCTCCAGGAACGTGGACCGGAGATCACGGAGACGAGATGAGCAATCGGGGGGTCTCGGCCGACGGCACTCGCGAGCCCGGGCGGTTGCGCCGGGCAGTGAACCGGCTTGCCAGCGAGGAGGACGTTCTCGAGGCACGCGACCTGCAGCGCGAGTCCGCGTCGCACGGTGCGACCGCGGTCACCGACTGCCAGCACCGCAAGCAGGTCACGGTGATGGGCACGGTTCGTTCGCTGACGCTCCGCCCTCGTGCCGGTACGCCGACCCTCGAGGTCGACCTGTACGACGGCAGCGGCACCGTCACCCTGGTCTGGCTCGGCCGGCGTGAGCTCGCCGGCATCATGCCCGGCCGGCGGCTACGAGCAACCGGCCGCATCACGACGAGCGGTGGCCGGCGGGTGATCTTCAACCCGCGTTACGAGCTGCTGCTAACCAGCAGCTGATTCACCCGCCAGCAGGTCGTGCAGCGCGTGCTCCTGATCGGGAGCGCTGACGAACAGCAGCTCGTCACCTGCCTCGAGCGGGTCGTCTGCGCTGGGTGCGATCACGTGGGCATCGCGGAGGATCGCAACCAGGGCCACGTCGGCGGGCCAGGCGATGGAGCCGACGCGCTTGCCGGCGAGGGTCGTGTCGGGTGGCAGCGTGACCTCGACGAGGCTTGCCTCGCCCTCTCGGAACGAGAGCAGCCGGACCAAGTCGCCCACGGTGACGGCTTCTTCGACGAGCGCCGACAGCAGCCGGGGGGTCGACACGGCCACGTCGACACCCCATGCCTCGTTGAACAGCCACTCGTTCTTCGGGTGGTTCACGCGGGCGACGACTCGCGGCACGCCGTACTCCGTCTTGGCGAGAAGTGACAGGACGAGGTTGACCTTGTCGTCGCCGGTTGCCGCGATGACGACGTTGCAGTCCGGCAGGTCCGCCTGCTCGAGCGAGCTCAGCTCGCAGGCGTCGGCGAGCAGCCAGGCTGCGCCGGGGACGGTGTCGGTCTTGAACGCCTTCGGCTCGCGCTCGATGAGGATGACTTCGTGTCCGTTGCCGACGAGCTCGAGGGCGATCGAGCGTCCGACGTTGCCGGCACCGGCGATGCAGACCTTCATGAGTGGTCCGCCGGGGGAGGTGCGGCGAGGAACTGCTCGGTGCGCTGGATGTCGCCTCGGGTCACGAACAGGTGCAGCTGGTCGCCGTCTTGCAAAGCGGTGTCGCCTTTCGGGACGAATGCCTCGCCGTAGCGGGTGAGGAAGGCCACCCGCGCGCTCTCCGTTGCCAGGCCGATGTCGCGTACCGAGCGGCCGACCCACCCGGTGTCGTAGTCGACCTCGATGAGCAGCAGGTGGCCGGTCGGGTCGCTCCAGAGGCTGTGCGCGCCGTCGGGCAGCAGGCGACGCATCATCTCGTCCGCGGTCCAGCGCACCGTCGCAACGGTCGGGATGCCGAGCCGGCTGTAGACCTCGGCCCGCCGTGGGTCGTAGATCCGTGCCACGACGTTGTGAACGCCGAAGGTCTCGCGCGCCACGCGTGCCGAGATGATGTTGGAGTTGTCGCCGCTGGAGACGGCGGCGAACGCCTCTGCCTGCTCGATGCCTGCCTCGACCAGCGTGTCGCGGTCGAACCCGACACCCACGACCTGGCGGCCGCCGAAGTCGCGGGGAAGCCGGCGAAACGCGGTCGCGTCCTGATCGACGACGGCTACGGTATGGCCGCGCTTCTCGAGGCCGGTGGCGATCGTTGAGCCCACACGGCCGCAACCCATGATCACGACATGCACTGACGTGACGCTACACGCCGCGCCGAGTCGTCCGTTCAGCCGCGTCCCGCTGCCCGTACGCTTGCCGGGTGCCATCGCTGGGCGACATCGGTAAGCGGATATTCGTAGGTCGCCCGCTTCGCAGTGCTCAGCTCGGCGAAACGCTGCTCCCGAAGCGGATCGCGTTGCCGGTATTTGCCAGCGACGCGCTGTCCTCCGTCGCCTATGCGACCGAGGAGATCCTGCTGGTCTTGTCGCTCGGCGGCCTGACCTTCATCCACTACGCCTGGTACGCCGCCGCGGGGGTCGCGTTCCTGATGCTCGTGGTGGTCGCGTCGTACCGGCAGAACGTGCATGCCTATCCGAGCGGCGGCGGCGACTACGAGGTCGCGACGACAAACCTCGGGGCGCGGGCGGGACTGACCGTCGCGTCCGCGCTGATGGTCGACTACGTGCTGACGGTGGCCGTGTCGGTCAGCTCCGGGGTTGCGAACATCACCTCGGCGATCACCTCGCTGCAAGGCCACTCGGAGGCGATCGCGCTGGCGATCGTCGCGCTGATCATGGTGCTCAACCTGCGCGGCGTGCGCGAGTCCGGCACGGCGTTCGCGATCCCGACGTACGCCTTCATCTTCGGCGTCGCGGTGCTCGTCACGGTCGGGCTGCTGAAGATCGCGACCGGTCATCACCTGAGCGCGGAGAGCGCGCACTACCGGATCTCCAACACCCACGACTACACCGGCTTCGCACTCGCTTTCCTGCTGCTGCGCTCGTTTGCCTCGGGCTGCACGGCGCTGACCGGGGTCGAAGCGATCAGCAACGGCGTCCCTGCGTTCCAGAAGCCGAAGAGCAAGAACGCGGCCACCACCTTGGCCATGCTCGGCGGGATCGCCGTGAGCATGTTCATGGCGATCACCGTGCTCGCGATCGTGAGCCACGTGCACGTTGCGGGGTCGGGCACCGATCTGATCGGCCTGCCCAAAGGCCAGGAGCAGAAGACCGTGATCGCGCAGGTGGGTATCGCGGTGTTCGGCAAGGGCGTCGTCTTCTACTTCCTGCAGACGGTGACCGCCCTGATCCTCGTGTTGGCCGCCAACACCGCGTTCAACGGCTTCCCGGTGCTGGCCTCGATCCTCGCCCACGACGGCTACCTGCCGCGCCAGCTCAACACCCGCGGCGACCGGCTCGCCTTCAGCAACGGGATCCTGCTGCTCGCCGGGTTCGCGATGCTGCTGATCCTGGCCTTCTCCGCGTCGCCGACCCGGCTGATCCAGCTCTACATCGTCGGCGTGTTCGTCTCGTTCGTGAACAGCCAGGTCGGCATGATCCGGCACTGGAACCGCAACCTGCCGCAGACCGAGGACCCGGCCCGGCGCCGGCAGATGAAGCGCTCACGGGTGATCAACACGGTCGGGGCGGTGGTGACTGCCCTCGTGCTCGTGATCATCGTCATCTCGAAGTTCACCGAGGGCGCGTGGATCGCGATCGTCGCCATGGGCGTGCTGTTCGCGATGATGAAGGCCATCCGGCGCCACTACGACGTGGTGAGCCTGGAGCTCGTGCCGACCGACGAGGACGACGTCCTGCCGTCGCGGGTGCACGCGGTGGTCCTGGTCTCGAAGATCCACAAGGCGACGTTGCGCGCGCTCACCTACGCCCGAGCGACCAGACCGTCGAGCCTGGTCGCGCTGACCGTGGACACCGACCCGGCCGCCACGGCGGCCCTGCGGGCGGAATGGGACCGGCGGGCGATCCCGGTGCCCCTCCAGATCCTCGAGTCGCCGTACCGCGAGGTCACCCGGCCGATCATCAAGTACATCAAGGAGATCAACCGGGCCAGTCCGCGTGACGTGGTGTCGATCTTCATCCCGGAGTACGTCGTCGGCCGCTGGTGGGAGCAGGTGCTGCACAACCAGAACGCGCTGCGACTCAAAGGGCGGTTGCTGTTCATGCGCGGAGTGATGGTGACGAGCGTCCCCTACCAGCTTGCGTCCTCCGGGCGGGTCGTGCAGCACCAGCACCCGGCTGCCGGCGACGTCCGCCGTGGAGGTTGAGGTCGGGGCGGTCGGGCACGGCGGGGTCTGTGTCGCGCACGCCCCGGACGGTCGCGTGATGCTGGTCCGCCACGCGCTGCCCGGCGAGCGGGTCGAGGTCGTCATCACCGAGGAGAAGAAGTCCTACCTGCGTGCGGACGTGGTCCGGGTCCTGGACGCGTCGGCGCACCGGGTCGACCCGCCGTGCCGGTTCGCCGGGCCGGGCAGGTGCGGCGGCTGCGACTGGCAGCACGTCGAGCCGGCGGAGCAGCGGCGACTCAAGGCGGAGGTCATCGAGACCGCGTTGCGGCGCATCGCCGGCATCGAGCGGGCCGTGACGGTCGAAGCCGTCCCCGGCGACGACCACGGGCTGCGGTGGCGGACCCGGATGCGGCTCGCGGTCGGGTCGGACGGCGTCGCGGGTCTGCACCGGCACCGGTCCGGCGAGATCGAGCCGATCACCGACTGCCTCATCGCGCACCCGTCGCTGCCGGTCGCTTCGGTCGTCGCGGAGCGCTGGCCGGACGTCGAGGCGGTTGATCTCCAGTCGACCGACACCGCGGTCGCGGTGGGCCGGTCGTGGCGGATCCCGGAAGGTGGGTTCTGGCAGGTGCATCCCGGGGCGCCGGACGTCCTGGCAGCGGCCGTCCTCCGCTACGCGCAGGCCGAACCCGCGGACGTCTGCCTGGACCTCTACGCGGGGGTCGGGTTGTTCGCCGGCGCGCTCGCGCCGCTCGTGCCGGACGGCGAGGTGCTCGCCGTGGAAAGCAACGCCGGCGCCGCGGCTGCGGCAACCGAGAACCTTGCCGACCTGCGGAACGTCACGGTGATCGCCGACAAGGTGGCCCGGTGGCTTCGACGTTGCGGTGCGGACGCCGACATCGTGGTGCTCGAC
>DASZYY010000210.1:0-4364 GCA_035545175.1 Mycobacteriales bacterium
CCTTGCAGCTTCAACCCGGCCAGCAGCGAGCCGGTGAAGGTGATCCCGCCGATGACGACGTCCAGCACGGTCGCGGTCGCGGTTCCGCCGGAGGGATGAGTGTGGATGTCGTACTCGGCGATCGCGATGAGCGCCGCGGCGCCGCCACCGACGGCGTTGAACAGCGACACGAGCTGTGGCATCGACGTCATCTGCACGGTTCGCGCCGCGTACAGGCCGTAGGCCGCGCCGACCCCGGCGCCGGCGATCAGCACGATCCAGCGTTTGGCGTCCATCACGGCGCCGCCGTCCCCGTGGCCGACGTTGAGCAGCACCGCGGCCACTGCGACGACCATCCCGAACGCCGAGACCTGGTTGCCGCGCCGGGCGCTCGCCGGGGAGTTCATCAGGTGCAGGCCGACGACGAAGCAGACCGCGCCGAACAGCGACGCGAACCGGATCCCGGTCTCCCAATGGCTCATGGCTTGTCCGCCTTCGGCGGTACGACGGGCCGGCGCTTGAACATCTGCAGCATCCGGTCGGTCACCACGTAACCGCCGACGACGTTCGCAGCCGCGAACGCGCCCGCGATGAACAGCAGGATGTAGCCCAGCACGCCGTGGGTCTCGCCGGAGAGGATCACGACGCCGACGAGCACGACGCCGTGGATCGAGTTGGCGCCGGACATCAACGGCGTGTGCAGCGTGGCCGGCACTTTGCTGATCACCTCGAAGCCGACCAGCAGAGCGAGCACGAAGATCGTCATGTCTCCGACGAATGACCCGGTCATGAGCTGCCTCCGAGCAGTGCGGCGGTCGCGGGGTGCACGACCTTGCCGTCGTGGGTGATGACGACGCCGGCGGTGATCTCGTCCTCGAGGTCGATCGTCAGGACCCCGTCCGGGGCGAGGTGTTGCAGCAACGCGCTGATGTTGCGGGCGTACGCCGTCGAGGCCGCGGTGGCCATGCGCGACGCCAGGTCGCCCGCACCGACGATTGTCACGCCGTTGGCGGAGACGACGATCTCGCCCGGGCGAGACCCCTCGACGTTGCCGCCGAGGGCAGACGCCCCCATGTCGACGATGACCGACCCGCGACGCATCGCCGCGATCGCCGCGGCGGTCACCATCAGCGGCGGCCGCTGACCAGGCACGTGTGCCGTGGTGATGACGACGTCGTGCTTCGCGATGTGGCCGGTCAGCTCGTGCTGCTGAGCGAGCTGCTCCTCCTCGGTCAGCTTGCGGGCGTAGCCGCCTTCGCCGGCTCCCTGGGCCACGGAGGTCAGCTCGATCGGCTGGGCGCCGAGCGAACGGATCTCTTCGCTGCTGGCCGGCCGGACGTCGTACCCGCGGACGATCGCGCCGAGTCGGCGGGCGGTGCCGATCGCGGCAAGGCCGGCGACGCCGGCGCCGAGCACGAGGACCTCGGCTGGCTTCGACGTCCCGGCCGCGGTGATGAGCAGCGGGAAGAACCGGTCGAAGTGCTCGGCGGCGACGAGCACGGACTTGTAGCCGGCGACGTTGGCCTGTGAGGTCAGCGCGTCCATGCCCTGAGCGCGCGTCAGGGTCCGTGGCAGCCCGTCGAGGCTGACCGCCGTGACGCCACGGGCGGCGACGTCGGCCATCACCTGAGGCGAGAGGAGGGGTTGCAGAAGGCCGATGACGGTCTGACCGGAACGCAGCCCGGCGTAGTCCGGCGGACCGACGCACAACAGGACATCCGCGCCATTACGGGTTCCGGCGGCGTCGGCGGTGGAGGCGCCCGCGTCGGCGTAGTCGCTGTCGGCGAACCACGATCCGCTACCGGCGTTCGTCTCGATGATGACGCTGAAGCCGGCGTCGCTGAGCCGGCGCACCGCGTCGGGAGTGAGCGCCACTCGACGCTCCGTCGGCGCGCTCTCCGCGAGGACGCCTACCCGCATACGGCGACCATACGGCGCAGTCGGGGCGTCCGTACGAATGACACGTCACTGCTATCGACGAAGATCGCCGCACTCTTAGGCTTCCAGGCAGTGAGCGATCGAGCAGCCGTCGACGCGCCCGCATCGCGGCGCGCGAGTCTCGTTGTCGTCTGCGGGATTCTCGCGCTCACCTTCCTCGACACCACCGTCGTCGCGGTCGCGCTCGGCAGCATCCAGACCTCGTTGCACATGGGCGTCACCGGGCTGCAGTGGGTGGTCGACGCGTACGCGGTGGCGTTCGCCAGCCTGATGCTCACCGGTGGGACGCTAGGCGACCGGTACGGCCGCCGCCGGGTCATGTTGCTGGGCGTCGGACTGTTCGCCGGTGCGTCCCTGGTCGGCGCCATCGGCAACTCCGGTTCGGCGCTGATCGCGTCTCGCGCGCTGATGGGCGTCGGTGCCGCCGCCTCGGAGCCCGGCACCTTGTCGGTGCTGCGCCACATCTTCCCGGAGACGCGAGGCCGGGCGCGCGCCCTCAGCGTGTGGGCTGCGGTGTCCTGCCTCGGTCTCGCGCTCGGCCCGCTGATCGGCGGTGTGCTCATCAGCCTGTGGGACTGGCGGGCCATCTTCTGGCTCAACTTCGTTCTCGGCGGTGTCCTTCTCGTCGCCGCCTACCGGCACGTGCCCGAGAGCTCAGACCGTGACGCCGCACCGGTCGATCTTCCGGGTCAGATCCTTGCCGCCGTGGCCATCGCGACCGTCGTCGTCGGGCTGATCCAGGGCGAGCGGGCCGGCTACGCCGCGGGCCACATCGTGGTGCTGTTCGCCGTCGGGGCGATCGCGGCCGGTGGGTTCGTACGGCGCGAGCTGGTCACGCCGGCACCGATGCTCGATCTCCGCTTCTTCCGCCATCGCCGGTTCCGGGCGGCGCTGGGGGTCGCGTTCGCGGCGTACTTCGGCACCTTCTCCATCTTCTTCTTCAGCGCGCTCTACCTGGAGGAGGTCGTCCACTACAGCGGCTACCGGACGGCGTTGCTATTCCTGCCCATGACGGTGTTCATGGTGAGCGGAGCTCTGCTCGGTGGTCGGCTCGTCGTCGGCCACCACGGCCGCTGGACGATGGCGTTCGGCGCCGGCCTTGCCGCTGCCGGCATCGCGGTGAGCGAGCCGTTGCTTCATCCGCACCCATCGTTCGTCGGATTGATGGGGACCCTGGCGCTGACCGGCCTCGGGATGGGTATGGCGATGGTGCCGGTGACATCGCTCGTGCTCGAGGTCGTACCGCCGGAGCACTCCGGCATGGCGGCGTCGGCGACCAACACTGCGCGACAGCTCGGGGTCGTCTTCGGGGTGGCGATCCTCGGGTCGCTCGTCAACGCTCACCTGACGACGGACCTGAAGCACCGCCTCGATGCGCTCGGCGTCCCGCGGATCTTCCAGGACTACATCATTCACGCCTACGAGCACGGCTCCTCGCCCGACAAGACCACGGTGGTCGGGAACGTCTTCGCCGCCATCGTCGACCGGATCAAGGTCGCGGCCTACGCCGCGTTCCACGACGGCTTGGCGTCGGCGCTGGTCATCTCCGCGATCCTGATCGCGGTCGCCGCCGCGTATGCCGGCTACGCGGCCGCTCGCACTGACGACGAGGTGCCGACCACGTCCGTCGACTGAGTCAGCTGCCCTCGGCGAGCTCGCGGCGGGCGGCGTCACGCTCGGCGTCCGACATCGCGTCCTTGGGGAGCGAAAGCCCGAGCTGGTCGACCACTCCCACGATGACTCCCGCAACCAATGCGCGCATCGTCGGCTTGTGGTCCGCCGGGATGACATACCAGGGCGCGTGCTTGGTCGACGTCGCTGACAGCGCTGCTTCGTAGGCCTGCATGTACTCGTCGAAGTGCGCGCGTTCGGCGACGTCGGCGGGACTGAACTTCCATCGTTTCGCCGGATCGTCGAGCCTTGCGAGGAATCGCCGCCGCTGCTCGTCCTTCGACACGTGCAGGAAGAACTTCACGACCCGCGTTCCGGTTCGGTCGAGGTGGTGTTCGAAAGCGTTGATGTCCTCGTAGCGCTCCTCCCACAGCCGCGGTCTCGGCTTACCCGGTCGCGCGGAGTCGTGAGCGGACAGCAGCTCCGGATGGACGCGTACGGCGAGAACGTCCTCGTAGTAGGACCGGTTGAAGATGCCGATCCGCCCGCGCTCCGGCAGGGCCTTCGCGCAACGCCATAGGAAGTCGTGCCTGAGCTCTTCAGCGGAAGGCTGCTTGAAGGAGGTGACCGAGCAGCCTTGCGGGTTGACGCCCGACATCACGTGGCCGATCGTCCCGTCCTTGCCGGCGGCGTCGAGCGCCTGGAAGACGAGCAGCAGCGCCGTGGTGCCGTTGGCGTACAGCAGGGTCTGCACCCGCTGAAGCTCGGCCTTGTACTTCTCGAGGTCGGCCTGGGCGAAAGCCTTGTCGTCCTTGTCGGTCGGCTTGCCCAGCCAC
>DASZYY010000211.1:0-6783 GCA_035545175.1 Mycobacteriales bacterium
TGCCGCTGCTGCGTTGGCAGCAGCAGAGAACACCCGCGGTAGCGGCGGTGGTCACTCACGGTCACGCCGAGGCGCTCGGCTATGACGACGATGGTGCGCTTGTCCTGACCGAGGAGATCGCCGGCCACGACGACGAGATCGAGAACAACGCGCCAGGCGGGTGGGCACAACCGCGTTACCAACGGCGGGCCGTGGACTCGTGGCGGCACAACGCGGAACAGTTCGCCACGCATCTCGCGAGCGTCGCGGCGCGGGTGCAGCCCCTCGTCGTGCTGCTCGCCGGCGACGTTCGCGAGACCATGCTCGTTCGTGCCCAACTGCCGGACACGCTGCGCCGGCTGGTCGTTGACGCGACTGCGCGACCGGGCGCCGACGGCGCCCTTCACGTGTCCACTGACGATGTGCGGGCGGCTGTTCTCGGCGCCGCTCGGCAGCGCCGAGCTCAACAGCTTGCTGCCTTCGATGACGCGGCTGGCCGCGGCCTTGCCGTCGAAGGCCCCACCGACGTCCTGCAAGCCTTGGACCAAGGCCGCGTCGAGCGGCTGGTCCTGGTCGATCAGGTCGTCGCCGACGTCCTTGCTGATACCGCGATCGCGGCAGCCTTGGACGCCGAATCACAGATCACGATCGCCGAGCCGTCGGACCTGGTCCTGGTCGGTGGGATCGGCGCGACATTGCGGTTCTGACGGTCCCGCTTCGGTGACCACCCATCAGGGCGCCGATGCGCGGGGCTGCTCCTGGTCGGGGTTGTAGGCGCCGTGCCGGGCGGCCCCATTCATAGCCGCCCGGTGGAGGAGCGCGGCCTTCGCCGCATCACGGTGGGCGTCATCGCCGGCCCATGCTCGTAGGACAGGGGCCTGAAGCGCTCGTCCGAAGGAGAAGCTCAGCTGCCAGGGCTGGGGTTCCCGCTTGTTCAGCGCGTTCAGGCGGGCAGTCGCTTCGGTGTCGGACTGTCCGCCGGAGAGGAAGACGATGCCGGGTACCGCGGCGGGCACGGTGTTCCGTAGCACGGCGATCGTCGCGTCGGCGACCTCGTCAAGGGTCGGTTGCTGCGGGTTCTCCTTGCCGGCGAGGACCATGTTCGGCTTAAGCAGGCTCGCCTCCAGGACGACCCGCTGGCGGGCAAGCTGGTCGTAGACGGCCCGAAGGGTCGCCGCGGTGACCTCTGCGCACCGGTCAATGCTGTGATCGCCGTCCATGAGCACTTCCGGTTCGACGATGGGGACCAGTCCGGCTTCCTGGGTGAGCGCGGCATAGCGAGCGAGGGCATGAGCGTTTGCATCGAGACAGCCGCCAGTGGGCCTACCGCTGCCGATTGAGATGACCGCTCGCCACTTTGCGAACTGCGCCCCCATCGCGGCGTACTCAGCCAGCCGGTCGCGCAAACCGTCCAGCCCCTCTGTGATGACCTCGCCCGGGAAGCCGGCCAGGGCGATCGTGCCCCGGTCGACCTTGATTCCCGGGATCACGCCCCGGTCAGCCAGCGTCGCGGGGAATGCCGTGCCGCTCGACGTGTGCTGACGGATGGTCTCGTCGAACAGGATCACTCCACTGATGAACTGTTCGGTCCCGTCGGCGGTGAACAGGAGCTCCCGATAGTCACGGCGTAGCGATTCGGTCGAGTCGAGACCGACGGCGCGGAAGCGCTTCTCGATGGTCGGTGTGCTCTCATCCGCGGCGAGGATGCCCTTGCCCGGCGCCACCAACGCGCGCGCGGTCTTGGTCATCGAATCCAGATCCACGCTTGCCCTCCGCCTATCGAAGCCGGACCTCTGTCCAGAACACTCCAACCTCCGCCGGCCGGCTAGAGCCGTAGGTCCCCACGCCCGACCAGTCCGCGACGCGGCGGAGAGAGGGAGGGGTATCCATCACCTGGGAGCCGGTTCCTCAACCCCACGAAAGCGGCGGCAACGGCGCGGACTTGCGGACGGGGCGTGGTCAGGCGGCGGAAGCCGTCGCAGCGGCCAGCGCAACAGTCACCTCGGGCGGGCTGGTGAGGCTGTTGTGCACAGTGCAGTGCGATGCGACCGCGAGCAGCGCGTCGCGGCGGTCCTCCGGCACCCCGTCGGGCAGCGTGATATCCACGCGAACGGTGGCCACGCGAGCTGGCCGGGCTGCCAGGTCGTAGTCGCCGGTGACGCGCAGTCCGTCTGTGGGCAGGTCATGTCTCGCGAGGTAGCGGCGGGCGTAGAACGCGACGCAACTGACGAGGCCGGCGACGAACAGTTCTGTCGGCGTCGGGGCGGTGTCCTCACCACCGTCGGCGATCGGCTGGTCGACGGTGAACAAGTGGTCGCGCGCGGCGACGGCGAATCGGTCCCCGTCGAGGTGCCAGGCAGTGATGCTGCTCATCGCTGGATCTCCTTGCTAGGCGGTCTGGGTGTGCTGCTCGGCGATCTGCCGGCGCACCTCGTTCATGTCGAGGTCGCGGACGGCGGTGATCACTTGCTCGAGCGCGGCGGCTGGCAACGCGCCGGGCTGGGAGAACACGAGGATGCCGTCGCGGAAGGCCATCAGGGTCGGGATCGATCTGATCCCGGCGGCTCCGGCGAGGCGGGGCTCGGCTTCGGTGTCGACCTTGCCGAAGGTGATGTCCGGGTGACGCTCGCTCGCCGCTTCGAATGCCGGCGCGAACATCCGACACGGGCCGCACCATGACGCCCACCAGTCGACGAGAGTGATGCCTGCTTCGGTGACGCTGGACTCGAAGCTGTCCTCGGTCAGGGTGATGGTCGCCACGGTCTCCTCCGTAATCCGATACCCCCGTCGGTATAGCAAACGCGCGGATGCATCCGGACATTCCCCGGGGCGGCATACCCCGGGGTGTATGGCGCACACATTCCTGGGAGGATGGGGGTCGTGGACGCCGCGGCGTGGGACGCGAGGTACGCCGGCGACGAACTCGTGTGGGGCGCCGAGCCGAACCGTTTCGTTGCGGCCGAGCTGGCCGGGCTAGCGCCAGGCCGGGCCCTGGACGTCGCCTGTGGCGAGGGTCGCAATGCGATCTGGCTGGCTACGCGCGGCTGGTTTGCGGTCGGTGTCGACTTCTCCGCCACCGCGATTGAACGAGCCCGTCGGCTCGCGGAGCAAACCGGGGTTGCCGGCAACACTCACTTCGAGGTCGGCGACGTCGTCGCCGACCAGCTTCCACAAGGACCGTTCGACGTCGTCGTCGTCGCCTACCTTCACCTGCCGGCTCCCGATCGCCGGCAGGTGATCCGGCACGCCGCCGGACGGGTCGGCCCGGGAGGCATGTTGCTCGTCGTCGGCCACGACGCGACGAACCTGACCGAGGGTGTCGGCGGACCGCCTGACCCCGCCGTGCTGTTCGTGCCTGACGACATCGTCGTTGACATCGGGGCCGAGCTCACAGTGAGCAAAGCCGAGCGCGTGCAACGCCCCGTCTCGACTGCCGACGGCGACAAGACCGCCATCGACGCTCTGGTCGTGGCACGGCGTGACCGCAGCTGAGGCGCCCCATAACACCCCGGGGGGTATCCTGCCGATGAGGTAGGAGGCGTTCATGCAAATCGAAGAAGACGCTGTCCGTGACGTGATCAAGCGGCTCCGCCGCGCCGAGGGACAGATCCGAGGCGTCATCGCGATGCTCGAGGGCGGTCGCGACTGCGCCGACGTCGTGACCCAGCTCGCCGCCGTGTCCAAGGCGCTGGACCGCGCCGGCTTCAAGATCGTGGCGAGCGGTTTGCAGCAGTGCATCGTCGAAGGTGCGGCCAACGACAGGTCCGTCGACACCGCCAAGCTGGAGCGTCTCTTCCTCTCCCTCGCCTGAGGGGAACCATCCACGCGCTTCGGGCAACTCGCTGCCCGAACAAGAACCGCGGCCCGCCAGAAGACGTGAGTCTGGCGGGCCGCGGATTTGGTAGCGGGGACAGGATTTGAACCTGTGACCTCTGGGTTATGAGCCCAGCGAGCTACCGAGCTGCTCCACCCCGCGTCGGTTCCGCCACGATAGCCCGACCGGACGTCGGTGCCAAAACGACGTGGGACGGATCAGGGACGATCAACGGGTAGGAGCCGGGATCGCCGCTTCGGCCACCCGCGGCTTCGGGATCCGGATCCCACCGGGTTGAGCGGCGTTGGCGAGCCAACGGCTCAGCTCGGCGCTGGGCATCGGCTTCGCGAAGAGGTAGCCCTGGATCAGGGTGCAACCGAGCTCGCGCAGCTTTTCGAGCTGCTCCACGTCCTCGACGCATTCGGCGATCGTGGCGATCCCGAGGGTCTCGGCAAGCGTCACGACGGCGGTGATGATCGCGGTGTCGACGACGCTCGTCGTGATGTCGTTCACGAAGCTGCCGTCGATCTTGACGACGTCGATCGGGAACCGCTTCAGGTAGTTGAGCGAGGAGTGGCCGGTACCGAAGTCGTCGATCGCCACGCGGACGCCGATCGCCTTCAGTCGCTGCAGCGTCTGGATCGTCCACTCGGTCTCGCGCATCGCGAGTGACTCGGTGATCTCGAGGCACAGGCGGTGTGGCTCGAGGCCGGCGCCTTCGAGCGCCGACCGAACCTCGTTGACGAGGTCGCCGTCCTGGAACTGGCGGGGAGAGAGGTTCACGCTGACGCCGATCGCGACGCCGAGGTTGTCCTCCCACGACTTGCACTGGCGGCAAGCCTCACGAAGCACGAGCCGGCCGAGCGGCAGGACGAGGCCGGTCTCCTCGGCCAGCGGGATGAAGTCGTTCGGCGGGATCATGCCCCGGCGCGGGTGCTTCCAGCGGACCAGCGCCTCTGCGTCGGCGGCGATGCCACCCTCGGCGTCGACCATCGGCTGGAAGAAGACCTCGATCTGGCCGTTGCCGATCGCGGCACGAAGGTCTTCTTCGAGCTCGAGCTGGCCGATCGAGCGACCGCCGCCGCCGACGTACTGCTTCCAGCGGCCGAGACCTTCCGCCTTGGCCTCGTACATCGCGAGGTCGGCATCGTGCAGGAGATCGTCGCCGGACGCGTCCGGCCGTGAAACGGCCACGCCGATCGAGAGCGTCGCGAGTATCGTGCGTCCCGGAAGAACCTCGATAGGTGCCTCCATCGCCCGCACGATCCGGTCCGCGACGTCGTGCAGCTCACTCGGGTCGCCGAGGTCCTCTAGCAGCAGGGTGAACTCGTCACCGCCGAACCGGGCAACGGTGTCGCCGTCACGGACAAGTCCGCTGAGCCGCTTCGCGATCTCGGTGAGCAGGCGGTCGCCGGCCTGGTGGCCGAGGCTGTCGTTGATCAGCTTGAAGCGGTCGATGTCGACGAAGCAGACCGCCGTGAAGCCGCCGTGGCGCTCAGCCCGTCGCAACGCCTGGTCGAGCCGGTCGATGAACAACCGGCGGTTCGCCAGGCCGGTCAGCTGGTCGTGGAACGCGTGATGGGACAGCTGGGCTTCGAAGTCGAGTCGCTCGGTGTCGTCGCGGAAGGCGAGCACGACGCCGTCGATGACGTCACCTTCTCGGGTTGGGGCGCACGTGAAGCTGATCGGGAGCGGCGTGCCGTCGCTGCGAACCAGGGTCATCGACGCGTCGAGGGTCATGCCCGACTGCAGGCATCGGCGGACCGGGGCGAGCAGCGTCTCAGCGCTCGGGTGGTCCGGATCGAACTCCTCCGCGGTGATTCCCAGCAGGTCACGGGCGGCGGCGTTCCAGAACGTCGGGCGACCGTCGGTGTCGAACGCGCACACGCCCTCCGCGAGGTTGCCGAGGATGGCGGCCATGTCGCGGCGCTGTTGGTGCACCTCGCCGTACAGATCCGCGTTGGTGAACGCGCCGGCAGCGATCGCGGCGATCGTGTGCAGGAGCTGTACGTCGGCCGAGTCGAACGGCTCGCCGGGATCACGACCGGTGACGACGAGCCAGCTGTCGTGGTCGGTGATCGCGGCGCACAGTCCGCTCGCACGGTGGCGCATCACGCGGGCCTCGCCGCGCAGCAAGCGCGACGCGACGCCCTCGACGGTGGCCGGGACCCGACCGTCCGCCATCGCGCTGTGGATCTCGCGTGCCGCGTCCAGCAGGCCGAAGACGCGGTCGCGGTCACGCTTGGCTTCGAAGTGACCGGCGAGGACACGTCGCAGCAGGAAGAAGGCCAGCGGGATCAAGGCGAGCGCCCACAGGTTGCTCGCGGCCGCCATCCCGCCGAGCGCGCCGGTCGTCGTGCCGACCGCGACAACGAGCAGCCGCGACCCGGTGCCTTCCCGCCACACGCTGGTCAGTGACTGCCCGGTCAGGATGTTGAGCAGCGCCCCGACCAGCACGCCGTTGACCATCACGAAGGCGGCGGTGCCGGCCGCGATCGCCGGCCAGAGCAGGGAGGTGACGTGGCCTGGGTCGCGGCCGACAAGATCCGACAGGAGAACGGCGGAAGTCGCGGCGAGGGTGAACTGCGCGGTGTTGAAGATCGTCTTCACGACGTTGCGGCGACGCCAGATCTGCGCAACCAGCTGCGTGCCGGCGAACAAGAAGATGATCTCTGACGAGGTCAGCAGTGCGATCGAGGCCGCGAGCAGGCCGTCGCCGAAGCTGACCGCCTCGGAGTAGCTGCGCCCGTAGAGCAGGAACGGGAAGCGATCGGAGACGAGCAAGGTGCCGCCGATCACCGCGAGCGCGGCGATCGACTCCAGGTCCGGAGTCGCGATCCGGCTAGCCGCCCAGGCGAGCGCGAGCGCCCCGCTGATCGCCGATGCGGCGATCAGCAGCCGGGCACGCGTCGGGAGCGACATCTCGGACATCGGTCAGTGGCTCATGACCAGCTCGCGGCATCCCACGAGCCGTCGTTCCATGCCGAGGC
>DASZYY010000212.1:0-2708 GCA_035545175.1 Mycobacteriales bacterium
ACGTCGCTGAGGGCCTGGTCGACCTCAGCCGGATACACGTTGACACCGGCGGAGACCACGACCTCAGCCGCGCGACCGCATAGATAAAGGAACCCCTCGGCGTCGAGCCGGCCGATGTCACCGACGGTGAACGAGTCGCCGACGTGCGCGCCCTCGGTCTTGCCGTCGTCGCCCTGGTAGCGGAACATTCGGCCCTTCGAGGGCGTGAAGTAGACCGTGCCCTCGGTGTCGGCCGGGACCTCTTTGCCGTTGTCGTCGAGAATCCGCACCGCCATGCCCGGCAGCGGGCGGCCGACGGTGCCCGCTCGCGAACGCCACTCGTTCCGCCGTACGACGGTCATGCCGCCCTCGGTGAAGCCGTAGTACTCGACGAGCACCTCGCCCAGAACCTCGGCGATCGCTTCCTTGAGTGACACCGGGCACGGCTCACCACCGTGCAAGACGGTGCGAAGTGACGGGGTGGGTCCGTCGCGGATCTCGGGCGGCAGCGCCAGGATCTGCCGGAACATCGTCGGCACCATGATCGTCGAAGTCACGTCCGGCCGGCGCAGCTCGGCGAGCGCCTCCGCCGGTTCCCAGCGACTGAGGATCCGTAGGGTTGCGCCGCGGGCGAGCGCGCCGAACCCGAACGTTTGCGGCGCACCATTGAACAATCGAGAGCAGAACAGGTGAACGCCCTCACCGGGCAGCTCGAGCGCTTCCGCCCAGTAGGCGATCCCCGCCCAGCCCGTGGCGAAGTCGGTGGTTCCGGAACCGCGCATCACGACGCCCTTCGGGCGACCGGTGGTGCCCGAGGTGTACGGCATCTTGTAGCCGTAGCGATCGTTCGGCAGCGGCTCGGCGGCCTGGCCGGCCAGCCACTGCGAGTAGTCCTCGGCATCGAGATCGACGAGCGGCACCCCGCGGTTGTGCGCCGCTTCCCGAGCTCCATCCCGGTCGGTGACGACGACCGCGGTGTGAGCGTCGTCGAGGACGGCGTCCACCTCGGATGCGGTCCATCCGGTCTTCAGCGGGGTGTAGGCGCAGCCGGCTCGCCATGCCCCGATGAGCGCGACCACGAACTCCACCCGGTTGCTCACGCAGAGTGCGACGTGGCTTCCCGGCTCGGCCCCCAGCGTCTCGAGGGCGTGGGCGAACCGGTTGGTCTGCGTCTCGAGCTGTTGCCAGGTGAGCCGCGTCGTCGCGTCCTCGACCGCGATGCGCTCGCCGTCTTCGACTCCGGAGAGCTCTGCGAGAGTCACAGTCTTGCGGCTAGGGCTTCGGCGTGGTCGTCCGCTGTGCCGAACTCGGTGGCGTGCAGCCAGGCGCGCTTGAGCAGGTAGTGGACCGGCACTTCCCAGGTGAAGCCCATGCCACCGTGCACCTGGACGCAAGACCGCGAGTTGCCCATCGCCGCCTCGTCGGCGAGCAGCTTCGCGCCGGCCACCGCGCGGTCGGCGTCGCCCGCTTCCGGGTCGTCGAACATCACCGCGGCGCTGTGCAGCGCGGCGCGGGCGAGCTCGGTCTTGACGAGCATGTCGGCACAGATGTGCTTGACGGCCTGGAAGGACCCGATCGGCCGGTCGAACTGCTCGCGGGTCTTCGCGTAGTCGACAGCGAGCTCGGTGAGGCGTGCCGCAAGGCCGACCTGGAGCGCCGCCGTCAGCAGTGCGCCCTCGTTCATCAGCGTGGCGTAGTCGATGCCGGCCTGGGTGCCCGCGGGCGCGTTGGCCAGCTCGTGCATCGGACTGAGCGGATCGATCGGCTCGGGAAGCGGGACGCCGCTGACCTCGTTCGTGGTGGCGATCCGCGGGCCCGATGGGTCGAGGATCAGCACGTTCGCCGCTACGTCGAGGTGGCTCACCACGATCGGCGGAAGCTGAGGATCGACCACCGTCACGGGGCCATCGGCGTGCCCCGCGGTGAGGAAGGTCCCGACCAGCGGCCCTGGAACCGCGGCTCGTCCTAGCTCTTCGAAGACCAGCGCGGCTTCGACCAGACCCAGCTCGAGCTCGGTGCGCAGTGAGAACACGCCGGTCTCGACGAGAGTCGCCCACACGTCGGCGTCGAACCCGCCGGGCAGCTTCTCCAGCGGGTACGCCGACTCGAGCACGTCGCGCACCCCGCGCTGGAGCTCGCGCTGCTCGTCGGTCGGCAGGAAGTACATCGAGTCGTCCCTACCGTTCCTTCGGCAGGCCGAGGATGCGCTCGCCGATGATGTTGCGCTGGATCTGCGAGGTCCCGGCGGCGATCGTGTACGACAGCGAGTTGAGCCGCTCGGTCGTCCACTCGCCGGTCGGCAGCCCGGCGATGTCGGTGCGCGACACCGAGGCACGATCGACGACGCGGGCACCGAGATCCATCAGCCGCTGCCGGGCTTCGGTGTAGCGCAGCTTCAACACCGAAGCACTCGCGCCCGGCACGCCCGACCCGGCTTCGGTCACGCCGCGCTTCGTCAGCGCCCAGAGCGCGTCGAACTCGGCGCCGAGATGCGCGATGTCGCGCCGCAGTCCACGGTCGTCCCACGCCACGCCCGAGGTCGTTGTCACCTTCTTGGCGATCGCGGCAAGATCGCTGACCAGCCGCACCGAGTCGACGATCTGGTCCACCCACGCCGTGCCTCGCTCGAACGACAGCGTCACCATCGTGACCCGCCAGCCGTCGTTCTCCTCGCCGACCCGGTTCGCCACCGGGATCCGCACGTTGTCGAAGAACACCTCGGAGAACTC
>DASZYY010000213.1:0-7327 GCA_035545175.1 Mycobacteriales bacterium
ACAGACATGGGACGAGCGGTCGGCATCGACCTCGGTACGACGAACAGCGTCGTGACCGTGCTCGAGGGCGGAGAGCCCAACGTCATCGCCAACGCCGAAGGGTCGCGCACCACGCCGAGCGTCGTCGCCTTCGCGAAGAACGGCGAGGTGCTCGTCGGCGAGGTCGCCAAGCGGCAGGCCGTCACCAACCCGGATCGCACGATCCGCTCGGTGAAGCGCCACATGGGCACCGACTGGACGATCGACATCGACGGCAAGAACCAGACGCCGCAGCAGATCTCCGCCTTCGTCCTGCAGAAGCTCAAGCGCGACGCCGAGGCCTACCTGGGCGAGACGGTGACCGACGCCGTGATCACCGTGCCGGCGTACTTCTCCGACGCCCAGCGCCAGGCCACCAAGGAAGCCGGCCAGATCGCCGGGCTCAACGTGCTGCGGATCATCAACGAGCCGACCGCGGCGGCGCTGGCCTACGGCCTGGACAAGGAGGCCGACCAGACCATCCTCGTCTTCGACCTCGGCGGCGGCACCTTCGACGTGTCCCTGCTCGAGATTGGTGACGGTGTCATCGAGGTCAAGGCCACGAGTGGTGACAACCACCTCGGTGGCGACGACTGGGACGACAAGATCGTCGACTGGCTCGTCGAGCGGTTCAAGGCCGGCCACAACATCGACCTGTCGGTCGACAAGATGGCCATGCAGCGGCTGCGCGAAGCCGCCGAGAAGGCGAAGATCGAGCTGTCGAGCTCGTCGGAAGCGACCATCAACCTGCCGTACATCACGGCGAGCGACGCGGGTCCGCTGCACCTCGACGAGAAGCTGTCGCGTGCGGACTTCCAGCGGCTGACCGCGGACCTGCTCGAGCGCACCAAGGGCCCGTTCCAGCAGGCGGTCCGCGACGCGGGCGTCAACATCAGCGACATCCATCACGTCGTGCTCGTCGGTGGCTCCACCCGGATGCCCGCCGTCGTCGACGTCGTCAAGGAGCTGACCGGCGGTCGCGAGCCGAACAAGGGCGTCAACCCGGACGAGGTCGTCGCCGTCGGCGCCGCTCTGCAGGCCGGTGTCCTCAAGGGTGAGGTCAAGGACGTCCTTTTGCTCGACGTCACGCCGCTGTCCCTGGGCATCGAGACCAAGGGCGGCATCATGACCAAGCTCATCGAGCGCAACACCACGATCCCGACGAAGCGCAGCGAGATCTTCACGACCGCTGATGACAACCAGCCGTCGGTGCTGATCCAGGTCTTCCAGGGCGAGCGCGAGATCGCGGCGTACAACAAGTCGCTCGGCAACTTCGAGCTGACCGGGCTGCCGCCGGCGCCGCGCGGTGTGCCGCAGATCGAGGTCACCTTCGACATCGACGCCAACGGCATCGTGCACGTCGGCGCGAAGGACCTCGGAACCGGCAAGGAGCAGTCGATGACGATCACCGGCGGCTCGGCGCTGCCGAAGGACGACATCGACCGGATGATGCGCGAGGCGGAGCAGTACGCCGAGGAGGACCGCAAGCGTCGCGAGTCCGCCGAGGTGCGCAACTCAGCCGACGGTCTCGTCTACACGACCGAGAAGTTCCTCGCCGACAACGGCGAGAAGGTTCCGGACGACGTGAAGGCCGAGGTCACTGCCGCGGTCGCCGAGGTCAAGACCGCTCTAGAGGCGGACGACGTCGACGCGATCAAGCGCACGTCGGAGGCGCTCGCCACCATCAGCCAGAAGATGGGCCAGGCGATGTACACCGACGCGAACGCCGCGGCGGGTGCACCGGGCGGTGCGGACGCGACTGCTGACGACGACAACGTCGTCGACGCCGAGATCGTCGACGAGGGCGACGCCGAAGGTGGTGCCCAGGCGTGAGCGATTCCCCGACCGGGGGCGTTGCCGGACCGGACGGCGAGGGCGCCGAGCACGAGCGGCCCGTCGTCCGGGACAAGCGACGCTTCGACCCGGAGACCGGAGAGCGCCGCGCCGACGTACCCGGTGCGGCCGCGTCGACAGCCGACCCGCTGGCGCAGGCCGAAGCCGCGGTGCAGGGTGCTTCCGCCGATCTCGCCGCCGAGCTCACCGAGGACCTGCAGCGGTTGCAGGCGGAGTTCGCGAACTACCGCCGCCGCGTCGAGCGCGACCGTGAGGCAGTCGGCGAAGCCGCTCTCGCATCGGTGATGTTCGGCTTGCTGTCGGTGCTCGACGACATCGATCGGGCCCGCGCGCACGGCGAGGTCGAGGGCGGGTTCGCACTCGTCGCCGACGGCCTCGAGGCGACGCTGGCCAAGCTCGGGCTGACCCGGTTCGGCGACGCCGGCGAGCCGTTCGACCCGACGGTGCACGAGGCCCTCACGCACGGGCACTCGGCCGACGTGACCGAAGCCGTCTGCGCCGAGATCTACCAGCCCGGCTACCGGGTGGGGGAGCGAGTGCTCCGCCCGGCGCGAGTCGCCGTACTCGAGCCCGAAGCGAGCGGAACGACAAACGACAACTAACGCAGTTGAAAGGAGGGGTACCGAGTGAGCGTTCGCGACTACGTCGAGAAGGACTACTACGCCTCGCTCGGTGTCCCGAAGGATGCGTCGGCCGCCGACATCAAGAAGGCCTACCGCAAGCTCGCGCGCACCCATCACCCAGACACGAACGCCGGCGACGCCAAAGCCGAGGAGAAGTTCAAGGAGATCTCCGAGGCCTACGACGTGCTCTCCGACGCCACCAAGCGCAAGGAGTACGACGAGGCGCGCGCGATGTTCGCGGGGGGCGGCTTCCGGATGCCGCCCGGTGCCGGCTACGGCGGCGGGGCGACGACGTTCGATCTCAACGACCTGTTCGGCGGCGCCAACGGCGGCGGCGGCCTGGGCGACATCTTCGGCGGCTTGTTCGGCGGTGGTCGCAGCCGCGCGGCTGCGCCGCGGCGCGGTGCCGACGTCGAGGCCGAGGTGACGCTGTCCTTCGACGACGCGACCTCGGGCGTGACCGTTCCGCTCACGATCTCCGGACCGCACACCTGCCCGACCTGTCGCGGCAGTGGCGCGAAGCCGGGCACGGCGGCGCGCACCTGCCCGCGGTGCAGCGGTACCGGCATGTCCTCGACGAACCAGGGTGGCTTCGCGTTTGCCGAGCCGTGCCGCGAGTGTCGTGGCCGCGGCCGGCTCGTGGACGATCCGTGCACGACGTGCAACGGAAGCGGCGAGGCGATCACGAGCCGGACGTTGCGCGCCCGGATCCCGGCCGGTGTCGCCGACGGTCAGAAGATCCGGCTCAAGGGCAAGGGTGAGCCGGGCGAGCGGGGCGGGCCGGCGGGCGACCTGCTCGTCCTCGTCCATGTCGGCAAGCACAAGCTGTTCGGCCGCAACGGCGACAACCTCACGCTGACCGTGCCGGTGACCTTCCCCGAGGCGGCTCTCGGGACGACGGTGAAGGTGCCGACGCTCGACGGGTCGACGGTTTCGGTGAAGATCCCGGCCGGCACCGCGAGTGGACGTGTCCTGCGGGTGCGCGGCAAGGGTGTGGCGCGTCGTGCCGGCGGTCACGGTGACCTGCTCGTGACCGTTGAGGTCGCGGTCCCGACGTCGGTCAGTGATCGGGCCCGGGAAGCGCTCGAGGCCTACGCCGCGGCGCAGCCGGACAACCCGCGGGCACATCTGGAGCAGACAGGTGGCGGCAATGGCTGATGACTTCCTGAGCGGTCTCGGTGCGGATGAGAACACTCCGGTGTTCGTCATCTCGGTGGCCGCGACCATGGCCGGGATGCACCCGCAGACATTGCGGCAGTACGACCGGATGGGACTCGTGTCGCCAGGACGAGCGACCGGTCGGGGTCGGCGTTACTCCGCGAGAGACATCGCGATGCTCCGCGAGGTGCAGCGGCTGTCGCAGGACGAGGGCATCAACCTCGCCGGCGTGAAGCGCATCCTCGAGCTGGAGTCACATGTCTCGGCTCTGCAGCACCGCCTGTCGGAGGTGCTCGCCGAGCTTGAGGCCGCCCGCGCCGAGATCGTCCGCCGCGAGCAGGCGGTGCATCGCTCGTACCGGCGCGACCTCGTCCCTTTCACGCCACCCGCAGTCGTGGTGTGGCAACCCAAGAAGTAGACAGCGAGAACCCAGATGGACAGTTACCGGTTCACCACCAGAAGCCAGCAGGCCCTCAGCGACGCGGTCGCATCCGCTGCGGCCGCCGGTCACCCACACGTCGAGCCGCTGCACCTGCTGGTCGCGCTGCTCGGTCCTGGCGACGGCGTGCCGCGCCCGCTCATCGAGGCCGCGGGCGGCGACTCCGCCAAGGTCCTCACCGAAGCCAACGCTGCGCTCGGCCGGTTGCCGTCGGCATCCGGTGCGACGGTGGCCGCGCCGGGCCTGTCGCGTAGCGCGATCGCGGTCGTCAACGCCGCCGCCGATCTGGCGAAGTCCCTCGGCGACGAGTACGTGTCGACCGAGCACCTCGTCGTCGGTCTGGCCAAGGACGGCGGGTCGCCGGTCAGTGACCTGCTGCCCGCGCCGTCGGCACTGCAGGACGCGTTTGCCGCGGTTCGCGGATCGTCGCGGGTCACGAGTCCCGAGCCCGAGGGGACCTACCAGACCCTCGAGAAGTACGGCGTCGACCTCACCGCCGCGGCCCGCGACGGCAAGCTCGATCCGGTCATCGGCCGCGACACCGAGATCCGGCGCGTCATCCAAGTGCTGTCGCGCCGTACCAAGAACAACCCGGTCCTCATCGGTGAGCCGGGGGTCGGCAAGACGGCCGTCGTGGAAGGCCTCGCGCAGCGCATCGTGGCGGGCGACGTGCCCGAGTCGTTGCGTGGCAAGCGGCTGGTGTCACTCGACCTCGCGGCGATGGTCGCGGGCGCGAAGTACCGCGGCGAGTTCGAGGAACGGCTCAAGGCCGTGCTTGCCGAGATCAAGGAGAGCGACGGTCAGGTCGTCACGTTCATTGACGAGCTGCACACGGTCGTCGGTGCCGGCTCGACCGGCGAAGCCGCGATGGACGCGGGCAACATGCTCAAGCCGATGCTCGCTCGTGGTGAGCTGCGGCTGATCGGTGCGACGACCCTCGACGAGTACCGCGAGTCGATCGAGAAGGACCCGGCGCTGGAGCGGCGCTTCGCGCCGGTGATGGTGGGCGAGCCGAGCGTCGAGGACACGATCGCGATCCTGCGCGGCTTGAAGGGTCGCTACGAGGCGCACCACAAGGTCGAGATCACCGACGCCGCGCTGGTCGCGGCGGCGACGCTGTCCAACCGCTACATCACATCGCGTTTCCTGCCGGACAAGGCGATCGATCTCATCGACGAGGCCGCGTCGCGGCTGCGGATGGAGATCGACTCGCGCCCGGTCGAGATCGACGAGCTTCAGCGCGCCGTCGACCGGCTGCGGATGGAGGAGATGGCGCTCGAGCGCGAGGACGACGTGGCGTCACGCGAACGGCTCGAGAAGCTGCGCGCCGAGCTCGCCGACAAGAACGAGCAGCTCAACGCGCTGAACGCCCGATGGGAACGGGAGAAGACCGGCCTCAACCGGGTCGGCGACCTCAAGCAGCGTCTCGACGCCTTGCACACCCAAGCCGAGTCCGCGCAGCGCGCCGGCGACCTCGAGACGGCGGGCCGCCTGCTGTACGGCGAGATCCCCGCGGCCGAGGCGGAGCTGGCTTCGGCGGCCGCGGCTGAGCAGTCGGCCGATGCCGCGGTGCTCCCGATGGTGAAGGAAGAGGTCGGCTCCGACGATGTGGCGGAGGTCGTCGCGTCGTGGACCGGCATTCCCGCCGGCCGGCTGCTCGAGGGTGAGACGCAGAAGCTGCTGCGGATGGAGTCCGCGCTGGAAGATCGTGTCGTCGGACAGGACGACGCGGTGCGCGCGGTGTCCGACGCGGTGCGCCGGGCGCGTTCCGGCATCTCCGACCCCGACCGCCCCACCGGCTCGTTCCTGTTCCTCGGACCGACGGGTGTCGGCAAGACCGAGCTGGCGAAGGCGCTCGCGTCGTACCTCTTCGACGACGAGCGGGCGATGGTGCGCATCGACATGAGCGAGTACGGCGAGAAGCACTCCGTCGCGCGCCTTGTGGGAGCGCCGCCCGGCTACGTCGGCTACGACGAAGGCGGTCAGCTGACCGAGGCGGTTCGCCGCCGTCCGTACACGGTCGTGCTGCTCGACGAAGTCGAGAAGGCGCATCCGGATGTCTTCGACGTCCTGCTGCAGGTGCTCGACGACGGCCGGCTCACAGACGGGCAGGGCCGGACGGTCGACTTCCGCAACACGATCCTGCTGCTCACGTCGAACATCGGGTCTGCGTTCATCAACGACCCCTCGCTCGACGATGCCGCGAAGCGAGAGGCCGCACTGACCGCAGCTCGGGCACACTTCAAGCCGGAGTTCCTCAACCGGCTCGACGACATCGTGGTCTTCCACTCACTCGGCAGCGAGCAGCTCGCGGCGATCGTGGACATCCAGGTCGGGCGGCTCGCGTCACGGCTGGCCGACCGGCGGCTCACGCTGCAGGTCACCGATGCCGCTCGCGAATGGCTGTCGATCTCGGGATTCGACCCGGTGTACGGCGCGCGCCCGCTGCGCCGGCTGATCCAGTCCGCGATCGGCGACCAGCTCGCCAGGGCACTGCTGTCGGGTGAGGTCCACGACGGCGACACCGTCGTGGTCGACACGACCCCTGACCGTGACGGCCTGACGGTCAGCCCGAGCTAGCCGCTGCGGCAAGAAGCTGCCGCTCCTCGTGCTGCCACTTCGCGAGGGCTGAAGACGTGACGCTGGCGTGCGTGAAGTTGGGGTCAGCCCCGCTCGGAGTGCTCGAGCCTGCGAGCAGCCGCGTCCGGATACCGCCGGGTGCGGCCCTGTCATGCATGGCGTGACGCAGCTCTGCCATCTGCCGTTGTGGGATCCATGGGTCGTGCGTCGAGGCGCCAAGCAGGACCGAGGCGTTGATCGCACCGGCCCGATGCACCGGACTCCACTCCCGCAGCACCTTCGGGTCGACTCCGAACGACGGGACGATGTAGTGCTTGTAACCCCACTCCGGACCGATGACCTCCCCGTCCTCGGTGACAGTCGTCGGGTAGGCCTTCTGGTGGCGGAAAGTCATCAGGTCAGTCGGTCCGGCTTCGGAGATCACGCACGCGACGGACCGGCGGTGCTCCGCCACCAGCAACGCGAGGTTGCCGCCCGCCGAGTGCCCGACCAGGCAGATCGGCAGCTGGCTGCCCACCTCAGCGCGCAGCGCGTCGTAGGCCGCGAGCACGTCCGCGAGCGAGTGCTCACCCTTGCGGTAGTCGACGTTCTCGGCGGCCCAGCCAAGCGAGGTCACGAACCCGACCGTGTAGTTCTCGCTTGCCACCTCGTCGCG
>DASZYY010000214.1:0-14426 GCA_035545175.1 Mycobacteriales bacterium
CTCGACATCGTCGTAGACCAGCCCCACCTCTTGCAGCGCCAGCTCCTCGGCGATGCCGGTGTGGCGCACCATCACGTGCACGCTGGAGCCTCGGTCCACCCGGACACCGGGCCAACGCTCCACCGTCGAGACCGCGCCGCCCAGGACGGCGTCGCGCTCGATGACTTCGACGTCGAGACCGGTGCGCGCGAGATAGCAAGCGGCGATCAGGCCGTTGTGGCCGCCGCCCACTACGACGACGTCACGCACCTAGCGGTCCGCGCAGTCGGCGATCACAGGTCGATTCCCATGATCGCGTAGCACTCCGAGCTGCCCGGGAAGTAGAAGTTGCAGACCAGGTCCTCGAACCCGTACGAGCGGTACAGCAGCCGAGCCGGGGACTCGGTGTCGGGAGTCGACAGGACCGCATGGCGGGCGGTGGTCCGGGACAGCACGTCCGTGAGGAGGTGCCGGCCGAGCCCGCCGCCCTGATAACCCGGCAGCACGTGAAGCTCGGCGAGCTCGAAGCCATCGCGCAGCCACCGCTTCGCGCCGTCGCGGCCGAGGGCATGCGCGACGGTGTCGTGCCACCACTGTCCACTGGCGCCGAGGTACCCGTAGCCGAAGCCGACCAGCTCGCCCTCAGCGGCCACGTCGGCCTCGTCGATGTCGAAGGCGGCCGCGCCGATGAACCCCGGATAGGCGGTGTGACCGGCGATGATGTCGCGGCGCTGAACCACGACCTCCGGCGAGCGCGCCATCGCGGCGCCGTACACGGACGCGGCCGGGCCGGCCAAGGCGCGCATCCGGGCCGCGTCCACGTGGGCGAAGCGAATCATCGCTCGACCGTGGCTCGCTGGGCGTTCACGACCGGAACGTAACGCACGTGGATCAGGCGCTTGACGCGAACGCCCATCGAACGTATGTTCGAACCATGACAGCGATGCTCGACACCCCCGTCAGGGCACCTGCGCCGGGACACACGGTGCCCGCCTCGGCGCTGCGGCTGGCGGTCGCTGCTCGCCGCGCGCTCGGTGAAGCCGAGCAGGCGCGCGAGGTCGGCGAGCGGTACGCCGAGGCTCACCTGGCGGCGCTGCGCGCCGCCGCGGCGGTACTTGCGGCAGAGGCCCGCCCGGAGGTGGACCGTCCGTTGCGTCGCGGCCGGCCGACCAGCGTCTGGACGCTGCTGGTTCGGGTCGCGCCCGAGCTGGCGGAGTGGGCGGCGTTCTTCGCCGCGGGCGCTGACAAGCGCGTCGCCGCGCAGGCGGGCATGCGTGGCGCCGTGACGGCGCGCGAGGCCGACGACCTGGTGCGTGACGCGGGGCTGTTCCTCGATCTCGTCGCCGCGCGGCTCGGCCTTCCGGCGGTGCGGCAGACGATGCTCCCGCTGGAAGTGGCCGTGGCGGGTCCCGCCCCGGTGTACCCGGCTAATCCGGCAACCTCGCGGCAGGCCAAGCCCTACCGTTAGACCCATGTCCGCGGACCGGAGAACGCATCGCAACCCGGCCCGTACTGCGGTGCTCTGGGAGGTGCTGCGGGGTGCCTTCGCCGCTTTCCCGGGGGCACCCGGTGAGGTGAGCATCCTCGACGTCGGCGGCGGCACCGGCGGCTTCGCCGTCCCGCTGGCCGAGCTCGGCTACTCGATCACCGTCATCGACCCCAGCCCGGACTCCCTCGCCGCCCTCGAGCGTCGGGCGATGGAGGCGGGTGTGGCCCAGCGAGTGACCGCCCGGCAAGGTGACGCCGGCGACGTGGCGATGCTGCTCGACGGCGAGTCCGTCGTCGCGGTCCTGTGCCACAGCGTGCTCGAGGTCGTCGACGATCCGATGGCCGCGCTGCAGGCATTCGTCGACGTGCTCCGCCCGGGCGGAATCGCGAGCGTTCTGGTCGCGAACCGGGTCGCGGCAACCCTGGCGCGGGTGGCCAGCGGACGGCTCGGCGAAGCGCGCGCGATGCTCGCCGGCGACACCGGGGTGAGCGGACCGCACGATCCGCTGCGCCGGCGGTTCACTGCGGACGGGATCCAGGCGCTCGTCGCCGACGCCGGGCTTCGCCCGGTCAGCGTCCACGGAATCCGGATCTTCGCCGACAGCGCGCCGACGGCGTTGCTCGAGGGCGACGTGGCGGCGGCGGAGGAGCTCGTCGCCTTGGAGCACGCCGTCGCCACGGACCCGTCGTATCTGCAGGTCGCCACGTCGTTGCACGTCCTCGCCGAGAAGCCGTCTTGAGCCGTCGGCAGCTCGAGCGCGGTCGCCGCCCTCTCGACCTGCCGGGCGATGACACCGGCTGCACGATCCTGCACGCCGACATGGACGCGTTCTACGCCAGCGTCGAGCTGCGCCGGAACCCGGAGCTGAAAGGCAAGCCGGTGGTCGTCGGTCACCCGGGCGGTCGGTCGGTCGTCCTGGCGGCGACCTACGAAGCCCGCGAGTTCGGCGTGCACAGCGCGATGCCGATGGCGCAGGCCATGCGCCGCTGCGCCGGGCTCGTGGTCGTGCCGCCGGACCATGCGGCCTACAGCGAGGCGTCCCGCGAAGTGATGGCCGTGTTCCGGACGGTGACGCCGGAGGTCGAGCCGCTCGCTCTCGACGAGGCGTTCATGGACGTGTCGGGCGCGATCCGGCGGATGGGGAGCGCGCGGCAGATCGCCGTACACATCCGGGAGCGGATCGCGACCGAGCAACAGCTGCCGTGCTCGATCGGTGTCGCCGCCAACAAGTTCGTCGCGAAGCTCGCGTCGTCGCACGCGAAGCCCGACGGGTTGCTCGTTATCCCGAAGCAGTCGGTGCTCGCCTTCCTGCATCCGTTGCCGATCGGCGCGTTGTGGGGAGTCGGTGACAAGACCGAGGAGGCGCTGAGCCGGATCGGGCTGCGCACCATCGGCGACATCGCGGCGACGCCGGTGTCGACTCTGATCCACACGGTGGGCAAGGCAGCGGGCGCACACCTGCACGCGCTCGCCAACGGCGAGGACCCGCGCCGGGTGGTGCCCGACGAGCCGGATCGCACGATCGGCGCGGAGGAGACATTCGCGCGGGACATCGCCGACCGCGAGGGCATCGTGCGGGAACTGCTGCGGCTCTCCGAACGATGTGCGGAACGGCTGCGGGCGAGCGGCCAGGTCGCGCGGACCGTGGCGATCAAGGTGCGCTTCACCGACTTCCGCACGATCAGCCGGTCACGCACGCTGACCCAGCACACCGACATCGCGCGGGTGATCTACGACACCGCCTGCCACCTGTACGACGCTCTCCAGATCGACGGCACGCCACTGCGGCTGGTCGGAGTGCGGGTGGAGGGACTCGCGCGCGCCGTCGACACCCCGGAGCAGCTGTCGCTGTCCGGCGAGTCCGAGGAATGGCGGGCCGCCGAGCAGGCGATGGACCGGGTCACCGAGCGGTTCGGCCGCGGCGCGGTCCGCCCGGCGGCGTTGGTGCGGCGTCCGGCGAATGACGATTAGCCCGGGTTGTCAGCGAAAACTGGCGCTAGCCGAGTGTCAGGTCGCGCCCGTATCCTGGGTTATGGCCGTGGCGACGGTAGAGCTGTCAGGGAGGCGTCGTGCCGCTCTCTGATCATGAGCAGCGGCTGCTCGAACAGATCGAGCAGGCGCTCTATGCCGATGACCCCAAGTTCGCCCGGCTGTACCGGTCCGCGGATGTTCGCAGCCACTATCGCGGGCGGGTCGTGCGAGCCGTGCTGGGCGTCGTGGCCGGCACGGCGATGCTGCTGGCCGGCGTGATCGTTCCGCTCATCGCGCTCGGCGTCGCGGGTTTCGTCGTGATGCTGGCGAGCGTCACCTACGGAATCGCCTCGTGGCAGCGCATGACCGGACATCGGCTTGCGCCGGCGAGCGACAGCCCGAGACCTCGACGCCGCAGTGACCGCGAGCCTCGCACCCGGGCGCCGCGGGTTCACGGCGAACGTCGCTCGTTCATGCAGCGGCTCGAAGACCGCTGGCAGCGCCGTCAGGACGGCGACGGCTAGGCAGTCGCCTTCGTCACACTTTGCAGACCTCGTGATCGTCTGCGCCCTACGCTGCCCCCGTGTTCGCCTGTGACGGCACCACGGAGCTGACTGAGCGCGTCGGGCGCCGCATCACGGTGCGAGTCCCGACGGCGCACCTGGCCGGAGCCTTGCTGGCGGCGGGCTCAGGCGCGCTCACCGCCGCGCATCTCAAGGGGCAGATCGGGTTCACCCAGGTCGATGCGATCACGCTGGCCGGGTACCTCGCGCTGACCGGTCCGCTCGGCGTCTGGAGCGGGAGGCGGATGTTCCGCCGGGCGACTGCCTGGCTCGACTCACAGCGAGAGCCGACCGACGACGACCTTCGAGCGTTGCTACGGCTGCCCGCCCACTACGCCGTGCAGGGCATGATCGGCTGGTTCGGGGCAGTCGTGATCTGGACGGGTCTCAGTGCCGTCTCGCACCCGTGGCAGAGCACCGTGCGGGTGGCGATGTCGATCTGGCTCGGTGGGCTCACGACCTGCGGGCTGACCTATCTGATCGCCGAATGGGCGATCCGGCCGCTGGTCGCGGTGGGCCTCGCCGGGCGCGCGCTCGAACGCCGCCTCGCGCCCGGCGTGTGGACCAAGCTGCTGCTGTCCTGGGTTGTGGGAGCCGACGTGTTCCTGCTGATGATCGGCCTGACGTTCGTCGGCCGCCCGTCCTCGCAGCCGCCGAGCGCCGCCGCCATCTGGTTCATCATCGGCGCGGCCTTCATCGCCGGGAGCCTGGTCGTGCACGTCGCGACCCGATCGCTCGCCACGCCGTTGCTCGGGCTTCGAAGCGCGGTTCGCCAGGTCCAGAACGGCGAGCTCGACGTGGCGATCCCGGTCGACGACGGCGGCGAGATCGGAATGCTGCAAGCCGGGTTCAACCAGATGGTCGCCGGGTTGCGGGAGCGCGCGGTGCTGTCAGACCTGTTCGGCCGGCACGTGGGGGTCGACGTCGCGCGTGAGGCGATCGCTGCCGGCAACGTCGTCCTCGGCGGCGAGCGCCGAGAGGTCGGCGTCGTCTTCGTCGACGTGATCGGTTCGACCAAGCTTGCGCAGACTCAGGCGCCGGAAGATGTCGTGGCGCTGCTCAACCAGTTCTTCGGAACGGTCGTCCGCGTCGTGTCCAGCGAAGGCGGGTGGGTCAACAAGTTCGAAGGTGACGGCGCGCTGGCGGTGTTCGGCGCACCGGCGGCGACCGACGACTGTGCGGGACGCGCACTGCGAGCGGCGCGCACGTTGCGTCGCGAGCTGCTTGCGATCGCGGCGGCGCATCCCGAGATAGACGCGGCGATCGGAGTCTCCGCCGGTACCGTCGTAGCCGGGAACATCGGTGCCGAGGAGCGGTTCGAGTACACCGTTGTCGGCTCGCCGGTGAACGAGGCGGCGCGCCTCACCGACGAGGCGAAGGGCCGACTCGGCCGAGTGCTGGCCAGCGAGGAAGCGGTCGCCCGAGCCGGCGGCGAGGCCGCGTCGTGGAGCGTGCGCGAGGAGATCCGGCTGCGCGGCTACGACGACGCCGTACTCGTCTACGAGCCCGCGGACTCAGCGCGCCAGCCGGCCGCGTCTGACGCTTAGCTTCCGCGGCCGCGCCTCGTCGATGCTGTCGGCCATCGCCGACCACCAGGTCGACAGCCGGCGCATCGTCGAAGGCGGCATCAGGATGGCTCGCACACTGCGACGGCCGCCCTGCCGGTGTCGCAACGCGGCGCGGATCGCGCGAAGGTCAGCTGCGGGAGAGCCGTTCCCGGCGGTCGGGTGCGCCGAGTAGCGGTCCTCTTCCTCGGCGCGGGTCAGCCGGCCGAGTGCGCTTCGGAGCTCGCTTGCCGCGCCGAGCCACTGGCCCAGCGCGTACGCCGACTGGCGGGGGGAGCGGCCGTCGTCCCACGGAGCGCCGGCGTCGATGGCGCTGTCGCGAAGCTCGGCCCACGCGGCGCCGGATGACGGATTCGGCCCGACAAGCTGCAGCAGCCGCTTGCGTCGCGTCAGCTGCCGCGTAGCGCCGGGCAGGATGAGGGCGAGGACGGCGAGGGCACCGACGATGATCCACAGCGTCGAGCCCACCGAGTGCGACGAGTGCGTCGCGGCCTTCGTCGCGCCGGTCTTGCCGGCGTTGCCACCCTTGGTGTTCTTGCCCTTTCCGGTGGGGTGCTTGATCAGCGATGGATCGCCCTTGCCGGTGTTGGGCTCGTTGGTTGCCCCGCCGTGGTGGTTCGGTACGGCACGGGCGTACGACGGGGTGACGGTCTGGCCGTCACCGCGCGGCGTCGGCTCGAACGGCAGCCACCCGTACACCGGGAAGTACAGCTCCGGCCAGGCGTGAGCATCGTGGGTGGTGACCAGCCACCTGCCGTCGGAGCCGCGAGTTCCGGGCGTGAACCCGACCGCGACCCGGGACGGGATCCCGGCGAGCCGTGCCATGACTGCCATGGCGGTCGCGTACTGCTGACAGAAGCCGCCGTGGCTGACCGTGAGGAAGTAGGTGAGCGAGTCGAGGTTGCCGGGCGCCTGCGGCGGAACGGTCGTGTAGAAGAAGGGCTTGCTGGTCAGGAACCGCTGGATGTCGAGCGCAGCGTCGTACTTGCTGTTCGCGCCCGCGATGACCTCGCGGGTCAGCCGGTGCACCGTGGGCGAGACGACCGGCAGGGCCAGATCCGCGGTCGCGTCACCGCTGGTGGTGGGTTGGGCGTGCGCCAGCTGGGCCGGCGTCGGGAGGTTCGGCGAGCTGACGACGGTGTAGCGCAGACCCGAGGTGGTGTCGCTCGCGGAGAACGTCGTCGAGGTGATCGGGTCGAACCGCCAGTCGCCGCCGACGTTGACGGAGGTTGCGACGGTCGGCATCGGTAGCCAGCGAAACGCGAACGGCCTGGCGACGGTCACGTTCGTCGTCACCACCTGGTTCGACGGCGCGACGACGTCGAGGCCGTTTCTGACCCGAGCCTCAGGCTCCGCGTTCAACGGAGCTGACGTGAACGTGCCGGCGCCGAAGAGGTCGAGTGAGGTCATCCGCAGGTAGTCCGGCGTCTCGGTCGTCGTCGTGTAGGTGAGCACCGGTGCGTTGAGGCTGCTGGTCAGGTCATGGTTCACGGACACGATCGGGTCGATCGTGGTGACGCTGCCGCCACCGCCCTTGCCGTTGCCGCCGCCTCCGCCGTGGCCGCCGAAGCCGGCGTGGATGCCGGGCAGTGCCAGTGGCACCACCACGCTGAAGCCGATGGCTGCGGCGCCGACCCGGCGGCCGAGCGATGCGGGTGCCGAGGGCAGCAGGTTCTCCACCGAGCGGGTCGGTGCCGGCCGCGCGTTGCTCCCGGAGCCCATCGCGGCGCCCCACCTGGTCACTCGCTCCCGGTTGTCGGCGTACAGCAGCATCAGGTAGCCGGCCGACGCGGGAATGAACGCCGCGACATTCACGCCGTTGCGGCTGGTCGCCGCACACACCGTGAAAAGCGCGAGCAGCGGAACACCGGCGAGTGCCGCACGCCGCAGCGTGACGGTCAGCAAATCGACAACGAGTGCGACGACCGCGGTGCCGACCACGGTGATGAGAACGAGGCCATGATGCGTCGGGACCGGCGGGGGCAGCTTCCGCACGTCGGTGAAGCCGGCGCGTGCGAGGTGGTCCAGCGTCCGCATCGATGCCCCGTTGGGCACGAAGCCGGCCGTCGCCTGGGAATGGGCGTAGAGCCAGGTGACCCAGAGCAGGACGGCGAGCGTCGCGGTGAGCGGCTCCAGCACCGACGGCAGCGGTGACCAGCGAATCAGCGCACACGAAGCCGACACCAGGAACACGGCGACCATCACCGGAAACACCCAGGCGGCCGAGGCGAAGACCGCGGACAACGTCAGCGCCGACAGCATCGACGCGACCATCGCGTAGACCGTGAGTCGCAGCGGCCCGCTCACCGGGCGACCGCCGCAGCACGAGTCGGGGCGGGGCCGAGCGACCCCCACAGGCGCGCGATCGAGTCACCGCGTCGTACCTGGACGACCCGCCATCCGGCAGCCGACAGCATCCCGGCGGCGCGTTCGTGATCGGCGGACTGGGTCGTGGTTGGGGTCGGTGACCAGGTGTCGGTGTCGAGCATGAAGACGACGCCCGTGGACCGATCGGCCGCGCGTAGCCGGGCAAGTCGTTCGGCATCGTCGGGCTGGACGGTGCCGACAATCGCCACGATCAAACCCTGGCCACCGGCACGTCGGGTCGACTCGACGCCGACGTGCAAGGTCTGACCGGTCGACGGGGTCAGGGCCGCGAGCACATCGAGCATCGCGCCGTCGAAGCCCGCGACGCCGAGTGCTGATGACGACACCTCACCGCCGGCATCGGTGACCAGTCGAACGTCGAAGCCGCGCTCGGCGAGATGCCGGCTCACCGACGCCGCCGCGGAGACCGCCCACTCCAACGACGACGCCGGTCCTTCGCCGCGGTGGGCGACCAGGCGCGCGTCGAGCAGGACGGCCGCGCGGCTTTCCCAGGGCTGTTCCTCGCGGCGAACCGTGAGCTCGCCACGTCGTGCCGTCGTACGCCAGTGAATGCGGCGCAGGTCGTCGCCGTGGCGGTACTCGCGGGTCGCCACGTCGTCGTCGCCGTGCGTCGACACCGCCCGGTTGGTGCTCTGCCCCGCGCCGCCCCACTCGCCCCGCAACGTGGCGTCGGGGAGCACCTCCACGGGCGGTGTGACGACGAGCGTGTCGACGCTCGTGAAGGCGCGCGGCAGCTCGCACAGGCCGAACGGATCGAGCAGGCGGACGGTCAGTGGACCGACGGTGTAGCGGCCGCGCACCTCACCGTTGATGTGGTAGCCGACATCGATCGGCCGCTTCGGTGCGAGCCGCTCGATGACGACGCGGGGCCGTCCGCCGAGCAGGTAGGGAATCGTGTCCTCGACCAGCAGCAGTCCGGTCGGCAGCCGCGAGACGTTCTCGATCCGCAGCACCGCCCGGGAGCGAGCTCCCGCCGGAAGCCGGGCGGGTTCGAGCCGGCGCGTGCAGGTGAGGCGGAACCGGGTTCGTACGACGAACAGAGCGGCAATGAGGGGAAGCGCGAGCAGCAACAGGCCGAGGCGGAGCAGGTCGGCTTCCTTGAGGATCACCCCGGACAGCGCCGCGGTGACGCCCGCGGCGAGCGTGCAGCGCCCACGCAGGGTCAGCGACCGAAGCGCGAGGCGGACCGCGTTCACGTAGATCAGACGATCGGCGCGCTGGGGTGGTTCACGACTTCTGTCTACGCCATTTCTGGCTAGGCCATGCGGCGCGCGGAGGCGGCCGGCACGGGCACGGCGGCCAAGATGTCGGCGAGGACGGCCGTCACGGGGCGCCGCGCGATCTGTGCGTCGGCGGACAGCAGCAGCCGGTGGGCGAGGACCGGCTCGGCGAGTGCCTGCAGGTCGTCGGGGAGCACGTAGTCCCGCTCCTCCAGAGCGGCGACGGCGCGGCCGGCCCGCAGCAGGTGCAGCGTCGCGCGCGGGGAGGCGCCGAGCCGAAGGTCCGGGTGCTGGCGGGTCGCGGTGACCAGGTCGACGGCGTAGCCGCGGACGCTGTCCGCGACGTGGATCTGCCGGACGCCGCCGATCAGCCGGGCGACCTCCTGGTCGTCCGTCACGGGCTCGAGGTAGTCCAGTGGCGAGGCCGTGCCGTGGGTGTCGATCATCGCCAGCTCGGCATCGGGTGACGGGTAGCCGAGCGCGATTCGGGCGGTGAAGCGGTCCCGCTGGGCCTCGGGGAGGGGATAGGTGCCCTCCATCTCGATCGGGTTCTGCGTCGCGATCACCATGAACGGGGCGTCGAGCTCGTAGGTGATGCCGTCGACCGTGACCTGGCGCTCCTCCATGCACTCGAGCAGCGCGGACTGGGTCTTGGGGGAGGCGCGGTTGATCTCGTCGCCGACGACGATGTTGGCGAAGATCGCGCCCGGCTTGAACTCGAACTCACGGGTGTTCTGGTTGTAGACCGACACCCCGGTCACGTCGCTGGGCAGCAGGTCCGGGGTGAACTGCACGCGGCGAACCGAGCAGTCGATTGCGCGTGCAAGTGCTTTCGCCAGCATGGTCTTGCCGACGCCTGGGACGTCCTCCACCAGCAGGTGGCCCTCCGCGAGCAGGACGGCGACCGCTAGCTGGACCTCCTCGGCCTTGCCCTCGATCACGCTCTCGACTGCCTCGGCGATCCGGGCGCCGATCTCGGCGATCTCGCGGGCCTGCGGCACGGCCGAGCCGCGGGAGCTGCCGCGAGCGGGGCGGCTGGGGCCCCTGCCTGACGACGTCGCCACCGCGCGACCCCTCCTTGCTCAACGACCCCAGTTCTGAGCGCCAAGTGTGGCACAGCGCCGGTGGGCGCCGAGTGGAGCAAATTGAGGCTGATGTGGTTGACAGAGGAGCAAAGTGGAGTAGCGTGGCGCGCTATGGGGAGCGTTGTGGGGCGTTCACCCGCAGATGGAGATAGGTCGCGACGGGGAGGTGGAGCGTGTTCCTTGGCACCTTCACCCCCCGCCTCGACGAGAAGGGCCGGCTCTTCCTGCCGGCCAAGTTCCGTGACGAGCTCTCGGCGGGCCTGGTGATCGCGCCCGGCCAGGAACGTTGCCTGCGGGTCTTCCCGATGGCTGAGTGGGTTCGGGTGACGGAGCGGGCACGCGAGGCGCCGATGGCGCTGCGTGAGACACGCGACTTCCACCGGATGGCCTTCGGCGACGCCCACGACGAGGTGCCGGACCGCCAGGGGCGGGTCACCGTCCCGCAGTCGCTGCGCGAGTACGCCGGGCTGACCCGCGAGGTCGCCGTCGTCGGACTGAACAGCTACCTCGAGATCTGGGACGAGCCGGTCTGGCGCGACTACCACTCCAGCCAGCGCGAGGCCTACTCCTCGCTGTCGGAACGGGAGGTGCCCGGCCTGTTCTAGCGCCCGCGCCGCGATTCCCCGCGGTGTGTGTCGTGGCCTCCGTCGACGGCCCCTGAGATCACTTCCCCGGTCTCAGGCGTCGACGGCGGGGACCAGGCCACACACCGACGTCCCCAGACCCGAGACCGCCACCCGCCGCGAAAGGACGTCATGTCAGGCCCCGACTCCGCTCACGTACCGGTGCTGCTCGACCGGGTGCTCGAGCTGCTCGAGCCGGTGGCGGGTGCCGCGGGGGCCGTCGTCGTCGACGCCACGCTCGGGCTCGGCGGACATACCGAGGCGCTGCTGGAGCGGCATCCCGCGCTGCACATGATCGGCATCGACCGGGATCCCAACGCGCTCGCCCACAGCGAGAAGCGGCTCGCTTCGCATCGCGACCGCGTGCAGCTGGTGCACGGCGTGTACGACACGTTGCCGCAGATCCTCGAAGCGGCCGGCGTCGACCACGTCGACGGTGTCCTGTTCGACCTCGGCGTCTCGTCGATGCAGCTCGACGATGACGAGCGCGGCTTCGCCTACTCGCGAGACACCGCTCTCGACATGCGCATGGACCCGACCCGCGGTCGGTCGGCCGCCGACGTCGTCAACGAGTACTCCGCCGCGGACCTCACGCGCGTCCTTCGGGAGTACGGCGAGGAGCGGTTCGCCCGACGGATCGCCGAGGCAATCGTCCGGGAACGCCAGTCCGGGCCGGTCACCTCGTCGGCACGACTTGCCGAGCTGGTGCGAGACGCCGTCCCAGCCGCGACGCGTCGTACCGGTGGACATCCCGCGAAGCGCACGTTCCAGGCACTGCGCATCGAGGTGAACGACGAGCTCGGCGTGCTCGAGCGTGCGCTGCCGGCGGCCATAACGGCGCTGCGAGTCGGTGGCCGGCTCGTCGTCCTGGCCTACCAGTCGCTCGAGGACCGCATCGTCAAGCGTGCCTTCGCGGCCGGCTCGACCGTCACCACGCCGGTCGACCTGCCGGTCATCCCGGAACAGGACCTGCCGCAGCTGAAGCTGCTCACGCGAGGTGCTGAGCAAGCCTCCGAGGCGGAGATCGCCGCGAACCCGCGGGCCGCCTCGGTGCGGTTGCGCGCGGTCGAGCGGGTGAGGGCGGCCGCATGACCACTGCTGCCGCCCGCAAGGCGCTGCCGGTTCGTGCCGGCGGTGCCGTCAAGGCGCGTCCACGGCTGGTTGTCGTTGCGCCGCAACGGGTTGTCGGTCGTACGCCGTTCGTGCTCCTGGTCGGCGGGCTGCTGCTGTCCGGACTGCTGTCGTTGCTGATGCTGCACACCCTCGCGGCGCAGGACGCGTTCCACCAGACCTCGCTGCAGCAGAAGCTCGCGAACCTGACGGACTCCGAGCAGCGCCTCGAACAGCAAGTTCAGCTCGACTCCGCTCCGGCGGCGTTGCGGCGGCGCGCAAAGGCCCTCGGCATGGTGCCATCGGTAGTCATCGGCTACCACCAGCGGCCCAACGGCCGGATCACTGCGCACGAGGTCGCGGCGAACAGTCCGGCCGCGATCGCGGCCGTCATCACGCCGACCACCACTACGGCGACCAAGCCGGCGGACGCGAAGGCAACGCGCGCCAGCTCGGCCGCCGCGAACACCGGCGCGACGCAGCCGAAGACGCAGCAGACGCAGAGCACGCAAACCCAGACCACGCAAACCCAGACCACCACGCACCCGCACCACCACGAGGCAGCGCACCAGTGACGACGACGCGAACCCCAGCCCGTCCGCCGCAGCGCCGCCCCGCACCTCGTCCCGCACCTCGTCCCGCAGCACGTTCGCGCCGTCGCGCGCCGAGCACGCGTCGTCGGCTGTCGGCGGTGTTGCTCGTGACGCTCATGCTGATGTCGCTCATCGCCGCGCGGCTCGTCCAGCTGCAGGGCGTCGACCGGGCGACATACGCAGCCGCCGCGGCCCACCAGCGGCTGCACACCGTGACCCTCACGGCGACCCGCGGCGCGATCACCGACCGCAACGGGCACCCGCTGGCGGAGACCGTCGACGCGCGCGACATCGTGGCGGACCCGAGTGTGATCACGGACCCGGCAAAGGTCGCCGACGCGCTGGCACCGGTGTTGCAGATGAAGCGCGACACACTCGAGGCGCAGCTGTCCGGTCCGGGCCAGTACGCCCGGCTGGCGGCAGCGGTGCCGCCGTCAGAGGGCGATGCGGTCGACGCGCTCAACCTGGCCGGCATCTCGACGCCGGACTCGAGCCGGCGGATCTACCCAGACGGTGCGCTCGCATCGAACGTCGTGGGCTTCGTCGGGGCGTCCGGTCAAGGGCTTGGCGGGCTGGAGCTGTCCTACCAGCGCCAGCTCGCGGGCCGTAACGGCGTCGCGCACTACGAGGTGGGTGCCAACGGCGCGCCGATTCCCGACGGTCAGGACATCGCAACCGCGGCGAAAGCCGGTGAAGGGCTGCGCCTGACGCTGCAGCGCGACATCCAGTACGAAGCGCAGCAGGCGATCACCGCACAGGTGAAGGCCACCCACGCGCTGTCCGGCACGGTCATCGTGATGAACCCTCGCAACGGTCAGGTCCTCGCGCTGGCCGTCGCGCCGGGATTCGACCCCAACGACCTCAGCAAGGCCAGTGCCGCGGATCTCGGCGATCCGGCGGTCAGCGACGTCTATGAGCCGGGCAGCGTCATCAAGTCGGTGACGGTGTCGGCCGCGCTGCAAAACGGTCTGGTCACGCCGAGATCGAAGTTCGTGATTCCCAACACGTTCCAGTACGGCGGCAGCACCTTCCATGACGCCGAGAACCACGGCACGGAGCACCTCACGCTGACCGGTGTCCTCGCGTACTCCAGCAACATCGGCGCGATTCAGGTCGCCAAGCGGCTTGGCGAGCAGCGCCTCTACGACTACCTGCGCGCTTTCGGCTTCGGTCAGGCGACCGGGATCGGGCTGCCCGGCGAGAGCGCGGGCGTGCTGCTCCCGGTCGATCAATGGTCGGCAACGACATTGCCAACTCTCGCGTTCGGTCAGGGCCTCAGCGTGACGGCCATGCAGGTGGCGAGCCTGTACTCCACGATCGCGAACAACGGCGTGCGGGTCACGCCGAACATCGTCGAGGGAACCGTCGGCAACAACGGCGAGTTCAAGCGGGCCTCCGCGCCCGCCCGTCGCCAGGTGATCAGTGCGGACGTCGCAGCCAAGGTGCGCCGCATCCTGGAGTCCGTCACGACGGACGAAGGAACCGCTCCCGCCGCCCGAATCCCCGGCTACCGGATCGCCGGCAAGACCGGTACCGCGAACCGTTCCAACGGTCACGGCGGCTACAGCGGCGCGGGGTATGACGCGAGCTTCGTCGGCATGGTGCCCGCCGACGATCCGAAGCTGGTGTGCGAGGTGGTTCTCGAACGACCGGTTCGCGGCTATTTCGGTGGTCTCGTCGCCGCACCGGTGTTCAAGACCGTGATGTCCTTTGCGCTTCGAACCCTCCACATCCCCCCGACCTTCACCAAGCCTGCCAAGGCGAAGCTCACCTGGTAAGCCGGGTAGCGTCCCCGGCAATGTCCGATCTCCCCGTCCGACCGTCGGCGGTGGCGCCGAAA
>DASZYY010000215.1:0-3617 GCA_035545175.1 Mycobacteriales bacterium
CCTTCCGGTAACCGCTGACGGCTTCGGCACCGGCGGTGACATCGGGTGGGTCGACGAGGACGGCTACCTGTATCTGGCGGACCGCCGCGCCGACATGATCATCACGGGTGGCGCGAACGTGTTCCCGGCGGAGGTCGAGAGTGCCCTGATCGACCACCCGGAGATCGCCGATGTCGTCGTCATCGGTCTCAAGGACGACCAGTGGGGTCGCCGGGTGCATGCCGTCGTCGAGCCCACGAACAAGTCCGCGCCGCCGAGCGAAGCCGATGTCATCGCCTACGCGAAGGGCAAGCTCGCGGGGTACAAGGTGCCCAAGACCGTGGAGTTCGTCGACCAGATCCCGCGCAGCGCCGCGACGAAGGTCAGCCGCGGCGCGATGGTCGAAGCCCGTGGCGGCTGAAGCGGCCGACCGGCCTATTTCCGCCAGTCGGGATGAAGGCCCCGCTCGAGCGCGATCTTCAGACCGTTGACCGTTTGGCCGTTCAGCTCGACCGCGTCCGTGGCGGTCGCCAGCCAGGCCACTGCGGCAGCGGGCGCGCTCGGCGGGGCTCCTTCATATCTGCCTTCGAGTCCTAGCCGGGCAGCGTTCGCCGCCATCCGCTCGGTCATGACATGGCCTGGGTCGACGTTGACGGCGACGATCCCCTGGTTGCCGACCTCGACGGCGAGGTGGCCGGCCATTCGGTGGAAGGCGGCCTTCGAGGCGGCATACGAGTAGCCCCAGCCACCCTCGCCGACCGGTGCACTCGGGTCGTGGGTTGCGGCGTACGACGTGATCGCGATGATGCGCCCGCCCCCGGCGGCGAGCATGGTGGGCAGCGCGGCGCGGACGATGGCGTGCTGCGCTGCGGCGTTGGCGACCAGCTTGGTGACGAGTAGCTCCGTCGGGGTGTCGAGGATCCGCAGCATGCTTCCGGCGCCCGTGTGGACGGCGTTGAGTACGAGTACGTCGAGCCGGCCCCAACGCTCGACCGTCGCGGCGACGGCCGCCTCGAGCGAGGCGAAGTCGGTCAGATCGGCGACCAGCGGCAGGGTCTGAGCGCCACGCTCGGCGGCCTCCGCCGCGGTGCGTTCGAGACTGCCCTCGATCGGGACGTTTCCGCCGGCGTCGGAGTCGTCGCGACCGTCACCTTCGCGTGCGGTTCGCGCCGTGAAGGCGACGTCGAAGCCGGCGTCAGCGAGCGCGAGCACGCAAGCCTTGCCGATCCCGCGGCTCGCCCCGGTCACCAGCGCCACTGGTCGCTCCACGGCCCCCACCTTGCCCGAAAAGGCCGTTCTCCGTTTTCGTGGTGCGGCACTTCGGCTAGCGGTAATGTCATTGTTCATGGACGGCGCTGCTCGCGAGGCTGCTGCCGACGCGCCTGAGGTCGCCGCGTCCGATTCGACGTGGCGCGAGCGTGCCGTCGAACGATCGCTTCGCAACGCCCGCGCCAAGGCCATGTCCCGATCGGACCGGTTCATCTCCTCCGCGATCGAGATCCTCACCGAGACCGGCCGCACCGATTTCACGGTGCAGGAGCTGATCGAGCGGTCCAAGACCTCGCTGCGGTCGTTCTACCAGCACTTCTCCGGCAAGGAAGAGCTGCTGCTCGCGCTGTTCGAGGAGATCATCGCGACGTCGGCCGCGCAGTGGCGTGCCGATGTGGCGGACATGCCCGACACGCTCGCGGCGCTTCGCTTCATCGTCGAGATGGTGCACGCGCAGGCGGTCGATCCCGGTGCCGGCGACGGCGGGATCAACCGCGCGTTGTCCGTCTACCACCTGCAGCTCGCCGAGTCGCGTCCCACGGACTACGCCAGAGTCCTGGCTCCGCTGCGCGAGCTGATCCTCGATCTCGTGAAGAGCGGGATCGACGACGGCGACTTCCGCGACGACATCGACGCGGACACGCTCGCGATGATCATGATGCAGACGATCGTCGGCGCCGCGCACATGCATGCCCTCGGCTCCGAGCCCGGCGGTGTACCACTCGGCACCGAGCAGCTGTGGCAGTTCTGCCTCGGCGGCCTCGTCGGCGGCCAGCCGGCGTCGGAGTCGGCGAAGTCCGCGCGCCGCAAGCGCTGATCAGTCCCAGAACCAGGAGAGCAAGTGCCCAAGATCGTTCACGACGACGTGCTCTGTGAGGCGCACGGCGTCTGCACCACGATCGACCCGGCGAGGTTCGAGCTCGACGACGACGACCGCCTGACGGTCCATGAGGTCGAGTTCTCCGAGGCAGACCGACCGACGATCGAGCAGGCCGTTCTGCGGTGCCCGCGCCAGGCATTGAGCGTGAGCGAATGATGATTCGGCGCACCAGCGAATGACGCATTCAGGCACTGAAGCCGAGCGGATCGACCCGCACATGCTCACCGGCGAACGCCACCTGTTCGCCGACTTCGGCTTCCACGACGTCGAGGCTGACTGCGACCTCGCGATGGAGATGCCGCTGACACCGCGGGTCTCCAACACCCGTGGCGCGCTTCAGGGCGGTCTGATCGCGACGCTCGTCGACGTCGTCGCGGGCCGCGCGGCCGTGCAGGCGCTGCCGCCGGGCTACGGCGCCGCAACCTCCGACATGAACCTGCACTACCTGTCCGGCGTCACGGTCGGCCCGGCCCGGGCCGAGGCCCGCGTGCTGCGGGCAGGCAAGCGGATGGTCGTCGTACAGGTCGACGTGTACGACGTCGGGCGCGACGTGCTGTCGACGACGGCGACGACCACCTTCGTGGCGATGGAGCTGCGTGAAGGGCAGCTGGACTACCGGGGCCCGATGCCGCGACGCAAGGCGGAGAACTCAGAATGACCATTACCGAGAGAAGGAGACGTCCGTGAGCGACGATCTGGTTCTGTACGACGTCGCGGACAACATCGCGACGATCACCCTCAACCGGCCCGAGGCCGCCAACGCGCAGAACCCGGATCTGCTGCACCGGCTCGACGCCTGCTGGACGATGGCGGAGAACGACGATGACGTGAAGGTCATCATCCTCAACGCCAACGGCAAGCACTTCTCCTCCGGCCACGACATGCGCGGCGGTGACTCCGAGGCGGCGCGGAAGTGGACCGTCCAGGACATCTACAAGATCGAGACCCGCCAGTACGTCGGGTACTCGCTGCACTGGCGCAACGTCCCGAAGCCGTCGATCGCCGCGGTGCAGGGTGTGTGCATCGCCGGTGGTCTGCTGCTCGCGTGGCCCTGTGACCTGATCGTCGCCGCGGACAACGCGAAGTTCTCCGACCCGGTCGTCGCGATGGGGATCGGTGGAGTCGAGTACCACGGCCACACCTGGGAGCTCGGCGCACGGCTCGCCAAGGAGATCCTGTTCACCGGTCGCGCGATCAACGCCGAAGAGGCGAAGGCCGTCGGCATGGTGAACCGGGTCGTGCCGCTCGACGACCTGCAGACCGCGACGCGTGAGCTCGCACTCGAGATCGCGAGCAAGCACCCGTGGGCACTGCGGATGGCCAAGCGCGCGGTCAACCAGACTCTCGACATCCAGGGCTTCACCAACGCGGTGCAGGCGGTCTTCGACGTGCACACCCTGGGCCACGGTCACGCGATGACCGAGTGCGGCTACCCGGTACTGGTCGACCTCGAGGCGATGAAGAAGGAGATCGCCGCGAAGAAGTAGCG
>DASZYY010000216.1:0-1877 GCA_035545175.1 Mycobacteriales bacterium
TTTCATGCCGCGAGCCGCGAGTCAAGACGTGGCGGGCTTCTCGCACATCGCGGCGAGCGCGGTCAGCGGCGTGACGATGGCGCCGAGGAGTACGGCGAGCAGCACTTGCGCCATCACGAAGTGCAGCGGGCCGGCGCCGTCGCGGCCGACCAGAACGACCACCGCGATGTCGAGGGGAGCGAGGGCCGCGAGCGTCACGACGCCGAAGCGGGCACCACGCCGCCAGGGCGAGGAGACGCAGATCCACGACCAGAGGCGGGTCGAGAACGGAGCCGCGATCGGCGTCAGGGTTCCCGCCAGCCGCTCCTTCGAGACGGCGGAGTTGACCCCGACCGCAGTCAGGAGCGGCAGGAAGAACAGCGTCCCGAGCGAGTTGTAGAGCAGGTTCGTCTTGAACGGGTTGCTGGTCCACAACGCCACGTGATGGCCACGTGCCCCTGCCGCGGCGAGGCACGCGTTGATGAAGATGTTGATGAACGCGGTGATCAGCACAGAGTTGATGAAGATCCACTGGCGGTGCGTCGCGGGCACCCGGTCGACGACGCCACTCAAGCTCACCCCGGCATTCTCCGCTCAGGCCGGCGTCAGCGTCGAGGGACGTCAGACGAAGAGGCCGGCGCGGTCGGCGACCAGCCGCCGCTGCGCGTGGCTGTCGCCCAGCAGCAGCCGGATCGCCGTCGCGCGCTTGAAGTACAGATGCGCGTCGTGTTCCCACGTGAAGCCGATGCCGCCATGCATCTGGATCGCCTCGCTCGCGATCCGGTACGCCGCGTCGGCGCAGACCGCCTTTGCGAGCGGCGCGACGACCGGCAGCTCCCCCGGGTCGCCGTCGACCGTCCACGCGGCGAAGTACGCCGTGGATGTTGCCGCCGACAGCTCGACGGCGAGGTCCGAAGCACGGTGGGCGAGCGCCTGGAAGGACCCGATCGGTCTGCCGAACTGCTCGCGGGTCTTGAGGTAGTCGACCGTGCGGTCCAAGCACCACTGCGCGACGCCGACCGCCTCGACCGCGAGCGCAACCCGCAGGATGTCGACCGCGCGGGCGGCGGCGTTGCCGTCGCCCAGCCGCCGGCCTCGCGCGTCGGCAAGATGCACCGTGCTCAGCGGCCGCAGCAGATCCATCCCGACGGCGGTCTCGGTCTTCGAGAACGTCGGCTCGACCAGCCACAGCCCGTCGCTCACCGCCACCAGCAGCCGGTCGGCGCCATCAGCACCCAGGACGTGGTCGACCTGCCCGGTCAGCCGCGCCGTGCTCACCGTGACCCCGCCACCCGGAACGACCGCGCCGCGATGCTCTCCGCCGGCCAGCTCGGCGACAACGTCGGCCACGCCCTCCGACGTACCGACCGCACTCACCGCGGCCAGCGCCGCCACGATCGGGATCGGCCACAGGCCTCGGCCGGCCTCCTCGATCACCACCGCCGCGTCCACAAAGGAGCCGCCGGTCCCGCCGGCCTCCTCCGGCGCCGCGACTCCCAGCAGACCCAGGTCGGCGCAGACCAGCTTCCACAGCGCCGGATCCGACGCCGACGGCGTGCCGATCACCTCGCGAAGCCGTGCCGAGGAGCAGTGGTCGGCGGTCACGTCGCGCAGCATCCGCCGCAGCTCGAGCTGCTCCGAGGTCAGCGAGAAGTCCATGTCCAGGCGATCGTATCCAGGTGACCTTCGCGACCAAGGCGACAACGACCCGGGGCCCCCGCGGGGTTGTGGAGCGTCAGCGAAGCAACCTCGTGGGGCGTTTCTGACGGGTCGTCAGATTCTGACTAGAGTGGCCTTCGTGGACTTCGATTTCACTCCTGAGCAGCAGTCCTTCCTCGCCGAGGTGGAGGCGTTTCTCGACGCCAACTACGACCCCGAGGTGTTCGACCCGACCCGCG
>DASZYY010000217.1:0-21334 GCA_035545175.1 Mycobacteriales bacterium
CGGCGACGCGCTGCGGCTGGCTCAGGAAGCCGATCTCGACCTGGTCGAGGTGGCTCCCGACGCCCGCCCGCCCGTCTGCAAGCTCATGGACTACGGCAAGTGGAAGTACGAGAACGCGCAGAAGGCGCGGGAGGCGCGACGTAACCAGTCGCACACGATCATCAAGGAGATGAAGCTTCGGCCGAAGATCGATCCGCACGACTACGAGACCAAGAAGGGTCACGTCGTGCGGTTCCTCAAGGCCGGTGACAAGGTCAAGATCACGATCATGTTCCGCGGCCGCGAGCAGTCCCGACCCGAGCTGGGTCTGCGTCTGCTGCAGCGCCTCGCGGTGGATGTCGAAGAGCTCGGTTACGTCGAGGCGCAGCCCAAGCTCGACGGCCGAAACATGATCATGGTCATGGCCCCGCACCGCAAGCAGCAGGCGCAGCAGCCACCCCGTCGGCGCGCCGACGAGCCGGTTGCAACTGACGCCGCACCAGTCGAGGAGCCCGGCGCCACCGCCGCTTCCGCATAACTCAAGGCAATCGCACCAACCGGGACCGAGAAGTACGACGAGGAGACGAGGCAGCAATGCCCAAGATGAAGACGCACAGCGGGTCGAAGAAGCGCTTCAAGGTGACGGGGAGCGGCAAGATCACGCGTCGCCGCGCGAACCGCAACCACCTGCTTGAGCACAAGCCGACGAAGCGCACCCGCCGGCTCGACAACGAGGTGGTCATGTCGCCCGCCGACACCAAGCGAATCAACAAGCTGCTGGGTCGGTAGCTCGCGCACGTCGTACGTCGTCGTTCCCCTTCCGGCCTCACGGCCGGTCAACGTAAGCAAGGAGATTTCCCGTGGCACGGGTGAAGCGGGCGGTCAACGCCCAGAAGAAGCGTCGCGTCGTCCTCGAGCGGGCAAGCGGCTACCGCGGCCAGCGTTCGCGGCTGTACCGCAAGGCGAAGGAGCAGATGCTCCACTCGCTCAACTACGCCTACAACGACCGGCGCGCCCGCAAGGGTGACTTCCGCTCGCTGTGGATCCAGCGCATCAACGCCGCGGCGCGCGCCAACGGGATGACCTACAACCGGTTCATCCAGGGCCTCAAGGCCGCGGGCGTCGAGGTCGACCGCAAGCACCTCGCCGAGCTCGCGGTGTCGGACGAGGCCGCCTTCGCGGCGCTCGTCGAGCTGGCGCGCAAGTCGCTCCCGGCGACGGCCAGCGCTTCCTCGGCTGCGTAGCAGGCTGCGCGCATGGCTCGCGCGCAGCACGACGTGATCGACTCGCCGCGCAACGCCCGGATCCTCGCGGCCCGGGCGTTGCACTCGGCGCGCGGCCGGCGCACCGCTTCAGCGCTGCTTGCAGAAGGCCCGCACGCGGTTGCGGCCGCGCAGGCGAGATCGTTCGAGATCCGCGAGGTCTTCGTCACCGACGAGGCGGCGGACCGGGAGCGCCCGTTGATGCGCGAGCTCGCCCGGTCAGGTGTTCCGATCCATGCCGTGACGGAGCGCGCGCTGCGGGCCGTCGCGGAGACCGTCACGCCGCAGGGCATCGTCGCCGTCGTCGCTAGCCCCGCCGCGCCGACATTGCCGGCGGCGCCGCGCCTTGTGGCCGTGCTGGAGCGGTGCTCGGACCCCGGCAACGCGGGGACCGTCATTCGTACGGCGGATGCGGTGGGTGCCGACGCGGTGGTGCTGGGCGCCGGTTCGGTGGACGTCTGGGCCGGCAAGTGCGTCCGCGCCAGCGCCGGCAGCGTCTTCAACCTTCCGGTGATCACCTCGCTGAGCGCGGTCGACGCGGTCACGGCGCTCCGCGACCGGGGCTGCCGCATCCTTGCCACCGCGGCGGATGGTGAGGTCGCACTGGACGAGCTGGCACCGGCGGGGCGGCTTGCAGGGCCCACCGCCTGGGTGTTCGGCAGCGAGGCGCACGGGCTCGGTGGGGCGGTCAGCAGCCTCGTGGACGACGTCGTTCGAATCCCGATCAGCGGTCGCGCGGAGAGCTACAACCTGTCGGCGGCGGCGGCGATTTGTCTGTACTCGTCCGCAACCGCCCAGAGGGCGAACCCGCGCTAGTTGTATTCGAGTCCGCCGTAAGGGGTTCGCAAGCGGCAAATGTCGTCCTAGGCTCCGAACTGCAACAGCAAGGAGGCGGGGACGTGCCGGACAGGGGTGGCGGCGAGTCGATCTACGACGACTTGCCTGACGGCGTCGTCGTCGCCGACGCCAACGGCACCGTCGTGGACATCAACGCCGCGGCGGTACGCATCCTCGGCCCGGGCGACTGGCTCGGGCAGCCGCTCGTCTCGGTGCTCCCGCTGACCGATCCGCAGGGTCGCGACTGGTGGGAGTGCACCCGCCCGTACGACGGCTTGCCCTCTCGGGTCCGGCAGCCGGAGCGGTGGCTGACCCTGGCCCGGCCCGGGCGGCCCGACCAGAACCTGGTCGTCACCGCGACGTACAAGCGAGACACGCAGCGAAAGGTGACGGCAGTCATCGTGTCGCTGCGCGACACCCTGGCGCGCTCCCGGTCCGAGCGAAGTGGCGCGGAGCTCATCTCGATCGTCGCGCACGAGCTCCGGTCACCGCTGACCGGTGTCAAGGGCTTCACGGCGACCTTGCTCAACAAGTGGGAGCGGTTCACCGACGAGCAGCGCCTGCACATGCTGAAGACGATCAACGCGGATGCGGACCGCCTGACCAGACTGATCAGTGAGTTGCTCGATGTCTCTCGCATCGAGTCCGGGCGGCTCGAGCTTCACAAGCAGCTGGTCGACCTGAGCACCCTGGTACGGCGCGACGTCGATGCGCGGGTTGCCGCGGGAGAGGCCCCCGACCGGTTCGTGTTCGACGCGGCCGAGGTGCCCGAGGTCTGGGCGGATCCCGACAAGGTCGGTCAGGTCGTCGGCAACATCGTCGAGAACGCCCTGCGTCACGGCGCCGGCACAGTCCGGATCGTGCTCGAGCCGGAAGGCGACGGCGCTCGGGTGACGGTCAGCGACGAGGGTGAAGGAATCTCCGCGGAGGCGCTGCCGCGCATCTTCACCAAGTTCTGGCGGGACGCTCGCCGCGGCGGCACCGGTCTGGGTCTGTTCATCGCCAAGGGCATCGTCGAGGCGCACGGTGGCGTGATCGAAGCGGGCGAGGCCGACAGCGGTGGCGCGCGGATCGGATTCGCCCTGCCCGCCGGCGCACCCGGGCACGCCGAGGCCGACCGCCGCAGGGGCGCGCCTGACCGTCGGCACTGACCCGAACGCTCCGGGTGAGGCGTCGCGCGGGACGATGACCGGGTGACGACGGTGACGTCGCCCTCTGCCGGGGGGAGTGGCCCGCATCCTGCAGGTGGCTCGAACGACGAGGCGATCGCCTTCCGCGGTCTCCACAAGTCGTTCGGCCGGGGCAGCGAGCGGGTCAAGGTTCTCGACGGGGTGGACCTGAGCGTCAAGCGAGGCCAGTTCGTCACCGTTATCGGCCCGAGCGGCTGCGGCAAGACGACCTTGCTGCGCCTCGCCGCAGGTCTGGTCGATCCCGACGCGGGTCAGGTCACGGTGTTCGGCGCCCCGGTCGCAGCGGCAACCGCGGCCAAGCGGATCGGCTTCGTCCCGCAGGCTCCGGCTCTGCTGCCCTGGCGGTCCGTCCTCGACAACGTGCTGCTGCCGCTGCAGGTCAACAAGGGTGCGCCGGCGCCCGAGACGCCGCCTGACGCGGTTGACCTGCTCACCGCTTTGGGTCTCGGTGACGCTCTGAACCGGCGACCCCGCGAGCTGTCCGGCGGGATGCAGCAGCGCGTGGCGATCGCACGGGCGTTCGTGTTCGACCCGCCGGTGCTGTTGATGGACGAGCCGTTTGCCGCGGTCGACGAGCTCACCCGCGAGTCGCTGCGTCACGCGTTGCTGACGATCTGGCAGGCGAGCGGCAAGACGGTGCTGTTCGTCACCCACTCGGTGACCGAGGCGGTCGCCCTGTCCGATGTGGTCGTGGTGATGTCGGCAACCGCGCACGGCGTCCAGCGGGTCCTCCCCATCGACTTGCCCCGCCCTCGCGACGAGCTGGTGGAGACGACGTCGGAGTTCCTCGCGCTCGAACGGGAGCTACGGCTCGAGCTGCGCAAAGGATCCAAGTGATGCGGGGCGAGCTGTGAACCGGAAGTCGATGCGCGTCGGCACCTGGCTGCCACCGGCAGTTGCCCTCGCCGTCCTCATCGTGGTCTGGCAGGTATACGCCGCCCACCATCCGTACGTCGCGCCGCGACTGTCGAAGATCGTGTCGCAGCTCGACTCCCGCCCGGGCCTGTTCGCGCGCAACGCCTGGACGACGTTGCAGGAGGCGCTGATCGGCGGTGCGGCGGGCATGGGCGTCGCATTCGCCCTCGCACTGGTGATGTTCTACGTGCGGGTGGTCGAGCGAGCCCTGCTGCCGCTGGCCGTCGTACTCAACGTGACGCCGCTGATCGCGATCGCTCCCGCCCTGGTAGTCGCATTCGGCTTCGGCATGACGCCGAAATACGTCATCGCGTCGCTGCTCGTCTTCTTCCCCTTCCTCGTCAACGCCCTCGCCGGGCTGCGGGATGTCGACCCTGAGGCGCTCGACCTGGTGGCGACGCTGCATGCAAGCCGGGCCGAGGTGCTGTGGCGACTTCGGCTGCCCAGTAGCCTTCCCTACTTGTTTGCCGCCGGCCGGATCTGCGTGCCGCTGAGCCTGGTTGGCGCAGTCGTCGCGGAGTTCGTCGCGGCGGGCGAGGCAAAGGGGCTGGGGACGCTCGTCGTCACCGCTGCCTCATTGGGGGACCTCGGCACGGTGTACGCCGCGGTCGTCGTACTTGCTGCATTGGGGGTGGCGATGTTCGGCGCAGTCGTCGCGCTGCAGCGAATCGTGCTCGGCCGGTATGCGCCGTCCGTCGGAATGAGGCGTAGATGAAGACAAGTCGGCGAGCACTCGCGAGCGCATCAATCGCGCTCCTCACTGTGCTTGGCGTTTCGGCGTGCGGCAGCAGCTCCAGCGGTGGGCAGAAGGGCAACGGGCTGATCGCCGCTGACCGCTGTGCCAACAACCGCTCGGCGGGAACGATCACCTACGTCTCGCCATTCGGCTTCGATGCCTCCGCGGGCATCATCGAGGTGTTCGCCGCCGACAAGCTCGGCTACTTCCGCGACCTCTGCCTGAACGTCAAGATCGTGACCAGCGCGCAGAACTCCGCCGCCCTCGTGTCGGCAGGTACGGCGACGACGACGAGCACAGGGTCGGCGGCGGACTTCCTGTCGCTGACGGCCAACGGATCGAACGTCACCGGCGTCGCGACGTACGGCAACACGTCGGACTACTGCATCATCACCCGGCCCGAGTTCAAGACGTTGAAGGACCTCGAAGGTCACACCCTCGGCTACCACTTCGTGAAAGAGGCGCCAGATCTCGAGATGCTCCGCGCCGCCGGGGTGGACCTCAGCAACGTGAAGCAGGTGAACACCCCCAACTTCGACCCGAACCAGATCGTGCAGGGCAAGCTGGACTCGGTGGGTTGCTACCAGTCCAACGAGCCGCTGACGTTGCGTGCTGAGGGCGCCAAGTTCAACGAGTTCACCCCGGCGCAGTTCGGCGTCTCCGGCACGTACAACGTGGTCTTCTTCAACAGCGACTTCCTGACGGCTCACCGCGACGCGGCGCAAGACTTCATGCGCGCCGACCTGCACGCCTTCGACTACTGCGAAGCCAACCAGGATCGGTGCGTTGCGATCGAACAGGGCTACGCCAAGGCCGCCGGCGCCGAGTTCGACGTCGCCCACGAGCGTCAGGTCTGGAAGCTGGAGGCCGCGTTGTCCAGGGACCACACCCTTGCGGGCAAGGGCATCGGCGTGCAGTCGCAGGCCGAATGGCGTCCCGAGCTGCGTGCGGTGCTCCGTTTCGGTCTCGCCGAGAACATCCCGCCGTTGAGCAAGGTCGAGGACACCGAGCTGGTCGCGGGGCTCTACAACGGCAACCAGCTCGTCTGGCCGTAGGCCGGCGGCACTTCCGGCGAAGTCTTTCTAGACTCAACCGGCGAGATGTCCGGACCCAACGACGCGTACGACCCCAAGGAAGTGGCCGCACTGTCTGACGACGCCCTCGCGAGCGCAGTCGAGGCCGGTCTCGCGGCTTTCGAGGCAGCCGCCGACCTTGACACGCTCGCCGCCGCCAACACCGCCCATCTCGGTGCGCGGTCGCCGGTCGCGCTCGCCCGCCGCGAGCTGGGGGCGCTGCCACCGCAGGCGCGGGCGGATGCCGGTCGCCGCGTCAACGAGGCCGTCACAGCCCTGTCCGCGGCGCACGATGCTCGCCAGGTCACTCTCGAGCGGGAGCGTGACGAGCGGGTGCTGGTCGAGGAAGCCGTCGACGTCACGCTGCCTTGGGATCGCGCCCCGCAGGGTGGGCGGCACCCGCTGACCCTCGTACAGGAGCGGGTGGCCGACGTCTTCGTCGCGATGGGCTGGGAGATCGCCGAGGGCCCGGAGGTCGAGGCCGCCTGGTACAACTTCGACGCCCTGAACATCCCGCCCGCGCATCCAGCGCGCGAGACGCAGGACACGCTGTGGCTGGATCCGCCGGAGGCCGGCGTCCTGCTGCGTACCCAGACCTCACCGGTCCAGATCCGTGCCCTCCTGGCGCGCGGCGCTCCCTGCTACGTCGCGGTTCCCGGGCGGGTGTACCGGCAGGAGGCGCTCGACGCGACGCACAGCGCGGTGTTCCACCAGCTCGAGGGCCTTGCGGTGGACGAAGGTCTCACCATGGGCGACCTGAAGGGGACCCTCGACTCGCTGGCCCGCGCGATGTTCGGCCCCGACATCCGCACCCGCCTCCGGCCTGACCACTACCCCTTCACCGAGCCGTCGGCCGATGTCGACCTGCAGTGCTGGGTCTGCCACGGCGCGTCGACCGAGCCAGGCGCGGAGCCGTGCCGCACCTGCCGGTCCGAAGGCTGGGTCGAGTGGGGTGGCAGCGGCATGGTGCACCCCGTCGTCCTCGCCTCGGCCGGCATCGACCCGCAGCGTTACACCGGCTTCGCGTTCGGAATGGGCCTCGAGCGGACCCTCATGTCGCGCCACGACATGTCCGACATCCGCGACCTCGTCGAAGGTGACGTGCGGGTGACCGCAGCACTGGGGCGTGAGGTCTGATGCGGGTTCCGCTGTCGTGGTTGCGTGAGTACGTCGACCTGCCGGAGGTCAGCTCGTACGAGATCGCCGACCGGTTGACCGCCGCCGGCCTGCAGGTCGAGCGGGTCGACCGCATCGGCGAGGGCATCGAAGGCGTCGTTGTCGCCAAGGTCGTCGCGCTCGAGGAGCTCGAGGGCTTCAAGAAGCCGATCCGTTGGGTCACCCTCGCCGACGGCACGAGCGAGCGTCAGGTGATCTGCGGTGCGACGAACTTCGCCGTCGGCGATCTGGTCGCGTACGCCCGTCCGCCGACGGTCCTGCCGGGTGACTTCCGGATCGAGGCGCGCGAAGCATATGGGCGGACCTCCGACGGCATGATCTGCTCGGGTCGCGAGCTGGCGATCTCCGATGATCACGCGGGCATCCTGGTGCTCGACCCCTCGCTGCCGCTGGGTTCCGATGTCGTGGCTGCCCTGGGGCTTCGCGAGGACGTGCTGGACCTGTCGATCAACCCCGACCGCGGCTACGCGCTGTCGATGCGTGGTGTCGCGCGTGAGCTTGCGACGGCGTACGGCACGACGTTCCGCGATCCCGCGGGCGTCAACCCCCGTCCGCCGGGCGCGGGCTACCCGGTCATGATCGAGGACCGGGACGGCTGTGACCGCTACATCGCTGCGTCGATCACCGCGCTCGACATGACGGTGCCCTCGCCGCCCTGGATGCAGCGCCGGCTGTCCATGGCGGGAATGCGACCTATCTCACTGATGGTCGACGTGACGAACTATGTGATGCTTGCGATCGGCCAGCCGATGCACGCCTTCGATCTGGCAAAGGTGAATGGCCCGATCGTCGTACGCCGGGCGAAGGACGGCGAGAAGCTGCGGACGCTCGATGGCGTGGATCGTGAGCTCGATCCGCGTGACCTCGTCATCGCCGACGACGCCGGACCGATCGCGCTCGCCGGCGTCATGGGCGGCGAGTCCACCGAGATCACCGCCGAGACGACCGATGTCTTGCTCGAGGCCGCACATTTCGAGGCGACGTCGGTGGCCTACACGTCGCGGCGTCATCGGCTCGGCTCGGAGGCGTCGCGTCGCTTCGAGCGCGGGGTGGACGACGCCCTGCCGCGCGCCGCCGCCGAGCTTGCGATCTCGCTCCTGGTCGACCTCGGCGCTGCCCAGCGGACCGACCGCTCGACGGATCTCGACGATCGCCCGCTGGCGCCCATCATCGAGCTCGACCCCACTCATCCCGGCCGGATCGCCGGCATCGACTACCCGTACGAGACGGTCGTGAGCCGGCTCAACGACATCGGGTGCTCGGTGCGGGAGCGCGCGGGTGCCTTCGATGTGACGCCGCCGTCATGGCGCCCAGACCTTCGCCGGGCCGAGGACCTGGTGGAGGAGGTCGTGCGGCTGGAGGGCTACTCCAACCTGCCGTCCACGCTGCCGCGGGCGACGGCCGGCGCCGGGCTGACTCGCGACCAGCGGCTTGCTCGCCTGGTCGGTCGCACCCTCGCCGGGGCCGGTTTCATCGAGGTCCTGTGCTCACCGTTCACCGACGCGGCCTCCGCCGAGCGGATGCAGCTCGAACCGGGGGATGGCCGGATCCCTACGGTGCGGATCGCGAACCCGGTGTCCGACGCCGAGCCGTTCCTGCGCGCGACGCTGCTCCCAGGGCTGTTCGCCGCAGTGGTGCGCAACATCGGCCGCGGCATGACCGACGTCGCGCTGTTCGAGACGGGTCCGGTCTTCCGGCGCCCGAGCCGCGTCAACGCGCCAGCGCTTCCGGCCGGTCAGCGCCCGCTGGACGCCGAGCTGCTGGCGCTGGACTCGGCGTTGCCGGATCAACCGCGCCGAGTTGCCGTCGTCCTCGCCGGCCTGCGCGAGCAGCCCGGTTGGTGGGGGAAGGGCCGCGAATCGTCGTGGGCGGACGCGATCGAGGCCGCCCGCACCCTGGCGCGGGCAGTCGGAGCCGATCTCGAGGTCGAGGCCGACCGGCACATGCCGTTCCATCCGGGACGTTGCGCGGCGCTGAGCGTCGGCGGCGAGCTCCTTGGTCACGCCGGCGAGCTTCACCCGCGGGCCATCGAGGCGTTCGACCTCCCCGCCCGGACGAGTGCGATGGAGCTCTCGCTCGATGTTCTGATCGCGGCCGCCGCCGACGTCACCGCGGCGCCGTTGGTATCCGCGTATCCCGCGGCGACCGTCGACATTGCGGTCACCGTCGATGAGGCGGTGCCGGCGAACCGGCTCGAGGCCGCCTTGCGCGCCGGCGCCGGAGAGCTGCTCGAGGCAATTCGGCTGTTCGACGTCTACGTGGGCGAGCAGGTCGGGGCAGGCCGCAAGTCGATGGCCTACGCGCTCCGGTTGCGGGCGAGTGACCGCACCCTCACAGTGGAAGAGGTCACGGCTGTCCGGGACGCGGCGGTGGCCGAGGCAGCGTCCCGGGTCGGCGCCGCACTGCGTTCCTGAGGCTTCGACGTTCCGGTGGCTTGCCTGCGGGACGCCGCATACTCACTCGCTCATCTGTATGATCATGCATTAGGATGGCGCAATGGGGATTCGGACCGCCGTCGTCGGCGCGAGTGGCTACAGCGGTGGTGAGCTGCTTCGGCTGATCGACGCCCACCCCCTTCTCGAGGTGGGCGCGTTGATCGCGGGTGGCAACGCGGGCCGTGCTCTCGGTGAGCTGCATCCCCAACTGGTCTCGCTTGCCGACCGCGTCCTGCAGGACACCTCGAGCCCGGAGCTGGCCGAGGCGGAGCTCGTCTTTCTCGCGCTGCCGCACGGCACCGCGGCGCCGATCGTGGAGGCGGTGGGGGACCAGGCGTACGTCGTCGACATCGGCGCCGACTTCAGGCTCACCGACCAAGCCGACTGGGACCGCTGGTATGGCGGGCCTCACTCGGGCAGCTGGCCATACGGCCTGCCGGAGCTTCCCGGCGCCCGTGAGGTCATCTCGGCGGCGAAGCGGGTGGCCAATCCCGGCTGCTACGCCACTGCGGTGCAGCTCGCCTTCGCCCCCCTGCTGACCGCCGGCCTCATCGAGCCGACCGACCTCGTGGTCGTCGCAGGCAGCGGCACGAGCGGGGCGGGCCGGGGTGCGACCGCCGAGCTCCTCGCCACCGAGGTGATGGGCGATCTGTCGGCGTACAAGGTCGGCGGGACTCACCGGCACATCGGCGAGATCCGGCAGTCGTTGCGGACTGTTGCCGGGGCTGAGGTGACGCTGTCGTTCACCCCGCTGCTCGTGCCGATGCCGCGCGGGATCCTCGCGACGTGTACGGCGAAGCTCCGGCCGGGAGTCGACGCGGCTGCGCTGCGCGCTGCGTTCGGCTGCTACGACGACGAGCCGTTCGTGACGCTGCTACCAGAGGGGCAGCTGCCGCACACCGCCGCAACGGCGGGCTCGAACAGCGCGCACCTGCAGGTTGTGGCAGACACCGATCCCGGCCGCGCGGTGGTGGTGGTCGCGCTCGACAACCTCGGCAAGGGCGCCGCCGGTCAGGCGGTCCAGAACGCCAACCTGATGCTGGGACTGCCGGAGACCACCGGCTTGCCGCGGAACGGAGTGGCACCGTGAGCGTGACCGCCGCGAAGGGATTCCGGGCCGCGGGTGTGGCTGCCGGCCTCAAGGCAGACGGCCGGGACGTCGCCCTCGTCGTCAACGACGGTCCGCTCAAGGCCGCCGCGGGCGTGTTCACCGCGAACCGGGTGAAGGCCGCTCCGGTCGTGTGGTCCGAGCAGGTCCTCGCCGACGGCGAGGTCGCCGCCGTCGTGCTCAATGCGAAGTACGCGAACGCGTGCACCGGCCCGGCGGGCTTTCAGATCACTCACGCCACAGCGGAGTCCGTGGCCTCGGCGCTCGGGATCGGGGCCGGCGAGGTCGCGGTGTGCTCGACCGGAAAGATCGGCGAGCCACCCCCGCTCGAGGCGCTCAACGGCGGGATTGCCGCCGCGGTTGCGGCGTTGTCGTCCGGCGGCGGCAGCGACGCGGCTGACGCCATCCGTACGACGGACACCGTCTCCAAGCAGGCGCAGGTATCAGCCGGGGCCTGGTCAGTGGGCGGCATGGCGAAGGGCGCCGGCATGCTCGCGCCGGCACTGGCCACGATGCTGTGTGTCATCACCACCGACGCAGTCGCTGATCCGCAGGCGCTGAACCAGGCGCTGCGCGCCGCGACCGCGTTGACCTTCGACCGCATCGACTCAGATGGCTGCATGTCCACGAACGACACCGTCTTGTTGCTCGCCAGTGGTGCCTCCGGGGTCGAGCCGAGCCAGGCCGAGCTTGATGCCGCGGTGCATGAGGTCTGTGCCTCACTGGCGCGCCAGCTCATCGCCGACGCCGAAGGTGCCAGCAAGGACATCCGGATCGAGGTGAGGGGAGCCGCATCGGAGTCCGACGCCGTCGAGGTCGCGCGTGCGGTCTCGCGCAGCAACCTGCTCAAGTGCGCGCTTCACGGCGAAGACCCCAACTGGGGACGAATCCTGGCGGCGGTCGGCACCACCGATGCCGACTTTGACGCAAACGCGCTGGACTCAGCGATCAACGGTGTGTGGGTGTGTCGGGACAGCGCGCCGGGGGAGGACCCCGCGAAGGTCGACATGACCGGCCGGGAGATCGAGATCGTGGTGGACCTCAAGTCAGGCAGTCACTCCGCGACGCTGTGGACCAACGACCTCACGGCGGCGTACGTCCACGAGAACTCGGCGTACTCGACATGACCAGGTCGGTTGATCGGCAGCAGACCGCCGCCGCGTTGGTCGAGGCCCTGCCGTGGCTCGAGCAGTTCCACGGCCGGACCATCGTCGTGAAGTACGGCGGCAATGCGATGACCGAGCAACCACTGCGGGAGGCGTTCGCCGAGGACGTGGTCTTTCTTCGTTACGCGGGGATCAAGGTCGTCGTCGTGCATGGCGGCGGCCCCCAGATCAACGCGCACCTCGACAAGCTCGGGATCGAGCAGAAGTTCGCCGGCGGGCTGCGCGTGACGACACCGGAGACGATGGACGTCGTCCGGATGGTGCTCGTCGGTCAGGTTCAGCGCGAGATCGTCGGTCTGATCAACGCTCATGGCCCGTTCGCCGTGGGACTGTCCGGCGAAGACGGCCGGCTGATGACCGCCTCACGGCGGCCGGCTCTCGTCGAGGGCGAGGAGATCGACATCGGCCTCGTCGGCGACGTTGACCATGTCGAGCCAGGGGTCGTCGAAGGGCTGCTCGCCGACGGGCGGATCCCGGTCATCGCGAGCGTCAGCGGCGGCGAGAACGGCGAGGTCTACAACGTCAACGCGGATACCGCCGCCGCTGCGGTCGCGATCGCCGTCAAGGCGGAGAAGGCCGTCTTCCTCACCGACGTCGAGGGGCTCTACGCGGACTGGCCGAACAGCACCGAGGTGATCAGCCGGCTCAGGGCGGCGGAGCTCGCCGCCCTGTTGCCGGGCCTCTCGTCCGGGATGATCCCGAAGATGGAGGCGTGCCTGCGTGCCGTGCAAGGCGGCGTCGGAGCCGCGCACGTTCTGGACGGCCGGGTCCCGCACGCGCTACTGCTGGAGCTGCTGACTGACTCTGGAGTCGGAACGATGGTGACGGCGTGAGCACGGCTGAGCTCCAGCAGCGGTGGGATGCCGTGATGATGCGCAACTACGGCACACCGCCGGTTGCGCTGGTCAGCGGTAGCGGTTGCCATGTCACGGACGCGGACGGCAAGGACTACCTCGACCTGATCGCCGGGATCGCTGTGTCGTCACTCGGGCACGCCCATCCGGCGATCGTCGAGGCCGTGTCGAAGCAGGTCGCGACGATCGCGCACACCTCCAACTTGTTCATCAACCCGCCGGCGTTGTCGCTCGCCGAGCGGCTGGTCGATCTGTTGGGCGTCCCCGGCGTACGCGTATTCCTCAGCAACGACGGCGCTACCGCCAATGAGGCGGCAATCAAGACCGCGCTTCGTGCGCGGCCCGGCCGGCGTCGCTTCGTCGCGGCCGAGTCGTCCTTCCACGGCCGGACCCTTGGTGCGCTCGCTCTCACCGGCAAGGCGGCCATCCGGGAGCCGTTCGGACCGTATGGGATCGACGTCACGTTCGTTCCGTACGGCGACAACGAGGCGCTCGCCGACGCGGTCGACGAGACCACAGCGGCGGTCTTTCTGGAGCCGGCGCTCGGCGAGGCGGGTGTCATCCCACCGCCGGCGGGCTACCTCACCGCGGCGCGCGCAGCCTGCGACAAGGCCGGCGCCCTACTCGTGATCGACGAGGTCCAGGGCGGCATCGGGCGCACCGGGGCATGGTTCGCCCATCAGCACGAAGGGATCGTTCCGGACCTGGTGTCCATCGCAAAGGGGCTCGGTGGCGGGCTCCCCGTCGGCGCCTGTCTCGGCGTCGGGGACGCTGCCGAGGCGCTGCAGAAGGGCGACCACGGCTCGACCTTCGGCGGAAACCCGGTTTCGTGCGCGGCCGCTCTTGCCGTGATCGAGGTGATCGACTCCGAAGGCCTGCTGAAGCGGGTCGACGAGCTAGGCCGGCAGTGGATCTCCGACCTGGCGGCCTGCACGGGTGCCGTCCTCAAAGGCGTTCGGGGCAGGGGGCTGTGGCTCGGTCTCGAACTCCCGGGGGCGGCTGCCAAAGTGGAGGCCGCTGCACGTCAGCAGGGCTTCCTTGTCAATGCGACCGGACCTGACGCGGTCCGGATCGCACCGCCGCTGATCCTCTCGGCGGCCGAGGCGGCTTCGTTCACGACTGCGCTGCCCGGCATCCTTGCCAATGTGGAGGTGATCGCGTGACTCGCCAGACTCCGGTTCTCGTTGTCGAGGACGACCCGAGCATCCGCGGACTGCTCGAGTCGCTGCTGCACGCCGAGGGGTACGCCGTCACGACGGCCTCCGACGGCATCGCGGGCCTCGTCAAGGCGGCCGCTGCGAAGCCCGCACTGATCCTGCTCGACGTGATGATGCCTGACCTCGGCGGCGTGCGCGTGCTCGAAGAGCTCGCCGCGGACCCGAACACCGCGGACATCCCGGTGCTGATCGTCACGGGGAAGATCGACGCGGTGCCCGCGCTCGCGGCCAAGCTCGGCGAGAACAACGTGATCGCCAAGCCGTTCGCGGTCGCGGAGCTTCTTGCGCGGGTTGCCGAGGTCACCGGTGGCCCGGTCGGCGCGTCGGGAATCACCTGATGGCGCAGATCCGGCACTTTCTCGTCGACGATGACCTGTCGGCGGCCGAGCAGCTCGCGGTTCTCGACAACGCGGACCGCATGAAGCGGGACCGGTTTGCCCAGCGACCATTGGCCGGTCCGCGAGCAGTAGCTGTGGTCTTCGAGAAGCCGTCGACGCGCACCCGGTTGTCCTTCGAGGTTGGGATCGCCGAGCTCGGCGGCCACCCGGTGATCCTCGACGCGAGAAGCACGCAGCTCGGCCGGGGCGAGACGATCGAGGACACCGCGCAGGTCTTATCGCGCTATGTCGACGCGATCGTCATCCGAACGTTCGGTCAGGACCGGATCGAGGGCCTCGCGGCGGCAGCATCAGTCCCGGTGGTCAACGCGCTCACCGACTTCGCGCATCCCTGCCAGGCGCTTGCCGATCTGCAGACGATCCGCGAGCACTGTGGCCCGAGGAACAACGGCGAGCTCGCCGGGCTGACCCTCACCTATCTCGGCGACGGCAACAACATGGCGCACTCGCTGATGATCGCCGGCGCGATGGCGGGCATGCACGTGCGCGTCGGGTCGCCGGTCGGGTACGAACCGCTGCCCGAGGTGGTGGCAACCGCCGAGCGCCACGCGAAAGCGAGCGGAGGAAGTGTGGTCGTCACCAACGACGCGCTCGAAGCGGCTGCCGACGCCGATGTGGTCTACACCGATGTGTGGGCCTCGATGGGGCAGGAGGACGAGGCCGAAGACCGGGTCGAGATCTTCCGGCCGTATGCCCTCGACGAACGCGCCCTCGCCGCCGCGGCGAAGGACGCCGTCGTCATGCACTGCCTGCCGGCCCACCGCGGCGAGGAGATCGCCGCCTCGGTGATCGACGGACCCGCAAGCATCGTGTTCGACCAGGCGGAGAACCGCTTGCACGCGCAGAAGTCACTGCTTGCGTTCCTGCTCGCCGGATCGCGGTCCTGATGGCGTCCCCGAAACCGCGTGACACCAACGCGCCGCACACCAAGACCGCCCGGCAGTCGCGGATCGCCGAAGTCCTCGCCGCGAATCCGGTGCGGTCGCAGTCGGAGCTCGCACAGCTGCTCGCGGCGGACGGGCTCGCCGTGACCCAGGCCACCCTGTCGCGCGACCTCGAGGAGATCGGTGCGCTGAAGGTGCGCCACCCAGGTGGCGGAATGGTCTACGCCGTCGGCGAGGAGGCGCCCGGACCGGTGCTTCGCGCGCTGAGTGACGCCAGCGATGGACGGGTCTCCCGGCTTGCGGCCGAGCTGCTCGTGTCGGTCGAGGCGAGCGCGAACCTCGTTGTCGCGCGAACCCCACCCGGCGGGGCGAACTTGCTGGCGTCCGCCATCGATCGTGCCGGGCTACCCGACGTACTGGGCACCATCGCCGGCGACGACACTGTCCTGCTGGTGGCCCGCGACCCGCGCGGCGGGGCCAAGGTCGCGGAGCGACTGCGCCAGATGGCCGGGATTTGATCCAGATGTGGCAAGAGTCGAAGCGAACTGACAGGAGCTCACCCAGATGACCGACCGTGTTGTCCTCGCCTACTCCGGCGGACTGGACACCTCCGTGTGCATCGGCTGGATCGCCGAAGAGACCGGGGCCGAGGTGATTGCCGTCGCGGCAGACGTCGGCCAAGGTGGCGAGGACCTCGACGTCATTCGCGAGCGCGCGCTTGCCTGCGGTGCGGTGGAGGCCGTGGTCGTCGACGCCCGTGACGAGTTCGCCGACGACTACTGCCTGCCGGCATTGAAGGCAAACGCGCTGTACATGGACCGCTACCCGCTGGTCTCGGCGCTGTCGCGGCCGACCATCGTCAAGCACATGGTCGACGCGGCGCGCAAGTTCGGCGCTTCGACGATCTCGCACGGCTGCACCGGCAAGGGCAACGACCAGGTGCGGTTCGAGGTGGGCATCGCCGCACTCGCGCCCGACCTCAAGGTCACCGCACCGGTGCGTGACTCCGGAATGACCCGCGACAAGGCCATTGCGTTCGCGGAGGAGAAGAACCTCCCGATCGACGTGAGCAAGAAGTCGCCGTACTCGATCGACCAGAACGTCTGGGGTCGTGCCGTGGAGACCGGCTTCCTCGAGGACGTGTGGAACGCGCCGATCGAAGACGTGTACTCGTACACGTCGGACCCCACGGTCGCGCGTGAGCCCGACGAGGTCCTGATCACGTTCAACAACGGCGTGCCCGTCGCGATCGACGGCAAGCCGGTGACGATGCTCGAGGCGATCCAGCAGCTCAACGAGCGAGCCGGCGCGCAGGGCGTCGGCCGACTCGACATGGTCGAGGACCGCCTGGTCGGGATCAAGAGCCGCGAGGTCTACGAGGCGCCGGGTGCACTCACGCTGATCGAGGCGCATCGCCACCTCGAGGACCTCACGGTCGAAAAGGAGTTGTCGCGCTTCAAACGGTCGGTCGAGCAGCGGTGGGCAGAGCTGGTGTACGACGGATTGTGGTTCTCGCCGCTCAAGCGCGCGCTCGACGACTTCATCGCGTCCGCATCCCAGAACGTCAGCGGTGACATCCGGCTTCAGTTGCACGGCGGCCGTGCGGTGGTGAACGGCCGTCGTAGCGAGGCGTCGCTGTACGACTACAACCTTGCGACGTACGACGCGGAGGACACCTTCGACCAGCGGCTCGCCAAGGGCTTCGTGGAGCTGTGGGGTCTGCCGAGCAAGATCGCCGCGCGCCGGGACCAAAGGCTGTCGTGACGGACTCCGCTCCGCCCACCCGGCTGTGGGGCGGGCGCTTCTCCGGCGGTCCCGCCGACGCGCTCGCCCGGCTGTCGATGAGCGTCCACTTCGACTGGCGGCTCGCGCCGTACGACCTGCTCGCGTCGCGTGCCCACGCGCGCGTTCTGCACCGTGCCGGGCTGCTCGACGACGCCGAGGTGGAGCGGATCCTCACCGCCCTCGACGACCTCGACCGCGACGCGCGCGCCGGCGGCTTCCGGCCGGCCGCAGAGGACGAGGACGTTCACACCGCGCTCGAGCGCGGGCTCCTCGAGCGGGTCGGCGCGCTCGGCGGAAAGCTGCGGGCGGGCCGGAGTCGCAACGACCAGATCGCCACCGACCTGCGCCTGTACCTGCGTGACCATGTGCGCCAGATCGTGGCGCGGATCGCCGAGCTCGAGTCGGCCCTGATGGCCCAGGCCGAACGCACAGTCGATGCACCGGCGCCTGGCATGACGCATATGCAGCACGCACAGCCGATCGCGTTCGCCCATCAGCTGCTCGCCCACGTCCAGGCATTCGCTCGTGACGTGTCGAGACTGGAGGACTGGGACCGTCGTACCTCGGTCAGCCCGCTCGGCTCAGGTGCGCTGGCCGGATCGTCGCTGCCGCTGGACCCAGATGCCGTCGCGAAGGAGCTCGGCTTCGACCGCGCCGCCGCCAACTCACTCGACGCAGTGAGCGATCGGGACTTCGCGGCCGAGTTCCTGTTCTGCGCCGCACTGATCGGCGTGCACTTGTCCCGGCTCGGCGAAGAGGTCGTGCTCTGGGCGACGAGCGAGTTTCGTTGGGTCGAGCTCGACGACGCGTTCAGCACCGGCTCCTCGATCATGCCGCAGAAGAAGAACCCCGACGTTGCCGAGCTGGCCCGAGGCAAGTCGGGCCGTCTGATCGGCGACCTGACGGCGCTGCTCACCGTGTTGAAAGGCCTCCCGCTGGCCTACGACCGCGACCTGCAGGAGGACAAGGAACCGGTGTTCGACGCGGTCGACACGCTGTTGCTGGTACTGCCAGCGGTGAGCGGAATGATCGCGACGATGACGGTCGATGTCGACCGGCTCGAGGCAACGGCGGCGGACGGGTTCGCGTTGGCGACCGATGTCGCGGAGCTGCTGGTCCGAAACGGCGTCGCGTTCCGCGACGCGCACGAGGCCGTCGGGGAGCTGGTCGCGTACTGCGCCGCGAAGTCACTCGACCTGGACGAGGTCGACGACGACACGCTCCGCGCGATCAGCGTGCACCTGACACCGAACGTGAGAGACGTGCTGTCCGTGCGCGGTGCGCTCGAGGCGCGCTCGGCACCGGGTGGCACGGCACCGGCACGGGTCGCGGAGCAGCTCGCCGAGTTGCGCGAGGCGGTCAACGCACACCTGGAGTGGGCCGGCACCGCGTGAAGCACCTGCCGCGATCGTTCTACGACCGGCAGGTGCTCGAGGTGGCGCGCGACCTGCTCGGCTGCGTGCTGGTTGCCGGCCGGGTCCGGCTTCGCCTGACCGAGGTCGAGGCGTACGACGGCGACAACGATCCAGCGTCACATGCCTTCCGTGGGCCGACCGGCCGTAACGCCGTGATGTTCGGGCCGCCGGGTCATGCCTATGTCTACTTCACCTATGGCATGCACTTTTGCATGAATGTGGTGTGTGGTCCGCCCGGCAACGCCTCGGCCGTGCTACTTCGCGCCGGGGAGGTGTTGGCCGGCCATGACGTGGTGGCGGAGCGCCGGCCGGTCGCCAAGCCGCGTGACCTCGCGCGCGGGCCGGCACGGCTGTGTGTGGCGCTCGGCGTCGACCGGGCAATGGACGGCACCGACCTCACCAGGCCACGGTCGCCACTGCGCGTCGAGGCGGGGGAGCCGGTGGCAGACCATGCAGTGATGTCGGGCCCGCGGGTCGGCATCTCGACCGCCGTCGACTGGCCATGGCGGCTCTGGATCGCGGGCGACCCGACTGTCTCGACGTACCGCCCACACGTGCCCCGACGGCGCGCGCCCTAACGGCTGGGCCTGGCCTTCGGCTGCGGCCCGACAAGCAACTGCGCGAAGACCAGAGGATGGCTTCCGCTCCGGTCGGCTTGCGCTGGCCTTTGTGCTGATTGTCCACCTTTCCGCTTCGAGCCCTACGTAGGTGGCGAAACTCGCGGCTCGAATAACGCGACCTACGTTGGGCTCGACGTACTGCCCACACGCACCACGCAAGCGGATCCAGCAAGCGGTTCTCGTCCTGGCGTATCAACGCCCGGCTTCGCTGCCTCGCTCTTCAAAGGGGCTTGCGTCTGACGTGTGCCTCGGAGGGCCTGTGAGCGTTACCTGTGTCGCGTGCGGTGCCGGCGAGCTGGAGCCGATGGCGGACCTGGGTCAGGTCCCGGTCCTGAGCGGGGTGACGTTTGACGACGAGCGTTCGGCGTTGGAGTCCCCGTCGGCGCGGATGACACTGGCCTGTTGCCCTGCCTGCTGCCTCGCCTACAACACGTCGTTCGATGCCTCACTGATCGAATACGACGCGAGCTATGACAACTCGCTGCATCACTCCGCCACCTTTCAGGGCTATGCGAGCGAGCTCGCCGGGAGGCTCGCGCGCGAGTACGACCTGCGGCACAAGCAGGTGGTCGAGCTGGGGTGCGGCAAGGGCCACTTTCTGGTCGAGCTCTGCCGCAGAGCCGGGGCGCGGGGCATCGGCTACGACCCCAGTTACGACGGCGAGGTCACCGCCCCGGAGGTGACATTCGTCCGAGACTTCATCTCCTGGGATGAGCCCGGCGAGTGGGACTTTTTCGTGGCGCGTCACGTCGTCGAGCATCTTCCCGACCCGTGGGACTACCTCAGCTCGCTGCGAGCGGCCTGCGGCACCCGTCGGGTGTGCGGTTACATCGAGGTGCCGGACGCGATCTACGACTTCGAGCGTTCACCGTGGAACTGCCACTATCCGCATGTCTCGTACTTCTCGGCGACCGCCCTAGCGCGGCTGGCGATCCGGGCCGGCTTCGCCCTGCTGCGGCTGGTCCGCGCCTTCGACGGGCAGTACCTCGCCCTCGAAGTGGGCCTGAACGGACCCACGCCCGACCGGATCCCGTTCACCGGGATGGGCCTGCGCCGTGAACGCGAGATCCTGGAGTCGTTCCGCGACCAGTATCCGAAGGTGGCGACCGACTGGCGCAATCGCCTCGAGTCCTACGGGCTCGAGCGGTGCGCCGTCTGGGGCGCCGGCGCGAAGGGTCTCGCGTTCCTGGCGGCGGTCGATCCAGGACGAGAGATCGGTGCCGTCGTCGACCTCAACCCCGGCAAGCAAGGCCGCTTCCTGCCGACGGGGCACCAGATCCGGACGCCGGCCGAGCTCGCCGGAGGTGATATCGCGGCCGTGATCATCACCAACCCCTCCTACCGCGCGGAGATCGAGCAGACGCTCGCCGCCGTCGACATCCGCGCGGAGGTCATCGCGGCCCACTGAGGTGCCCGGCCCCGCCGCGAATACCTGCGCCGTGACCGCGCTCCGCCCTGAACTGGTCCGCCCTGAAACAATGTGCCGGTGACGGCCGACATCCTCGATGAGCTCGCTTGGCGCGGGCTGATCGCGCAGACGACGGATGCCGACGCGCTCCGCAAAGACCTCGCCAACGGGCCGCTGACGCTCTACGCCGGCTTCGACCCGACGGGGGACAGCCTGCACGTCGGCAGCCTCATGCCGATGCTCACCCTGCGGCGGTTTCAGCTCGCCGGTCACAACCCGATCGTGCTCGCCGGTGGGGCGACCGGGCTGATCGGGGATCCGTCCGGGCGCGACAGCGAGCGCGCGCTGAGCGATCGCGACCAGATCGCGGCCCGGGTCGAGCGCCTGCGACCGCAGCTGGAGCGCTTTGTCGACCTCTCCACCACCGGCCGGCTGGTCAACAACCTCGACTGGACGGCGCCGATGTCGGCGATCGACTTCCTGCGCGACATCGGCAAGCACTTCTCGGTCAACGTGATGCTGGCGAAGGACTCCGTCTCGGCCCGCCTCAACGGCGAGGGAATCTCCTTCACCGAGTTCAGCTACATGCTGCTGCAGTCCAACGACTACCTCGAGCTGTTCCGTCGCCACGACTGCCGGCTACAGATCGGGGCCACCGACCAGTGGGGCAACATCGTCGCGGGCCTGGACCTGATCCGGCGGGTCGCGCGTGGCAGCGCCCATGCGCTCACTGTCCCGCTCGTCACGGACTCGAACGGGGTCAAGTTCGGCAAATCGACCGGCGGAGGCAGTCTCTGGCTGGATCCGGCGATGACGTCGCCGTACTCGTTCTTCCAGTACTTCGTGAACACGGCGGACGCCGATGTCGGGCGCTAC
>DASZYY010000218.1:0-7747 GCA_035545175.1 Mycobacteriales bacterium
GAGTGCTTCCACTGCTCGGCGGGGCAGGTCGTGTCCCACTCCCACGTGCCCGAGTGGATCTCCGGATCGTTCATCCAGTCCCACTGTCCGTGCATCACGTTGTGGCCGATCTCCATGTTCTCCAGGATCTTGCCCGCCGCGAGCATCGCGGTGCCGGCGACCCACGCCGGCGGGAAGGCGCTCGCGAACAGGACCGCGCGCCCGCCGACGACGAGCTTGCGGTGGATGCCGATCATCTTGCGGATGTACGCCGCGTCGCTCTCACCGCGCGATCCCTCGATGTCGCGGCGGATCTTGTCGAACTCACGCCCTAGCTCCTCGACTTGTTCCGGAGTCAGGTGCGCGAAGCTGGCAACGTCAGAGATGGCCATGGGGTCTCAGTCCTCAGATCTCGACAACGCAGTCACCGGCCGCAGCCGTGACGCAGGTCTGGATGTTCTGGTTCTCCTGGTACTCCGCACCGTTGCGAAGGTCTTTCACCACACCCTTCTTCAGGGGAAGGACGCACGTGTGGCAGATGCCCATTCGGCAGCCGAAGGGCATCTGCACGCCGGCCGCCTCACCGGCCTCGAGCAGCGTGGTCGCGCCGTCGAGGTCGACCTCCTTGCCGGACTTCGCAAAGGTCACGTGCCCGCCGGTGGCCGACGCGGTGAGGGTGGCCGAGAATCGCTCGATGTGAAGCGACTTCGCCAAGCCGGCCTTCGCCCAGTGCTTCTCGGCGGCTTCGAGCATCGGGGCGGGGCCGCACACCCACGCCTGGCGCTCCCGCCAGTCGGGGCACACCGCCTCGAGCCTGGCGACGTCGAGCAGACCGTGCTCGGCGTCGAAGTTCTCCACCATCCGCAGCCCGTCGTGCTTGGCAGCCAAGGCGAGTCGCTCGTCGCGGAAGATCGCCTGGTCGCGCGTCGGGGTGGAGTGGACATGGACGACGTCGGGCATCGTTGCGCGCCGGTCCATCGTGCGCAGCATCGACATCACCGGCGTGATGCCGCTTCCCCCGGTCCAGAACAGGATCTTCGCCGGCGGGGGGTCGGGCAGCACGAACTCGCCCTGCGGCAGCGCCAGCCGGACGATCGTCCCCGGTTCCAGACCGCGAACCAGGTGATCGGAGATGAACCCCTCCGGCATCGCCTTCACGGTGATCGAGAGGGTGTCCTGGCCGGCGTCCGGAGTCGATGAGATCGAGTAGGAGCGCCAGTGCCACTTGCCGTCCCGGTCGACCCCGATCCCGACGTACTGCCCCGGCTGGTAGTCGGCGCGAAAGCCCCAACCCGGTTTGATCACGATGGTCGCCGCGTCGTCGGTCTCCGGGCGGACCTGGACGACCTTGCCGCGCAGCTCACGTGCCGTCCACAGCGGGTTGAGCAGCTTGAGGTAGTCGTCGGGCAGCAGCGGCGTCGTGACGCGCGATGCCACCCGGCGCACCAGCTCGGTGGCGGTGGGACTCATCGGCTGCCTCCCGCATGCATGATTAGTGTTACTCAAAGTAACTGTTACCATAAGTTCATGGCACTCGATTCGTCAAGTCCGGCGATCGCAGACGGCCGCAAGGAGCGATGGCGGCTGCACCGCGAAGCCAGGCGGGCCGAGCTGATCCAGCACGTCATCGAGGTGGTCGAGACCCGCGGCGCCGACGTGGGGATGGATGACATCGCGGCAGCCTCCGGGATAGCGAAACCGGTCTTCTATCGCTACTTCCACGACAAGGCAGACCTATTCCTCGCCGTCGGCCGGGCGGTCGCCGAAGACGTCGTCACCGAAGTCATGGCCGCGATCGACAGCCAGGACAAGCCACGGCGCAAGCTGCAAGCCGGTATCGAGATGTACGTGGCGAAGGTCGAGGCCAGCCCAGAGCTTCACCGGTTCGTCTCCGCCCACCAGGCCCATCGCTCCGAAGCGCCCGATCTGCTCGACGACTACGCCTCGACAGTCGGTGCGCATGCGTCACGGGTGATCGGCGCCATCCTGCGCGCCGGTGGCCTCGACTCCGGGGCCGCGGACCCATGGGGCTTCGGCATTGTCGGCATGGTCCGCGCCGCGACCGACCGCTGGCTGGTGCAGCAGACGATGTCGCGCGAGGACCTGGTGAGCTACCTGACCGACTTCACCTGGGCAGGCATGGCAAGCCGGTCGCCACGCCGGAACAGCTAGCGGGGTGGACCTCACGGACACGCGTACGACGCGGCCGGACAGCCATGTGCGGACGATCCGCAGCTTCGCCCGCCGAGGCACCCGGCTCAACGCCGCACAGCAACGCGCGTGGGAGGTGCACGCCGGCCGATTCGTGCTGTCCGCCGCCGCCCAGATGACCGACGGCTTCCGCATCACCGATGCCTTCTCTCGGCAGGCTCCGATGGCTGTCGAGATCGGCTTCGGCGTCGGAGAGGCGCTCGTCCCCCTTGCGACGGGCCGGCCCGCCTGGAACGTCGTCGGCTTCGAGGTGTGGCAGCCCGGTGTGGCGGACTGCCTCGCAGCGCTCGGCGATCACGTCATCGACAACGTCCGGCTGTCCACGATGGATGCCACATGGGCTCTCGAGCACGTCTTCGGGCCGGCGACGATCGAAGAACTCTGGACCTTCTTCCCCGACCCATGGCAGAAGGCTCGTCATCACAAGCGCCGGTTGGTCAACGCCGGCTTTGCACAGCTGGTCGCCTCGCGCCTCACCGCCGACGGCGTGTGGCGCCTCGCCACGGACTGGCCGCACTACGCCGAGCAGATGGCGGAGGTCCTGGACGCCGAGCCGCTGCTGACCGGCGGGGTCACCCACCGGTACGCCGAGCGCCCGCTCACGCGGTTCGAACGGCGGGGCATCGCGGCGGGCCGCGAGATCACCGATCTCGCCTACCGCCGGGTCGGACCAGCCGAGCGCCGCGGCTAGACGCGCCGCGCGCGCAGCAACCACGCGGCCGCGCGATCACCCCCTGGCGTCGGGTTGGTGTGGAACTCGGCGGGCTCGATCCGCTCGATCACCCAACCGGCGTCGAAGCTGCTTCGCAGCTCGGCCTCCGACACTCGCCGCGGTCCCCAGTCGCCCGGTTGCCGGTCGCTGAAGCACATCAGGTAGAGATGTCCACCCGGCCGAAGCAGCCTGGCCAGCTCCCCGACGTACCTTGCTCGGTCCTCGTCGTCGAGGACGTGGAACATCCCGCTGTCGACGATCGTGTCGAACTCCGCGTCCGGCCGCGACACCGCGCGCACGTCACCGACCTCGAACCGCGCGGCGCATTGCTGATCGGCGGCCTTGCGGCGGGCGGTCTCGATGGCTGCGGCCGAGATGTCGACGCCCAGCACCGGCGCTGCGGTGCGGGCGGCAAGCAGGGCGTGGTCGCCGGTGCCGCACCCGCTGTCGAGCAGGCTGCCGGAGAGCAACCCCGCCGCGGCCAGCTGCTCGAACACCGGCTGGGGCCGCCCGATGTCCCATGGCGCCGCGGCCGCTTGCCGGTAGATCGCGTCCCAGTCGTGATCCGCCACGGTCCCATCATGCGGCCGCTGCCTCGGATACCAGGCAAGTGCGCTGCGACCGCGGCCACGCTCGCCGAGCGACATCAGCTGCGCGACTTGCGTGACCCCGCTGTCGACTGACCGGCTGAACCACCGTCTTGCCGCCTTCGCCCACAGTCGCGCCAAGGGGCGCGGCATCTCGACCTCTTCGACCTGGCGCAGCACCGTGCCGCCATCCAGCTCTTCGATGGTGATCGACGCATCCATCCGCTGCGGCAGCCCGTGTTCGAGGGTCACCTCGATGAGGTGCGGCGGCAGCCACCGATAGCGGGTGATGACCGAGCCGGGAAGTCGGCCGAACAGCCTGCCGTCGGCTCGGGCGATCATCCCGTCCGGCAGGTCCGCCAGCTTCGTCACCCACACGTATCTCTTGTCCGCCTTGGTCAAGGTCGCCGGATCGAGCACGAAGTCGAACACCTCCGCAGCCGTGGCCCCGGCGATGAACGCCTCCGACTCGGCATGGACCACACCTGGGTGGCCCGCCTTTCTCGTCAACACCACACCGCGATAGGGCGCGGTGAGCACCGTGCTGATACCGGATCGCTCGGTATCTGGCGATGCGTTGCAGACCTCCACTTGCCAGGTTCGGAAGGAAGCAGATGACGACATGAGCACTGATTTCGCGCTACGACTCCGCTTGGCCCGATTGCACCGCCACGGACAGAGCGGGCTGTTCGTGGTTCCGCTCGACCACTCGGTGACCGACGGTCCGACGTCCGCGACACCGAAGGCCAGGAACGCGCTGCTCGGCGCGCTCTCTGGCAGCGGGGTGGACGCGATCGTCCTCCACAAGGGAAGCCTGCGCCACCTCGACCACCGCTGCTTTCAGAACACCTCGCTGATCGTCCACCTGAGCGCCAGTACGCGTCACGCCGCCGACCCGGATGCGAAGTACCTGGTGACGACGATCGAGGAAGCGGTGCGCCGTGGCGCCGACGCCGTCAGTGTCCACGTCAACCTCGGCTCGCTCTCCGAGGCTGCACAGGTCGCCGACCTCGGCGCCGTCGCGAATCTGTGCGACCAGTGGCGCATGCCACTGCTCGCGATGGTCTACCCCCGCGGTCCGGCGATCGCCGACTCGCGAGACGCCAAGATCATCGCGCACGCCGCGACGCTGGCGGCGGACCTCGGGGCAGACATCGTCAAGGTGCCCTACGCCGGCACGCCGACCGGCATGGCCGAAGTGGTCAGGTCGTGCCCGGTGCCGGTCATCGTCGCCGGCGGACCCCGGCTCGCACAAAGCGAAGAGGTCCTCGCCTACGTCGACGAAGTCCTCTCCGCAGGAGTCGCGGGCCTCGCAATGGGCCGCAACATCTTCGAGGCCCCTGACCCGGGAGCACTCGCCCGCGAGATCGCGGGTCGCGTGCACGCGATCTGGTCGCGGTCGGACTCGACAGGACCCGCGCTACGCGCGGTCGACGGCGGCGTGTGGGCGCGCGGATGACTTGGTGGTCCGCTGTCGAGCCGACGAGGAGTGGTCTGCGGTGAAGCTTTGTTGGATCGATCTGCGGGAGACCGCGTCACGGGATCGAACGGCCGTCATCGAGGAAGCGCTGCATCAGCGGGTCGAGGGACTGCTCAGCGACGATGTGGCCGACCTCGAAGGCCTGCCGCCGACGGTGCGAAAGGTCTACCTCCCGCGCGAGCCGGCACCTGGGTACGTCGGCAACGCTGACATCGTGCTCGTGGACCAGCGGGCGGGCACCGCGGCGGCGGAGGAGGTGCGCTTCGCCCACCCGGACGTGACCGTCGGTTCGTATGTCGAGGTGCGCGATGCGGCAAGCCTCGATGCGGCATGCGCGTCCGCCCAAGCCGATGCGTGGTCGCTGGTCGCGTTCCAGGACCCGACCAAGATCCCACTCGAGATTGTGCTGGCCGCAGCGGACGGCGCGGAGGGGAGCATCATCACGGCGGTCCGCGATGTCGAGGAGGCACAGATCGTCTTCGGCGTCCTCGAACGTGGATCGGACGGCGTGCTCATGCCGGCAAGAGCCGTCGGGGAGGTCACGCGACTCAAGCGGGCAGCCGAGAACGGCGCGTTGCACCTCGACCTCGTGGAGCTCGAGATCACCGGCGCCGAGCGGGCGGGGATGGGCGAGCGCGTCTGCGTGGACACCTGCAACTACCTGGGAAAGGACGAAGGAATCCTCGTCGGCTCGCACTCCAAGGGCATGATCCTGTGCGTCAGCGAGACGCACCCGCTGCCGTACATGCCGACCCGGCCGTTCCGGATCAACGCCGGAGCCCTGCACTCCTACACCCTCGCGAGCGACGCCCGCACCTGCTACCTCAGCGAGCTCGAGGCGGGACGCAAGGTGCTGGCCGTCGACATCTTCGGCGCAGCCCGGCTGCTCACCGTCGGCCGGGTGAAGATCGAGACGCGTCCGTTGCTCAAGCTCGATGCGGTCGCCGCTGACGGAACGGAAGTGAACCTGATCGTCCAGGACGACTGGCACGTACGCGTGCTCGGCCCCGGCGGCGCCGTACTGAACTCGACGGAGCTCTCGGCGGGAGACAAGGTCCTCGGGTACCTCCCGACGGCGGACCGGCACGTCGGCTACCCGATCAGCGAGTTCTGTCTGGAGCGATGAGCAACGGCCTTCGGGGGGATCCCGCGCCGTTCCCTCGTGCAGCCTTCGACGGATCGACCGTCGACCGCTGGACCGCGGTTGTCGCCGCCCACGGACCCGAAGTGGCGGTGACCGACGCAGCAGGGAGCATCACCTTCGACCAGCTCGACCACGCAGCCGACGTGGTCGCGATGGCGTTGGGCTCCGACACCGCCCGCGGCCCGTCGGACGACGTCGTCGTCGTGCTCGCCGAGCACGATGCGCGGGCGATCGCCGCCGTGCTCGGTGTCTGGATGTCCGGGCGGGTCGTCGTGGTTCTCGATCCGGCTACGCCGTCGGATCGGCTGCACCGGCTGGTGCGGCTCAGCGGTGCCGGGATCTGCCTCGCCGCTCCCGACCTGGTGACAGTCGCGCGCTCGTCCGGGGTCGGACAGGTCGTCGAGCTCGGGCAGCTCGACTGGCAAGGCACGACTAACGGCCGTCACCGTACCGTCGGTCCCGACGCGACCGCACAGGTCGTCTTCACCTCCGGGTCGACCGGAGCGCCACGCGGGGTGGTCTACTCGCATCGGTTCCTGGTACACGACGCCTGGCTGCGCCGCGACGCCGACTGGTCGAGGCCGGGCGACGTCGTGGCGGTACCGCTGCCACTCGCCTACGCGGGCGGGTTCGGTGCCTGCTTCGGGGCGTTGCTGTCAGGCGCGGCGGTGGATCTGCGGGATCCGCGCACGCAGGGCACGGCACGCCTGCTCGATGGCGATCCCACGGTTCTGGTCGGAACTCCCAGCCTGCTGGTCGCCCTCGCCACGCACGCCCCGCGAGACCGGGCACTGCCGCCGTCACTGCGCCTGGTGCTGTGCACCGGAGAGCGGCTGCCGGCCGCCAGCGCGCGAAGCCTGCTCGAGGTGCTTCCGGCGCACGGCCGGCTGGTGAACGTCTACGGTTCCTCGGAGACCGGGCTGGTGGCCGCCCAACCGATAGACCCGCAGCTGCTGGACGAGGCGGCGACCGTTCCGGTCGGTCAGCTGATGCCGGACAAGCGCCTCGTCCTCGATCCCGAGGCGCGCGACGAGCGTCTCGTCCTCGCCTCGCCGTTCATGGCAACGGGCTACTGGGGCGACCCGGAGGCGACCGCGGAGACGTTCCGGCTGGCGGGAAGCGACCCTGCGGTGCACACCTCAGACCGGGTCCGCCGCCGTCCCGACGGAGGCCTTGAGCTGACCGGTCGGCTAGGGCTGACGGTGAAGGTCAACGGCTACCGCGTCGAGCCGGCCGAAGTCGAGGCAGAGCTCCTGCGGTTGGCCAACGTCCGCGACGCGGTCGTGGTCGGCCATGAGCACCGCCCGGGCGTCACCCGCCTCGCGGCGTACGTCGTCTTCGACGAGGGCAGGTCGGAAAGTCCGGCACGAGTCCGTCAGCGGCTGCGGGACCGGCTTCCCGCGTTCATGGTGCCCGACCTGGTCATCCCGGTCGCGGACCTGCCGCGCAACGAACGCGGCAAGGCCGATCGCGCCGCGCTGCCGATCCCGGCAACCAGCACGCCGTTCGAACCGCCGGGCACCATCTGGGAGCTCATCATCGGCGACGTCTGGAAGGCGACGCTCGGCGTCGCCGAGGTGGGCCTGCATGATGACTTCTTCGAGCTCGGCGGTGACTCGCTGGCGGCGGAAGAG